>NZ_BAAGXT010000049.1:0-44413 GCF_054779695.1 Nocardiopsis coralliicola | reverse complement strand
GCAGCGCCGCGCGCGGCCCCGGCAGGGCGCCGGCCGCCAGCGCCGCCTCCGCGGCCACCAGCAGCGCCGCGCAGCGCAGCACCAGCGCTGCCCCGTCGTAGAGAGGCCCGTTCCGCGCGCCGTGCGCCTCCGCGACCGCCACCGCGTTCCCTCCGTCGCCCTGCCCGGTGCGGCCCGGGACGCGCCCGGAGCCGACCGCGATCCTCCGCCCCGGCGCCGCCGCAGTGCCGCACCCGCCCGCTATCCGGAGTGTCCGGGCGCACCCGCCGGTTCGGGGCGCCCCGGGGCTTAGGGCGTGTTGGGTGGACAACTGCCCTGCTGCGCGGCGCCCTGGCACGCCCCTCGCGGCGTTCTCCTCTTCTCGACAGGGAAACCCCGCCCTGACTCCTTCGCCGGCCGTGCGGCGGGTGCACCGCCGACACCGCTCGCGACGAACGCCACACCACACACGCCCTGGCGCCCGAGGCCGGCGGCCTGCGCACCGGTGCGGGCGCGGCTGCGGGCCGCAGTAGGGTGGCCGCGTGACCACGTCTGCAGCCGCGGCAGAGCCGCCCGGGTTCGCCCTGGAAGAGGAGCTGGCGGCGGGCGGCTCCGCCCGTATCGCCGGCGTCGACGAGGTCGGCCGCGGCGCGTGGGCCGGTCCGGTGCTCGTCTGCGCCGCGGTGGCCGGGCCGGCACCGTTCCCCGAGGGCCTCACCGACTCCAAGCGGATCACCGCCAAGCGCCGCACCGGCATGGCCGCGGAGCTGCGCGGCTGGGTGGCCGACCACGCATTCGGGCGCGCCGAGGCCGGGGAGATCGACGCGCTCGGCATGACCGCCGCCCTCGGGCTGGCGGCCCGCCGCGCCCTGGACGGCCTGTCGGTCCGCCCCGATGCGGTGATCCTGGACGGTGCGCACGACTTCGTCGGCCGCCCCTGGCGGGTGCGCACCGCCGTCAAGGCCGACCTGACCTCCGCCACGGTCGCCGCAGCATCGGTCCTGGCCAAGGTCGAGCGGGACGGCTGGATGGCCGGGCTCGACGCCGACCACCCCGGCTACGGCTTCGCTACCGCCGCCGGCTACCCCTCGCCCGTGCACCGGGCCGCCCTGGACGAGCACGGCCCCACCCCCTACCACCGGATGACCTGGTCCTACCTTGACGGCCTGCCCCGCTGGCGCCACCTCCGCCGCCCCAAGCCGGGCCCTGCCGGACAGGCCGCGCTGCTCTGACCCCTCGCTGCGCTCCGGGCCGGTACGGACCGGAGCGTGAGGGCCGGGCGGCCGGTCTGCCAGAGGGCTGCTCCGCTGCCGCGGGACGACCTGGCCCGTCCGCGGCTGCCCGTTCCACCGCCCCCGCCTGCGCCCCGATGAGCCCTTCGAACCCTTCGGGGCAGCACCCGCGCCGGGCCGGTTCCCGGTGCACGGTGGGCAACGGTGTCCGCGGCGAGCGCCGCCGAACCGGAGGGCGCACGCTGGCGCCCGGCGCGGCCGTACTGCTCCGCCGCGGACCGGCGGCCCCTGGCTGGACCCGGGCCGGTGCGGACCGGAGCGAGGGCTGCCCCGGCCCGCTCCGCTTCGCGGCGCTGCGCGGAGCGTCGGCCCACCGCCGACCCGGCGGTCCGCTCCGGTGCGGCCCCCGCGCGGTCGGCGGAGGGCGCGCCGGTCGCCGCGGTGGGGGGAGGGGCCCGCTGCGGAGGACGCTGCTGCCGCGCCCTGCGCGGGCAGACCGTGCTGATCCGGCGGCCTTCCGGACTGGCGCTCGCCGCCGACCTGGGACAGTGTGGCCCGTGTCCGGTGGCCGGGCCGGACCGCGCCGCAGCCGCCCGCGTGCCCGCCGCCCGGACGGGCGCGGGCCGGCGCACCGGCGGTATCCGCGGCGCCGCGGGCGGTGCCGGACGGCGCCTCCGGCGGGCGCCGCGGGCGGTGCCGGTGCCGCGACACGCCGAAGAGCGGGCACGGCCGGTTCTGCAGCGGAAGGGATTCGCGGCAGTATGGGACGGGCCAATGGGGAAGGGAGGGGCCGGATGCCGCGCGACAACGGGTCCCGGGCAGGGGCCCAGACGAGAGAGCACAGCGCTCTGGAGCGGGTCCGCGCCGCTTACCGCGCCCGCCCTCCGCGCACCCGCGCCACCATCGCCGTCGCGATCCTCGCGGCCGCCGCACTGGCCGCCTTCCTGCTGCAGGTGCCGGTCTTCCCCACCGTCGCCGCCGTACTGGCGGCGCTCTCGATCTTCGCGGCGGCCATGCACTCGGTCGACGCCGTCGCCACCACCCTCGTCTGCCTCGGCTGGCTCATCCTCGCCTCAGTCCTGCTGAGCATCCCCATCCCGGTGGCCGACCGCGGCGTACTGCTCCTGCTACCGCTGGTGCCGATCCTGGTGACCGTCGCCGCGTCGCGGATCCGCGAGTACCCCGTCTGGCACACCACGCTGCTCGCCCTGCTCGTCGCGCTCATCCTCGGCCTCGCCGTGGGCCTGGCCGGCATGATCTCCGGCGGTGCGCCGGCCGGCCTCGGCCTGGTCACCGCGGCGGCCGCGGCGGCCACCGCACTCGCCTGGAGGGCCGCCGCGGCCTACCGGCTGCGGCGCAGCATGGGCCCGGCCGGCGGCGGTGCTGCGCAGGGCCCGGCCGCGGCGTCTGCCGGAACCGGCTCCGCGCCCCGGCAGGCGGAGCGCGGCACCGCCGGAGCCGCTCCGGCGGCGCAGAGCGGCGGCGCCGAGGAGACCGGCGAGCCACTCCCGGTCGACGAGGCGCTGGCCCGGCTGGAGGACATGATCGGCCTCGGTCCGGTCAAGCAGCAGGTCCGCGCGATCGCCGCGTCCATCGAGGCGGCGCGGCTGCGCGCCGATGCCGGCTACACCGTCGACAAGCCGCTGCGGCACCTGGTGTTCTCCGGCCCGCCCGGCACCGGCAAGACCAGCGTCGCCCGCACCCTCGCCACGATCTTCCACTCCTTCGGCCTGCTGCCCACCGACCGCGTCGTCGAGGCGCACCGCTCCGACCTGGTCGGCGAATACCTGGGCGCGACCGCCATCAAGACCAACGCGCTGGTGGACCGGGCGCTCGGCGGCGTCCTCTTCATCGACGAGGCCTACTCGCTGGTCAACGAAGGCGACGGGCAGGCCGACCGGTTCGGCGCCGAAGCGGTGCAGACGCTGCTCAAGCGCGCCGAGGACGACCGGGACCAGGTCGTGATCGTGCTCGCCGGCTACGAGTCGGAGATGGACCGCCTGCTCGCCTCCAACCCGGGCCTTGCCTCCCGCTTCGCCACCCGCGTCACCTTCCCCTCCTACACCGCCGACGAGCTCTTCCGGATCTGCGAGCGCCGGTTCGAGGTGCGCGGCGACGTGCTGGACGCCCCCGCCGCCGATGCGCTCCGCGGCCGGCTGGACGAGGCCGAGCGGCGCGGCGCCGTCGACGAGCTGGGCAACGGCCGGTTCGCCCGCTCGCTGGTGGAGAAGGCCGCCGAGGCCCGCGACGTGCGCGTCGTCACCGCGGGGGAGGGCGGCGCACTCGCCCCCGGCGAACTGGTGACCGTCCGCGACCCCGACATCGCCTCCGCCTACCGCCAGCTCACCGCCCGGATGCCCGGCTTCGGCGAGGCGCCCGACCTGGCCGAGGCGCTCGCCGAGCTGGACGCGATGATCGGGCTGGACCCGGTGAAGAGCCAGGTGCGCTCGATCGCCGCGCAGCTGCGGATGGCCAAGCTCCGCGCCGAGCAGGGCCTGCCCGCCCAGCCGCCGATGCGCCACTTCGTGTTCTCCGGCCCGCCCGGCACCGGCAAGACCTCGGTGGCGCGCGTGCTGGGCCGGGTGTTCGCCGCGCTGGGCCTGCTCAGCCGTACCGGCGTCGTCGAGGCGCAGCGCTCCGACCTGGTCGGCGAGCACCTCGGCGCGACCGCCATCAAGACCAACGCGCTGGTGGACAAGGCGCTCGGCGGCGTCCTCTTCGTCGACGAGGCCTATGCGCTGTCCAACCCGGGCTACAGCGGAGGCGACGCGTTCGGTGCCGAAGCGGTGCAGACGCTGCTCAAGCGCGCCGAGGACGACCGCTCCCGGCTGGTGATCGTGCTGGCCGGCTACCCGGGGGAGATGGACCGGTTCCTCGCCAGCAACGCCGGACTCGCCTCCCGGTTCAACGTGCGCGTCAGCTTCCCCTCCTACACCGCCGAGCAGCTCACCGAGATCGCCGACGCGGTCGCCGCCGGCACCGGTGACGCCTTCGACCCGGCCGCCCGCACCGACCTGCACCGCATCTTCGAGCACATCTGCGCCGAGGAGTGGGTCGACGAGATGGGCAACGGCCGGTTCGCCCGCTCGCTCTACGAGAAGGCCGCCTCGCACCGCGACGTGCGCGTCGCCGAGGAGCGCGGTGAACAGGCGACCGCGGCCGACCTCACCCGGATCACCAGCGCCGACGTCCGCGGCGCCTACGCCGAGGTCACCCAGGGCTGATCCGCCCCTCGCCGGCGGCGGGCTGCGGCGGACGGCGGTCGGCCGGACGGGCCGGCGGGGCGGGAATCCGGTGGCCGGTACGGGCCCGCGGTCCGGCGCTGACGCGGCCGAGTGCCCTGCTAAGGTCCGCTGCATGAGTTCCAGCACCGCGCCCGTGCGTGAGGCCGTCATCCTCGCCGGAGGCCAGGCGACCCGGCTGCGCCCCTACACCGACACCCGCCCCAAGGCGATGGTGGAGGTGGCTGACCGGCCGATCATCGACTACCAGCTGGAGTGGCTGGCCGGCTACGGGGTCGAGCACGCGGTGGTCTCCTGCGGCTACAAGGCGGAGGTGCTGCGCGAGCACCTGGCCGAGCGCACCGAGGGGCCGGAGATCACCCTGCTCGTGGAGGACGAGCCGCTCGGCCGCGGCGGCGCGCTGCGCTACGCCGCCACCGGGCTGCGCACCGGCGAGCGCTACTTCGCGCTCAACGGCGATGTGCTCACCTGGTTCCCGCTGGACGAGTTCGCCGCGTTCCACCGGGCCCGCGGCGGCCTGGGCACCCTCGCGCTGGCGCAGTACCGCACCAGCTGGGGCATCGTCGACGTCGACGACGCCGGCGCGATCGGCGGCTTCACCCAGAGCCCGCTGCTCCCGTTCTGGATCAACGCTGGCGTCTACCTGTTCGAGCCGGAGCTCACCGGGCTGCTTCCGGAGAAGGGCGACCACGAGTCGTCCACCTTCCCGCGCCTGGCGGAGGAGGGCCGCCTCTTCGGCTACCGGATCGACGGCTTCTGGCGCGGCGTGGACACCGTGAAGGACGTCCGCGAAGCCAGCGAGCAGGTGCCCGCGCTCCTGGCCGCCCACTCGGGCTGAGCGCCCGGCTGCCGCGGGAGCCCGCCGCTCCCGCCGGAACCGACCGGGCGGTATCGTCACTGGGGTGACAAACCATGTGGCCCCCTACCGGACTCTGCCCAACTTCCGCGATCTCGGCGGCTACCGCACCGCGACCGGAGCGACCGTGCGCAGCGGCCTCGTCTACCGCGCCGACGCGCTGGCCCGGCTGGACGACGCCGACTTCGCCGCCCTCTCCGGCAGCGGCCTGCGCCAGGTCCTCGACCTGCGCACGGAGCTGGAGCGGACCGCCGAGCCGGACCGCGTGCCGGACGGCGCCACCTACGCCGTGCTCGACGTGCAGGGCGACCACTCCACCGGCGGCGACCTCAACCGCATCCTCACCGACCCGGCCGAGGCGGCCCGCCACCTCGGCAACGGCGGCGCCGTAGCGTTCATGCACGCCGTCAACAGCGCCCTGGTCACCACCGGCGACGCGCACCGCGGCTACGCGTCCCTGGTGCAGCGCGCCGCCACCGGCCCGGGGCCGCTGGTCTTCCACTGCACCGCTGGCAAGGACCGCACCGGCTGGGGCGCGGCCCTGCTGCTCACCCTGCTCGGCGCCGACCGCGACACCGTGTTCGAGGACTACCTCGCCAGCAATGCCCGGATGGGCCGGCTCCGCCGCGCCGTCTACCGCCAGGCCGAGGACGCCGGCGTCGCCCCCGACCTCGTCGAGCCCATCATCGAGGTCCGCCCCGAGTACCTGGCCACGGCCTTCGCCGAGATCGAGCGCGCCTTCGGCACCTTCGACCGCTACGTCTCCGACGGCCTCGGCCTCACCGCCGGCACCGTGGACGCCCTGCGCGAGCGCCTCCTCGAACCCTGAGAGGCGGGTTCCGCCTCCGCATCCCGCCGGCCTGCGGGCCTCCGCCCCGGGCCGGCCGTGTCTGCGCCGGCGATCCGGCCGCGCTCCCAGCCGGGCGTGCGGCGCGGGGGACCGGGACGCGCCGCCGTGCTCCGGCGGCAGCGCGGGACCGCACACCGCCGGCGGGCCTGCACCGCGGTCCGCGGCCGTCCGGCGTCCGGGAGCCGGGCGCCGGAGGGTGCCGCGCAGCGCCCCGCTGCGCGCGGGGAGCAGAGGAAGCCGCGGTGGGCAGGCAGGGGGCCGACCCCCCCGCCGCCGCGCCCGGTTTCCCGGGAGCTGGTGCCGGGGGCTGCGGGGGCCCGCAAGCCGGGTGCGCGTCAGAGCTCGCGCAGGCGGGCGGTGAGCAGGGCGGGGTCGGCGTCGCCGCCGCTGGACAGGGCGGCGAGCAGGGTCGCGAGGACGTCCGGGCGGGTCCGGCCGCGGTCCAGCAGCCGCTCGGCCGCCGCCCACAGCTCCGGGGGGTCGCCGTGCCAGAGCCGCAGCGCCAGCCGCTCGTGTGCGTCGAGCTCGCCGCCGCGGTCCGCGCCGGCCGGCGCACCGTCGGCACCGGGCGCCCCGTGCGCACCGGCCGCACCGTCCTTCCCCGGTGCCCCGCGGCCCCCGCGGGATTCCGCTGATCCGGGAGCGGGGGAGTCCTCCCCGCCGGACCGGGGCGCCGCCGGCTGCGGCCCGGTCCGGCCGCCGTCCACCGAATGGCGGCCGCGCCGCTCCTCGCCGTCCAGGCCGCCGTCCAGCTCGCCGAAGTGGTCCAGGCGCAGCAGCGCGCGCCGGCCCTGCCGGGTCATCGGGTCGAACGCGTCCTCGGCCTGGTCCACCAGGTCGCCGGCGAGCAGCGGGAACGCGAACATCCGCCGCGGCAGCGCATCCAGGTCGCCGTCGGGCAGCAGCCGGCGGATCTCGCGCCGGCCCAGGCCCAGCGCCGCCGCCGGGTCGTCGTAGACGCGGGCGAACTCGCCGGTCGACTCCCACAGCGCATCCAGGCAGGCGCCCACCGCGGGCTCGGGAAGGCCGCAGCGCGGCCCCGCCCAGCGGATCCACGCGCCCAGCACGTGCGGCATGGCCTCCTGCTCCTCCGGCAGCAGCACCACGCGGCGCGGCAGCCAGGTCAGCAGGAACGTCTCCACCTTGCGCGGGCTGACCCGCAGCGGCCGCCCGGCATCGACGTCGCAGCCGTAGCCGATGATCCGGTCGACGCAGCGGCTCGCCGCATAGGAGTCGGACAGCTCCGCCGCCTCCTCCGAGGCGAGGAAGCGCGCCGCGAGCATCGACCGCGCGTCGCGCCGCCACACCGGGCCGGTGCAGGCGGGCTCCTCGGCCGGCAGCGACCGCAGCCGGGACCGCAGCAGCGCATGGTGGGCTGCCAGCGACGGCGAGCGCAGCTCCGCGTCGCCCGCCGCGGTGAGCCGTGCCGGGCGGTCGTCGGCTCCGCCGCGCACCACGCGGTCGGTCCGCTCCAGTGCCCGCTCCAGCAGTGTGCGCGCCCGCGCCGGAGCGATCTCCTCGAACAGCGCCATCGGGTTGCCGGACGCCTCCGCGCGGCAGTGCTCCAGGGTGCGCTCGACCTTCGCGGTGACCCAGGCGTCGCGCAGCACCCCGCCCGCGTTGTGGTCGACCACCGCGATCAGCGCGTGCAGCCCGTCCGCGGCGCTGTCCGCGGCCTCGGCGCCGCCGCGGCGGAACACGCAGATCAGCTCGTCGGCGTCGCCGAACCGGTCGCGGGACCGGTGCGCCGCAACCGCGGTGACCCGGCCGACCTGGTCGGCCCACGCCGGCCGGTGCAGGTCGCCCCGGTCGGACAGCGCGGCCACGCCGTGCCCGGCCAGCGCCCGCGCCTGCTCGGAGGCGCCGAGCGCCGCGACACCGGAGAGCAGCGCGAGCCCGGCCGGAGTTCCGGACGCCGCGGCGTGCGCGACGAGGCCCTCGGTCAGGTGCTGCTCGACCCGGTCCCCGGACATGCCCGGGATGTGCTGCCCCCACCAGGCGCCCAGCATGCGCGCCACGACCAGTTCGGCGTCGAGCGGGTCGCGTACGGCGAGCAGGGCGCGGGCGACCCGCAGCATCTCCGCGAAGACGGGATCGGGCGCGGGTCCGGAGGGCGGCTGCGGTAGGGGCACCCGACCGAGACTAGGGCACCGGGCGGCCCGCCGCTCAGCTGAGCAGGTCGTGGTCTGCGGCGCGCGGCGCCGCGCACCGCTCGGACGGCGGCGCCGACATCACGGCGGCCTGCAGCCGCTCCCGCGCAACCCGCTCCACCAGGACCGGGGTGACCCGGTAGCCGAGGTGCTCGGCGCAGTTCCAGGCGTCGTGCACGCACCGGCGCACGCGCCCCGGGGCCAGGGAGCCGAACTCATCGTTCAGGCGGCGCGCAACCTGGTCCAGGTCGGCGACGGGATCAGTCTGGAGCATCCTCGCTCACGCCTCTCGACGGCGGGTCGGACGGTGACCACCATCCATTTCACTGCCTCGCACCGGGGTGTCAAGCCCCGCTCTGCGAGTCCTTGCCCAGCCTTTGCGCCGCGCCGGGGCGGCCCTTGGCCGCACGGCCCGCGGCGGTGCACTGGAGGCGCCCGGTGCGCGGGTGGCGGCCGGGGCGGGTGAGGGCCGCCCCGGCGCGCCACAAGTGCGGCACCGCAGCGCTCCGCGCCGCGCGCGGTGCCGCCGGCGGCGGCGGTGCCGGGCGTCCGCGGCACGGGGTTGCAGCCGTAAAGCGGAAATCTGCCAGAAATGGGGCGGCCGAAATGCCGAACGCACGGCGCGGGGGCGGCACCGCGGCGTATCATTTGCCTTTCGCCGTCAGCGGCGGCCGGGATCCCCATCCGCGGACCCCTCCGCGCTCCGCTCCGCGGCGCGAACGCCGTCCGGGGGCGTGGCCTATGCTGAACCGGTGCCGCGCCGCTCGGCCACGGTGCGGCCCGGACCGTGTACGTAAGGAGAATCCGGCGCCCGCTGTGCAACCGAGCCCCCTCCCGCGGGGAAGGACACCGGAGGTGTCGCCCATGAGCACCGAGACGTCCGTCCCGCTCCCCCGCATGTCGCCGTCCGACTCCGACCTCCTGGCGACCATCCTCGCCGAGGCGCCGTTCGGTTTCGCCCTCTTCGACACCGCCTCCCGGTTCCGCCGGGTCAACCCGGCCCTCGCCCGCGTCTACGGCCGCAGTGAAGAGGAGTGCGCCGGCCGGGTGCCCAGTGAGGTCCTCGCCGACAGCGCGGTCGCCGATGCGCACGAGGCCGCCATCGCCCGCGTCCTGTCCGGCGAGCCGGTGGTCGCCGGCGGTGCGCTGCCGGCCCCCAGCGCCGGCGGCAGCACGGCCCGCTGGGCGCTGTCCTGGTTCCCGGCCTTCGGGGACGGCGGCGCCGTGCAGGGCGTGGCGCTCATCGCGGTCGACCTGTCCGACCGGCTGCGCGCCGAGGACCGCTACCGCTCGCTGCTCCGGGCCACCAGCCAGGTCGTGTGGGCGGCCGGCCCGGACGGAGCGATCGAAGAGGACTGCCCCGAGTGGCGCGCCATCACCGGCCAGAGCCGGGCCGAGTACCTGGAGCACGGCTGGCTGGCCGCCGTGCACCCGGACGACCAGCAGCGGATCACCCGCTCCTGGGGCGACGCGGTCGCCGACCGCGCCGTGTTCGACGAGACCTACCGGGTCCGCACGCCCTCGGGCGACGCCCGGCACTTCCGGTCCCGGGCGGTGCCGATGATGCGCGGCGAGGAGCTGGCGGAGTGGGTCGGCGCGCACACCGACGTCACCACCCAGCACGAGGCCGACGACATGCGCCAGCGCCTCACCCAGCAGCTGGGTGAGGCCGCACTGCGCACCGTCCGGCTGCAGAAGGCCACCGCCGACCTGGCCGAGGCGCTCACCGTCGAGCAGGTGGTGCGGGTGATGGGCGAGATCGGGCGGGCCGCCGTCGGCGCCGACCGCACCGCCGTCGCCGAACTGGGCGACGGCCGCAGCCGGCTCCGCGTTATCGGCCGGGCCGGCTCTGCGCCGCGCGGCGAGGACGGCGGCAGCGGCGGCGACCTGCCGCAGATCCTCTCGCTGGCGGTGCGCGAGCAGCGCCCCTGCATCGCCGGCGGCCCCGCGGCACTGCGCGAACTGCTCGGCGAGGACCCCGAGGCGGAGCGCTTCCTCGCCGCCACCGACGAGCGCAGCTGGGTCGCGCTTCCGCTGCTGAGCGGCGGCACGCCGGTCGGCGCGCTGCGGTTCGCCTTCACCGCGGCCCGCGATGTCTCCGACGACGACAAGGTCTTCCTGGAGGCCCTCGCCGGCCAGTGCGCGCTGGCACTGGAGCGGGCCCGCCTGTTCGAGCGCGAGCACCGCACCGCCGAGGCGCTCCAGGCCAGCCTGCTGCCGGAAGCCCTGCCGGAGGTGCAGGGCGTCCGGATGCAGGCGTTCTACCGCTCCGGTACCCAGCACGTCCAGGTCGGCGGAGACTGGTATGACGCCTTCCCGCTGCCCGACGGCCGCATCGCCGGAGTGCTCGGCGACGTCATGGGCAAGGGCATCAAGGCCGCCACCGGGATGAGCCGGGTGCGCAACGCGCTGCGCGCCCTCGCGTTCAGCATGCCGGAGCCGGCCGACGTGTTCACCGGGCTGGACCGGATGTTCGACGCCACCGAGGCGGTCGACCAGGTGACCACCCTCGTCTACTTCGTGCTCGACCCCTCGACCGGCCAGATCGACCTGAGCAACGCCGGGCACCTGCCGCCGCTCGTGGTCACCGGAGGGACCGAGCCGTCGCTGCTGGAGACGCAGCCGGACACGCCCCTCGGCGTGCGCTCGGAGCGGGGCCACCACAAATTCTTCGTCCAACCCGGTAACACCGTGGTGCTCTATTCCGATGGTCTGGTGGAGAACCGGAAGCGCTCCGTCGCCTCCGGTCTCGACGAACTAGTCGCCGTGGCGTCCCGTGCGCCGTCGGAGGTGGTGGGCGATCCACAGCTGATGCTCCAGTATTTTGTGGAGGGCATGCTCGCTGGGTATGAGCAGGACGACGACGTCACACTGCTCGCCGTCCACCTTCCGGTGATCGAGGCCGCGCCGGAGGAGTAGTCCGTACGAGGAAGTCTGCCGCTGCCAGGGCGGCGGAACCATCAGCCCCGCTGCGGCGGGGGGTGGGGTCAGGACCCGAACCAGGCAGCGGGGTTGGAAGCCGTACGGCCGCGGTAAAAACCCTACTGGGCGCATGGGCCCGAACGCCAGAGAGGGCGCATACGCTGATGGGAAATCGGCATCCCCGCGGCGGGGATGATCCCGGGCAGGGGTCGGGTGGCGGTGGCTCCGCTCCCCGAGAGGCCCCCCACCGGTCTTCGGACCGCCGGGTCCAGCAATCTCGCCACACGTCCGTTCGAGAGGTGTTTGTGTCACCTGCCAGTTCGACCCGCTCTCAACAGCCGGAGTCGCTGCAAGAGCCCGTCATCCAGCAGCTGATCGAGCGTGGGCGGTCCCAGGGGTACCTTGAGCCCGAGGACGTGCGCCGTGCCTTCGAAGAGGCCGACATCCCCATGTCGCAGGCCCAGGCTGTGCTGCGCAGCCTGACCAAGGAAGGCGTGACCCTCGTCGTGGGTGCCGAGGAGTCCGCCCCCGCCCGACGCAAGTCCGCCCGCCGGAAGACGGCGGCCAAACCGGCTGCGGCCGCGCGCACGGAGCCGGCCGCCGGCGCCAAGCGGCGCGCCGCTGCCGCCCAGGACCCGCCGGAGACGGTCACCGCCGTCGTGGCGGACGCAGGGGAGGCCCCGGCCGAGGCTCCGGCGCCGAAGAGCGCCGCCAAGCCCGCCGCGAAGAAGAGCGCGGCGAAGAAGGCCGCGCCCGCGAAGCCGGCCGCCAAGAAGGCCGCGCCCGCCAAGGCCGCGGGCAAGCCCGCAAAGGACGACGCCGAGCTGGAGGCGGCCGAGGACGTCGACATCGAGCTCGAGGTCGAGGACGACGTCGAGGACACCGGCGTCGAACTGGAGCTGGTCGAGGACACCGGCGGCGACAAGCCGGAGCCGGTGGGCGGGCCGGTGGCCGGCGCGGGCGGCAAGCCCGAGGCGGTCGGCATCCCGGAGAAGGCCGCGGCCAACACCTCCGAGGAGGAGGCGTTCGTCCTCTACGAGGACGACGACGACGCCCCCGCCGCGCAGGTCGTCGCGGCCGGCGCCACCGCCGACCCGGTCAAGGACTACCTCAAGCAGATCGGCAACGTCGCCCTGCTCAACGCCGAGCAGGAGGTGGAGCTGGCCAAGCGCATCGAGGCCGGCCTGTTCGCCGAGGAGAAGCTCGCCGAAGAGAGCAGCACGCTCAGCGTGGAGTTCCGCGACGAGCTGGAGTGGATCGCCGAGGACGGCGCCCGCGCCAAGAAGCACCTGCTCGAGGCGAACCTGCGCCTGGTGGTCTCGCTCGCCAAGCGCTACACCGGCCGCGGCATGCTGTTCCTGGACCTCATCCAGGAGGGCAACCTGGGGCTGATCCGCGCGGTGGAGAAGTTCGACTACACCAAGGGCTTCAAGTTCTCCACCTACGCCACCTGGTGGATCCGGCAGGCCATCACCCGCGCGATGGCCGACCAGGCGCGCACCATCCGCATTCCGGTGCACATGGTGGAGGTCATCAACAAGCTGGCCCGCGTCCAGCGGCAGATGCTGCAGGACCTCGGCCGGGAGCCGACTCCGGAGGAGCTCGCCAAGGAGCTCGACATGACCCCGGAGAAGGTCGTCGAAGTGCAGAAGTACGGCCGCGAGCCGATCTCGCTGCACACCCCGCTCGGCGAGGACGGCGACAGCGAGTTCGGCGACCTGATCGAGGACTCCGAGGCGATCCAGCCCGGTGAGGCGGTCAGCTTCACGCTCCTGCAGGAGCAGCTCCACTCCGTGCTGGACACCCTCTCCGAGCGCGAGGCCGGCGTGGTCTCCATGCGGTTCGGGCTGACCGACGGCCAGCCGAAGACGCTGGACGAGATCGGCAAGGTCTACGGGGTCACCCGTGAGCGGATCCGCCAGATAGAAAGCAAGACCATGTCGAAGCTGCGGCACCCGTCGCGCTCGCAGGTCCTCCGCGACTACCTGGACTAGGGCGCCGGCGGCTCCGGCCGCACTCTGGCAGACGCCCCCGTACGGGCTGGCATGCACCGGGCGCCGACCGCACACGCGGTCGGCGCCCGGTGCATGTGCGGCCTGCGGTGCCCCGCGGTGCGCCAGCCGCCGGACGGCCTGCTCCGCATCCCGGCCGGCGGCGCCCTGCGGGCAGGAGCAGGAACGGGTCTGCGGGGCCAGAGCGGCGTTCTGCGGCACGGCACGGCATGGCGCGGCGCGGCAGCTCCGGCCGGAAGGCGGGGGCGCGGGCAGGGCCTGCGGCGCTGCCGGGCGGCCGGCGCCCGGGCGGGTGCGCGGCGAAGGGCGGCGCCGGCCCCGCGAGAGGCCAGATCTCCCGCGGTGGGCCGGGTCTCCCGCGGCGGGGGAGAGCTCCCCTGCCCGGGTGTGGCGAGGCCCGGGCAAGGGGGTGTCCGCGTCCGTTGAGCGGTCCATCATCTCTGCCACGGCCGATCCTCGCGGATCCCGCGTATGTGCGGGATAAAGCGCCGAGACGCATCCGTTACCTGCTCCGGAGCGCCGCGGCACACCCGCTCCGGGCCCGCGCGGGGCGGCCCTCGGGAGGCGCCGGTCAGTCCTCGACGACGGTGACGGTCGCCGGCGCGCCCGCGCGCTTCGGGGGGTCCGTTTCGGCGCGGTGGCCGAGGTCGTTCAGCGCCGCGGCGAGCTCGTCCGGCGTCTCCGGCTCGGCGCCCTGCTCCAGCAGCGTCCGCGCGATCGCGCCGCGGGTCGCCTTGGCCATGTGCGAGACGACGCTGCGCCGCACAGCGCCGCCGGACCGGGTCTCCCGGACCACCCGCACCGCGGCGGCCTCGCCCTCCGGGCGGAACGCCGCCGCGTAGGCGGCGGAGCGGCAGTCCACGGTGAGCTGGCCGTCGGCCCGCTTGGCCAGCGGTTCGGCGAGGTGCCGGCGCCAGAAGGCGGCGAGGCCGCCCAGCGGCGGAAGCTTCACGCCCATCGACAGCCGGTACGGCGGCAGCGCGTCGCCGACGCCGACGGCGCCCCACAGCCCGGAGAGGATGAGCACGGATTCGGCGGTGCGGCCGGCGGCCGGCCCGGACAGCAGCCCGGGCAGGTCGAGCCGCTCGTAGAGGACTCCGGTGTACAGGTCGGCGGCGCGCAGCGCGGGTGCGGTGCGCAGCGCCCGGTTCCGCTGCACCGCGCCGGCCTGGTTGGCGGTCAGGCCCAGGATGTCCATCGCCGTCTCCGCCGGCCCGGCGCAGAGCCCTTCCAGCGCCGCCAGCACCTCGGTCCGCGCGCCGTTCAGTTCAGCCAGCCCCAGCCCGTCCAGGTCGAGGGCGGGACCCGCTCCCGTCTCGGCCTTCCCCTCCGACGGCGGCAGCAGGATCAGCATGGACGTCCCTCCGGTGATGCGTGCGGCCCGGTCCCCGCGGGCCGGGACCCATCGTAGGGCCGGTACCGCCCCGCTGCGCGCCGGCCGGGGGCGGAGGCCCGCCCTGCGGCCAGCCCGGATAGGCTCCGCGGCACCAGCCGGCGGTGAGCGGGGAGGGCGGATGGACGCGTGGGCGGAGCGGGTGGCGCGGGACTGGCCGCCGGAGCGGACGGCGGTGCAGGGCGGCTGGCGGTTCGGCACCGCCGGCGGGGTCACCAAGCGGGCCAACAGCGCAGTGTGCGCGGGGGAGTCCGCAGGGGGCGGCGGGCCCGTCCCGGACCCCGGCGCCGTGACGCGCTTCTACACCGAGCGCGGCCTGCGGCCGTGCGCACAGGTGTGGCCCGGAGAGGAGCGTGCCGACGCGCGGCTGGCCGAGCACGGCTATGCGGTCGTCGAACCGTCGCTGGTCCTGGCCCGCCCGCTCACCGGTCCGCCGGCTGCGGCCGGCGCAGCGGAGGTCGCGGACGCGCCGCAGGAGCGGTGGCGGGAGCTCCTGGCCGCGGACGCGGGGAGCCCCGCACACGCCGCCGGCACACTGGCCATCCTGGGCCGGGTCCGGGCCGGCTACGCCGTGCACAAGGGCGGCGGGGGCCGCGGCTGCATCGTGCTGGACGGGGAATGGGCGGCCGTCTGCGCGATGGCGACCGCGCCCGGCGCCCGCGGCCGGGGTGTGGCCGGCGCCGTCCTCGCCGACCTGCTCGCCTGGGCCTGCGCCCGGGGAGCGCGCCGCGCCTACCTCTGCGTCGTCGACGCCAACGCGCCGGCCCGGCGGCTCTACCGCAGTGCCGGCTTCGCCCCGGTATCCCGCTACCACTACCGCGTCCTGGAGTGATCCGCCGGCCGCGCCGCCCGCGGCGCTGCCGTGCAGGGGCCGGACGTACGGGAGGCGGCGGCCCGGTCGGGCCGCCGCCTCCGCGAGAGGTCTGAGGGAGTCCTTACCGCTCCTCGTCCGCTTCTGCGGCCGGAGTCTCCTGGAGCCGGCTCGTCTCGTCCTGGATGTCCGAGGCGATCTTGCGGATCTCCTCATCGTGCTTGCGCATGTGGTGGGCGCAGAAGAGCAGCTCCCCGCCGGAGGCGAGGACCACCCGCACATAAGCCTGCGCTCCACAGCGGTCGCAGCGGTCTGCAGCCGTCAGCGGCTGGGTGGGGGCAAGGGTTCCAGTCACTTCGCCATCCTCAATGCTCGGCGCCAGTCACTCACGACAACACCTAACCGGGGATGCGCCTTCCCAACCCGGACCGCTGTACGCCGACAGCGGAATCCGCGTGGCCTGCTCCGACACGCCGCAAATCCCCGGGCGCCCGCAGCCGCCGGGCCTGTGGGAGGCGAGTGGTACCCTCGCTGGAGTTCGGCCCGCGCCGGCGCGAGGCACCGCCGGCCGCGCCGCGGACGGGGGAGGGGCCGCGGCACCGCGAGACAGCGCCGGCCGCCGGCCGCCCGCCCCCGCACCGGGCGCGTGCCGACGGCAGCGCCGCCGCGGCCGGCACCGCAGCCGGATCCGGCCGACCGCGCCCGTGCACGCCCAGCACCCCACTGCAGGCGTGCGCTCTGTCCGACCTACGCAGGAGACCTCCAGGTGACCGCCCTTTCCGCAGCCGTCCACGAGCCCGAGGACTACTCCGCTCGGCATCTCTCGGTCCTGGAAGGACTGGAAGCGGTCCGCAAGCGCCCCGGCATGTACATCGGCTCCACCGACAGCCGCGGGCTGACCCACTGCATGTGGGAGATCATCGACAACTCCGTCGACGAGGCCCTGGGCGGCTTCTGCACCCGCATCGAGGTGGTGCTGCACCCCGACGGCTCCGTCGAGGTCGGCGACAACGGCCGCGGCATCCCGGTGGACGCCGAGCCGAAGTACGGCCTCTCCGGCGTCGAGCTCGTGATGACCAAGCTGCACGCGGGCGGCAAGTTCGGCTCCGGCTCCTACACCGCCTCCGGCGGCCTGCACGGCGTCGGCGCCTCCGTCGTCAACGCGCTCTCCGCCCGGCTCGACGTCGAGGTCGACCGGAGCGGCCGCACCCACTCGATGAGCTTCAGCCGCGGTATCCCCGGCACCTTCGACGCCCCCGGCCCGGACGCCGCCTTCACGCCCGCCTCCGGCCTGACCGAGGCCGCCGCGCGCAAGAAGTCCGCCACCGGCACCAGGATCCGCTTCTGGGCGGACCGGCAGATCTTCTTGAAAGAGGCCGACATCGCCCGCGAGGCGCTGCTCGAGCGCGCCCGCCAGACGGCGTTCCTCATCCCCGGGCTGACCATCCGGGTGCGCGACGAGCGCACCGAGGGCGAGCCGGCCTACACCGAGGACTTCCACTACGACGGCGGCATCAGCGAGTTCTGCTCCTTCCTCGCCGCCGACGAGCCCCTCACCCCGGTGCTGCGCTTCCAGGGCCAGGGCACGTTCAACGAGACCGTGCCGGTCCTGGACGAGCAGGGCCACATGACGCCCACCGACGTCCGCCGGGAGCTCGACGTCGACGTCGCCCTGCGCTGGGGCACCGGCTACGACTCGACCGTCCGCTCCTTCGTCAACGTCATCGCCACCCCCAAGGGCGGCACCCACCTGGCCGGCTTCGACCGGGCCCTGGTGCGCACCGTCAACGACCAGCTGCGCGCCACCAAGCTCCTCAAGGCCAACGACGACCCGGTTGCCAAGGAGGACGTCCTCGAAGGGCTGACCGCCGTCGTCACGGTGCGCCTGCCCGAGCCGCAGTTCGAAGGCCAGACCAAGGAGATCCTCGGCACCTCCGCCGCCTCCCGCATCGTCTCCTCGGTGGTCAGCAGCGAGCTGCGCACCTTCCTGGCCTCCACCAAGCGCGCCGAAAAGCAGCAGGCCCGCACCGTGCTGGAGAAGATCGCCAACGCCGCCAAGGCGCGCCTCGCCGCCCGCCAGCAGCGGGAGACCCAGCGCCGGAAGAACGCGCTGGAGAGCTCGGCGCTGCCGGCCAAGCTGGTCGACTGCCGCAGCGAGGGCCTGGACCGCAGCGAGCTCTTCATCGTCGAGGGCGACTCCGCGCTCGGCACCGCCAAGCTCGCCCGCGACTCCGAGTTCCAGGCGCTGCTTCCGATCCGCGGCAAGATCCTCAACGTGCAGAAGTCCTCGGTCGGCGACATGCTGAAGAACGCCGAGTGCGCCGCGATCCTGCAGGTGATCGGGGCCGGCTCAGGCCGCTCGTTCGACCTCGACGCCGCCCGGTACGGCCGCGTCATCCTGATGGCCGACGCCGACGTCGACGGGGCGCACATCCGCTGCCTGCTGCTCACCCTCTTCTACCGCTACATGCGGCCGATGCTGGAGGCCGGGCGCGTCTACGCGGCGGTCCCCCCGCTGCACCGGATCGAGCTGACCGGCGTGCGCAAGAAGCGCGGCGCCAAGGCCGAGGACCGCTACCTCTACACCTACTCCGACGCCGAGCTCCGCCGCACCCTGCTCGAGCTGGAGAAGCAGAAGAAGGGCTGGAAGGAGCCGGTGCAGCGGTACAAGGGCCTCGGCGAGATGGACGCCGACCAGCTCGCCGAGACCACCATGGACCCGCGGCACCGCACGCTGCGCCGGATCCGGGTGGAGCACGCAGAAGAGGCCGCCAACGTGTTCGACCTGCTGATGGGCAACGAGGTCGCGCCGCGCCGCAAGTTCATCGCCGACGGCGCCCAGGAGCTCGACATGGACCGCATCGACACCTGAGCGGCCCGATTCCGCTGCCCCGCGCCGCGCGCGGGGCAGCGCGCTGTTCCGTTCTCCTGCTCGGCGCGCCGCCGTGAACAGCAGAAATCGCCCCATGCTGTGATTCACTGACAGAAAGTGACCACGCGGGGGGCGGTGCAGCCATGGCGACCGGGGGAGACCGGCCGGAAGGAGAGGGGCCGGGCGGCGGCGGTACGCCGACCGGCGGGAACGGCCGGGGATACGGACCGCCCGGACCGCCCGGACCGCCCGGACCGCCCGGACCGCCCGGCCGCCCGGAGCCGCAGCCCGGAGCCGCAGCGCCGCAGGCGTGGTCGGCGCCCGGCCCGCAGGGCCCCGGCCAGTACAGCGCCCCCGGCTACCAGGCGCCCGGCTACGGCGCACCGGAGAGCGGCCCGCCCGGCTGGGGCGGCGCCGGCGGCCCGGTCGGGTACGGGCGCCCGCCGATGGGCGTTCCCGGCGACACCGAGGTCGTCGGCCGCCGCGTCGTGCAGTACCTGATCGACGGCATCCTGTCCTCCCTGATCCCGCTGCTCGCCTGGCTGCTGCTGATCCCGCTTGCGTTCACGCCCGCCGAGCCGGACGGGAGCGTGCGCTACCCGCTGCTGGCGCTGATCTCCGTGGCCGTGGTCCTGCTGCTGTGGGCCGCCATCTACATCGGCTACTGGGTGGTGTGGCCCGCCAAGTCCGGCGGCCAGACCATCGGGATGCGGCTCCTCGGCGTCCGGGTGGTCCGCAGCGACACCGGGGCGCAGCCGTCCATGGCCCAGCACTTCGTCCGGTGGATCCTGCTGATCGTCGACGGCATCTGCGCCGGCCTCGTCGGCCTCGTCATCATGCTCGTCTCCGACCGCCGCCAGCGCCTCGGGGACATGGCCGCCGGAACGCTGGTCGTGCGCGCGTAGGCGGGTGGGGCCCAGGTGCGCCGGGCCGGCGGCCGGAGCGGGGCCCGGGAATCAGGCCGCCAGCGCGTCCGGGCGACCCGTTCCAGCCACAGCGCGCCGCAGCCGCTGTCGTTGGCGACCTCGGCGAACAGGGCGGTCTCGCCCGGGCAGCCGCCCACCCGGCACGCCCTACGGGCCCTCCGGGGGCTCCCAGACGCCGGTGGACAGCAGCCGCTCGATGGCGGCCGTCGGCGGGCCGAGGTCCAGGCCCTTCTCGGCGACCCAGGCGTCGTCGTAGTAGCTGTGCCGGTAGCGCTCGCCTCCGTCGCAGATCAGCGTCACCACGCTGCCCCGCACGCCCTCGGCCAGCATCCGCGCGACCAGGTGCCACACGCCCCACAGGTTGGTGCCGGTGGAGCCCCCCGCGCAGAGTCCGGTCACCCGGTCGAGGTGGCGCATCGCCGCGATGCTCGCCGCGTCCGGCACCGGCACCATCAGGTCGATGACGTCCGGCACGAAGCTCGGCTCCATCCGCGGTCGGCCGATGCCCTCGATCCGGGACGGCATCCCGGTCGCGTAGTCCCGGGCGCCGGTGACCCAGCCCGGGAAGAACGCCGAGTTCTCCGGGTCCACCACCGCCAGCCGCGTCTGGTGCCGCCGGTAGCGCAGGTAGCGGCCGATCGTCGCCGACGTGCCTCCGGTGCCCGCGCCCACCACGATCCACTCCGGCACCGGATGCCGCTCCATCGCCAGCTGCTCGAAGACCGACTCGGCGATGTTGTTGTTGCCCCGCCAGTCGGTGGCGCGCTCGGCGTAGGTGAACTGGTCCATGTAGTGCCCGCCCGACTCGGCCGCCAGCCGTTCGGCCTCGGTGTACATGTCCGGCGGCCGGTCCACGAAGTGGCAGCGGCCGCCGTAGCGCTCGATCAGCGCGATCTTCTCCGGGCTGGTGGTGCGCGGCACCACCGTCACGAAGTCGACCCCGATGAGCCGGGCGAAGTAGGCCTCGGACACCGCGGTGGACCCCGAGCTGGCCTCCACCACGACCGTCCCCTCGGTGATGTGGCCGTTGGCCAGGCCGTAGAGGAACAGCGACCGCGCCAGCCGGTGCTTCAGGCTGCCGGTGGGGTGCACCGACTCGTCCTTCAGGTAGAGGTCGATGCCCCACTCCTCGGGGAGCGGGAAGACGTGCAGATGGGTGTCGGCGCTGCGGTTGGCGTCCGCGACGACCTTGCGGACCGCGTCGTCGGCCCAGGCGCGCCGGCGCGCCGAAGAGCGGTCGACGGGGAGGCGGCGCGGCTCTGCGCCGCCGGGCGGGTCGGCAGGAGTGGGCATGGCCGCAAGGGTATCCCGGCCGCCCCCGGGCGGCCGGGAGGGCCGGGGGCGGCCGGTCAGTCCAGCGAGCCGCCGCTCATCGCGGCGTGCATGCGCCGCTGGGTCGCGGCCTCGTCGGCCCGGCCCTGCCGCTCCAGGGCGCGGGCGAGCGCGATCCGGGCCCAGCTGTCGCACGGGTCCAGCTCGGTGAGGCGGCGGAAGGCGCCCTCCGCCTTGCGGAGCTGGGCCGAGTGGAAGTAGGCGCGGCCGAGCAGCTCCAGCACGGAGGTGCTCTCCGGCTCCTCCTCGGCGAGCGGCTCGAGCACGCGTGCCGCGGCAATCGGGTTGCCGATGTCGAAGTAGGAGCGGCCGATGGTGAACGTGTCGTAGGCGGAACCCTGCACACCAACCTCCTCAAGCCGTTCGCGCCGCCGGCTCCCCGGCGCCGTCACGCCTGCCAACCGGGCCGCCCGGCGCGCTATTCCCGCGGGCCGCCCCGCGGCGCCTCCGGCGCATGCCGCAGGCGACGGACCGGGGCGGACCGGAACGCGGCCGGCCGGCAGCCGGCCGCGCGGGGGTCACTCGCCGGTGGTGCCCAGCAGCCCGGTGTCGTTCTGCCCGCTGCCGACCGAGGTGATCGTCCGCGGCTGCGGCTCGCCGGAGCCGTCCCGCCGCGGGTCGAGGTCGGGCAGCCGGACCGGCTTGCCGTCGGCGCGCGCCGCGCGGGCCGGCCGCCGGCCGATCCAGGCGAAAACGAGTGCGTCCTCCCCCTTGAGGAAGCGGTGGCAGCGCACCCCGCCGGTAGCCCGGCCCTTCGCCGGATACGCCTCGAACGGGGTGACCTTCGCCGACCCGCCCTCCGTTCCGGGCAGCGCCCCGCCCCCGGTGTCGGCCGACATCGTCACCAGGACCGAGTCCTCGGGCAGCGCCACCGCGCCGAACCAGACCGCCCGCGCGTCCTCGGTGAGCCGGACGCCGGCCACGCCGCCGGCCGGGCGGCCCTGCTCGCGGACCAGGTCCGCGGAGTAGCGGAGCAGCCGGCCGTCGGACGTGACGAAGGCGAGGTCCTCCTCGCCGGTCGCCAGCTGGGTGGCGCCGACCAGCCGGTCGCCGTCCTTCAGCGTGATGATCTCGTGGTCGTCCCGGTTCGCGGGGAAGTCGCGCACCACCCGCTTCACGGTGCCCTGCTCGGTGCCCAGCGCCAGGCCCGGGCCTTCGCCGTCCACCGCGGCCAGCGCGATGACCTCCTCGTCCTCGACCAGCTCGACGAACTCCTGCACCGGGAGCCCGGACGCCAGCGGCGGTGCATCCGATCCGGCGCCGCCCTCGCCCCCTTCCCCGGGCGCGGGGATCTCCGGGAGCTCCACCACCGGCACCCGGATGAGCCGGCCGAGGTCGGTGACCAGGCCGATACCGCCCTTCGTACGGGCCGGAAGGGACTGCGCGATCGCGTCATGCTGGGTGCGCAGCCCTTCGAACACCGGCGGCACGGTGGCGTCCCTGCTGCGGATGAGCATCCCGTCGGTGCCGAGGAAGACGTTGCACGGCGCGTCGTCCAGCTCCAGCGGCACGGCGGCGGTGCGCGCGGCGCCGTCGCTCTCCAGCAGGGTGGTGCGGCGCGCGGTGCCGTACTCCTTGGCGACGGCCGCGAGCTCCTTGGAGACGACACCGCGCAGCCGCGTGTCCGACTCCAGGATCTCGGTCAGCTCGGCGATCTCGGCGTTGAGCTTGTCGCCCTCGGTCTGCAGTTCCAGCCGGTCGTAGCGGGTCAGCCGGCGCAGCGGGGTGTCGAGGATGTAGCGCGCCTGCACCTCGGAGAGGTCGTAGGCGGACATGAGCCGCTCGCGGGCCTGCGCGGTGTCCTCCGACTCGCGGATGAGCGCGATGACCGCGTCGATGTTGAGCAGTGCGACCAGCAGGCCGTCGATGAGGTGCAGCCGCTCGCGCCGCTTGGTGCGCCGGTGCTCGCTGCGCCGCCGGACCACCGTCAGCCGGTGGTCGACGAAGACCTGGAGGAGCTCCTTGAGGCCGAGGGTCTGCGGCCGTCCGTCGACCAGTGCGACGTTGTTGATGCCGAAGGACTCCTCCATCGGCGTGAGCCGGTACAGCTCAGCGAGCACGCCCTCCGGGTTGAAGCCGTTCTTCAGCTCGATGACCAGCCGCAGGCCCTGGTTGCGGTCGGTGAGGTCCTTGAGGTCGGAGATGCCCTGGAGCCGCTTGGCCTGCACGAGCTCCTTGATCCGCCCGACGACCTTCTCCGGCCCGACGTTGTAGGGCAGCTCGGTGACGACGATGCCGGTGCGGCGGGCCGACACCTTCTCGATCGAGACGGTGGCCCGGGTGCGGAACGTGCCGCGGCCCTTGGCGTAGGCGTCGCGGATGCCGTCCAGGCCGACGATGGTGCCGCCGGTGGGCAGGTCAGGGCCCGGCACGAACTCCATCAGGTCGTCGAGACTGGCGTCCGGGCGCTTCACCAGGTGGCGGGCTGCCGAGACCACCTCGCCCATGTTGTGCGGCGCCATGTTGGTGGCCATCCCGACCGCGATGCCGGACGCGCCGTTCACCAGCAGGTTCGGGAAGGCGGCCGGCAGGACGTCGGGCTCGGTCTCCTGGCCGTCGTAGTTGGGCCGGAAGTCGACGGTGTCCTCGTCGATCGAGCCGACGATCGGCTCCGCGGCGCGGTCCAGGCGCGCCTCGGTGTAGCGCATCGCGGCGGGCGCGTCGTCGCCGCCGAGCGAGCCGAAGTTGCCGTGTCCGTCCACCAGCGGCACCCGCATCGCGAACGACTGGCTCATCCGCACCATGGCGTCGTAGATGGCGCTGTCGCCGTGCGGGTGCAGGCGGCCCATCACCTCGCCGACGACCCGGGCGCACTTGACGTGCGCCTTGTCGGGGCGCAGCCCCATCTCGTTCATCTGGTAGAGGATGCGCCGCTGCACGGGCTTCAAGCCGTCGCGGGCGTCGGGCAGCGCACGCTGGTAGATCACCGAGTAGGCGTACTCCAGGTAGCTGCCGCGCATCTCCTCCGAGACGTCGATGTCGATGATCTTCTCGGCGAGCTCTTCGGCAGGCGGAGACGGAGAGGTTGAACGGGCCATGCGGCCAATTCTGGCCCTACCCGGGCCCTACCGCGAACCGCACCCCCGCGGGGCGCGGGGAATCGGCCCGGCGGGGCCCGCGGTACCGCCGCTCCGGGGGCGGCCCCAGTCTCCTGCGGGGCGCAGATCACCCGTTAGGGTTGCGTTAATACGCCCGCAACGAGGGGCCGCGGAACCAGCGCACCGCTCCCCGCGCCGCGACCATGGCTACTCTGCGTGACCCGCCTCGCGGTGGGCCGGCGCCGGCCGGGTTCGGCGGGTATCGCGGCCGGTCGCGCAGTGGGGAGGGGATTTGGTGAGATCAATAACGCCGCCTCGGGGAATGGGGCCGCCGCCGCGCGGCCGGGGGAGAGCGTCCGCCCTGGTGACACGCTGATGTCACCGAGAGTGTTCATTTCGCATAGTGGAATTCGGTGGGGGCATGGTACGCGTCCTGCCGCCGGAGTCAAGGGACCGGTTGGCCCCGCTATTACCCTTGGATGGGTTCCTGCTGCCGTCCACACCGGAGTGACCCTGCCCCGCACGTCCCGTCGCCGTCGCCGATAACGAGCCCTATGCTGCTGCCTTTCTTCATCGCGCTGCACGCCGCCTTCGCGGTCGTGCTGCCTCCGCTGGCCCGTGTCATGGGCGCCAAGGCGTTCCTCGCGGCCGCCGTGCCGCCCGCCCTCACCGCCCTGTGGGTCCTCGCCCAGGCGCCCGGCATCATCGCCGGCGACGCCGTGACCGCGTCGATCGCCTGGGTCCCCGCCTTCGACATCGCCCTCGAGTTCCGCGTCGACGCCCTCTCTCTGGCGATGGTCACGCTGGTCAGCGGTGTCGGAGCGGTCATCTTCTGCTACAGCGCGGCCTACTTCCACGACGGCGACGAGGGGATCGGCCGGCTCACCGCGATCCTCGCCCTGTTCGCCGGCGCGATGCTCGGTGTCGTCACCGCCGACAACCTCTTCGCGCTCTATGTCTTCTGGGAGCTGACCTCGGTCACCTCCTTCCTCCTGGTCGGGTTCGACTTCCGCAAGGACAGCGCCGGGCGGGCTGCACTGCAGGCGCTCATCACCACGGCCGGGTTCGGCCTGCTGATGCTGATCGGCTTCATCATCATCGGCCAGGCCGGCGGCACCTACACGATCTCCGAGCTGGTCGCCGACCCGCCGGTGGACAGCCCGCTGCTGCCGGTCGGCCTGGTGCTGGTCCTGGCCGGCGCGTTCGCCAAGTCCGCGCAGCTGCCGCTGCACTACTGGCTGCCCGGCGCCATGGTCGCCCCGACGCCGGTCAGCGCCTACCTGCACGCTGCGGCGATGGTGAAGGGCGGCGTCTACCTCATCGCGCGGCTCGCCCCCGGGTTCGCCGACGTCGACCCGTGGCGCGGCCTGGTGCTCACGCTGGGCATCGGGACGATGCTCATCGGCGGCTGGCATGCGCTGCGCCAGAACGACCTCAAGCTCCTGCTCGCCTACGGCACGGTCAGCCAGCTCGGCTACCTCAGCCTGCTCGCCGGCGCCGGGACGCACATCGCGGCGATGGCCGCGGTCGGCGCGCTCCTCGCCCACGGCTTCTTCAAGTCGACGCTGTTCCTCACCGTCGGCGTCATCGACCACCAGACCGGGACCCGCGACCTGCGCAAGTTGAACGGCGTCGGCCGCAGGATGCCGGTACTGGCCGCCGTCGCCGGGCTCGCAGCGGCGTCGATGGCCGGCCTCCCGCCGCTGCTCGGGTTCATCGGCAAGGAGACCGCGCTGGAGGCGTTCGCGCCCGGCGAGATCCCCGAGATCGCCACCTGGGCGGCCACCGCTGAGCTCACCGGCCTCGTCATCGCCTCCGTGATCACCTTCGCCTACAGCGCCCGGTTCTGGTGGGGCGCGTTCTGGCGCAAGACGCACGAGGAGGCCGACGCCGAGGCCATCGCCGAGCTCTCGGTCGGCCACGGCCACCTCGGCGAGGGCGACGGCACCGCCGAAGCCGAGGAGGAGGAGGAGACCGAGGACAGCGCCACCTCCGGTCGCGGCCCGGCCGGACGGCCGCCGCAGACCCCGGTGGCCCGGCCGTCGGCCGCCTTCCTCGCCGCGCCCGTGCTGCTGTCGCTGCTGGGCCTGTTCCTCGGTATCGCACCCGGTATCGCCGACCCGGTCGCCTACTCCTACGCCCAGGTATTCGACGACCACGGCGAGCCCTACCACCTCGCCCTCTGGCACGGCATCGGCCTGCCGCTGGTCCTCACCGCCGTCATCGTGGCGCTCGGCGCACTGCTCTTCGCCAAGCGCCGTGCGTTCGCCCGGTTCCAGGAGCGGCTGCCGCATGCGGTCAGCGCCGAGATGGGCTACCACTTCTTCCTGCACGGCATCTACAGCATCGCGCTGAGCGTCACCCGGCGCCTGCAGTCCGGCTCGCTGCCGACCTACCTCGGCATCATCCTCGCCACCATGCTCGCCCTGCCCGGGGTGCGGCTCGTCGCGGCTCTGGCCACCGGCGAGATCGACAACCCCGGCGGCCCCGGCGGCGTGCGGCTGTGGGACTCGCCGCTGGAGGCGCTGGTCGCCGTCGTCATCGCCGTCACCGCGATCGCGGCGCTGCGCGAGCACCGCCGCTTCCCGGCGCTGATCCTGCTGAGTGCGACCGGGTTCGGCATCGCCGGGCTGTTCGTCCTGCACGGCGCGCCCGACCTCGCACTCACCCTGGTCCTGGTGGAGACGCTGACCACCATCATCCTGGTCTTCGTGCTGCGCCGGCTGCCCGCCGGGTTCTCGGTGCGGCCCGCCGGCTGGCCCAAGCGCATGATGGTGCTGCTGTCCGCCGCCGCGGGGTCCTTCCTCGCGCTGACCCTGTGGCTGATGGCCGGCGCCCGCACCCAGGAGCCGATCTCGATCGGCTACACCGAGCTCGCCGAGGAAGCGGGCGGCCACAACCTCGTCAACACGATCCTCGCCGACTTCCGGGCCCTGGACACCTTCGGCGAGGTCGTCGTCCTCCTCACCGCCGCCGTCGCGGTCTCCTCGCTCGTGCTGCTCAACCGGCGGCACCGGGTCGTCGACGAGCCGTCCGAAGACGAGGAGTCCCCACCGGAGCCCGCCGCCGGCGGCGGGGACGGGCCCGCAGCAGAAGGGAGTCCGCGATGAGTGCCGCCGGAGGGGGCGCCGGCAGCAGCGCCCACCGCGAGCCGGAGCGCCCCGGTCCCCCCGAGGGCTGGGAGGCGCCGCGCGAGCGCTGGCTCAGTACCGTGGTCAGCCCGGCGTTCGGGCCGCGCTCGGTGCTGCTCGAAGTCGTCGTCCGCCTGCTGATCCCGTCCATCCTCGTCTTCTCGGTGTTCCTGCTGGTGTCCGGGCACGACCGGCCCGGCGGCGGGTTCGCCGGCGGGCTGGTGGCCAGCATGGCCTTCGTGCTGCGCTACGTCGCGGGCGGGCGCCATGAGCTGTCCGTGGGCATGCCGATGAAGCCCACCACGATCCTGTCGCTGGGCCTGCTGCTCGCCGGGATCATGGCGGCCCTCCCGCTGCTCGCCGGCAAGCCGCTGCTGTACGTCTTCTACCGCACCTTCGAGCTCCCGCTGTTCGGGGAGGTCAAGGTGGCCAGCTACCTCTTCTTCGAAGCGGGGGTGTTCCTGATCGTCGTCGGACTCGTCCTGTCGGTCGTCGCCGCACTGGGCGCGACCATGGAGGCCGAGGAGGAAGAGGCGCGGGCCGGCCGCCGGCGCCGCCGCCGCACGCGGGCCGCGGGGGGTGAGCGATGACCACCGCACCCAGTCTCATCCTGGTGGCCGCAGTCGGCGTGCTCTACTCGTGCGGCTTCTACCTGCTGCTCCAGCGGTCGCTGATGCGCGT
This sequence comes from Nocardiopsis coralliicola, assembly GCF_054779695.1. Lineage (NCBI taxonomy): Bacteria > Bacillati > Actinomycetota > Actinomycetes > Streptosporangiales > Nocardiopsidaceae > Nocardiopsis > Nocardiopsis coralliicola. The sequence goes on along the minus strand of NZ_BAAGXT010000049.1, from coordinate 16,986 downwards.
CGTCTTCGGCATCCTCCTGCTCGGCCACGCGGCGAACCTGTCGCTGATGCTGACCGACCGGGCGATCACCCTCCCGCCGCTGCTCGGCGGGCCCGAAGGGGTCCTGTCCGACCCGCTGCCGCAGGCGATGGCGCTCACCGCGATCGTCATCACCTTCGGTGTGACCACGTTCCTGCTGGCCCTGGCCTACCGGGTCTGGCTCGGTGACGGCGACGACGAGGTCCCGGACGACCTCGAAGACCGCCGCATCGGACGACTGAGCGAGCCGGAGGACTCCGCGTGAACAGCCTTCTCGCCGTCCCCTTCCTCATCCCGCTCCTCGGCGCCGCGCTGACCCTGCCGATGCGGCGCATCCCGCGGGTGCAGCAGACCGTCAGCACCCTCACGCTGGCCGCCGTCGTCGCGGCGGCGGTGGAGCTGGTGCGCCGCACCTCGGACGGGGCCATCCTCACCAGCCAGGCCGGCGATTGGCCGGCGCCGCTGGGGATCACCATCGCCGCCGACCCGCTGTCGGCGCTGCTGGTGCTGGTGTCCTCGGTGGTGCTGCTGGTCGTGCTGCTGTACGCGATCGGCCAGGACATCGGCGGCCTCAGCCGCGCCACACCCATCGTGTTCCACCCGATGTACCTGGTGCTGACGGCCGGCGTCGCGCTCAGCTTCCTCGCCGGCGACCTGTTCAACCTGTTCGTCGGCTTCGAGATCATGCTGATCGCCAGCTACGGGCTGATCACCCAGGCGCCCACCCGCGCCCGGGTGCGCGCCAGCATGATCTACACCGTGACCAGCCTGACGTCGTCGGTGCTGTTCCTGACCGGCATCGCGCTGGTCTACGCGCTCACCGGCACGGTCAACCTCGCCGACATCTCGGTGAAGCTCGGCGAGGCGCCCCCGCCGCTGCGCATGGTCCTGGCACTGCTGTTCCTGGTGGTGTTCGGGATCAAGGCCGCCGTGGTGCCGATGCACTTCTGGCTGCCGGACAGCTACCCGGTGGCGATCACCCGCATCTCGGCGATCTTCGCCGCGCTGCTGACGAAGGTGGCCGTCTACGCCATCATCCGCACCCAGACCGTGCTCTTCTACCGCGAAGACGTGAACGCGGTGCTGCTGTGGATGGCGATCGCCACCATGATCGTCGGCATCTTCGGCGCCCTGGTGCAGGACGACATCAACCGGATCCTGTCCTTCGCACTGGTCAGCCACATCGGCTACATGCTGCTGGGGCTGGGTATCGGGACCGTGGCCGGGCTCGCCGGCGCCATCATCTACCTGGTGCACCACATCGTGGTGCAGGCGTCGCTGTTCCTCGGCAACGGGCTGGTCCGCCAACTCGTCGGCAACACCTCGCTGCGCTCGATCCGCGGCCTGCTCGCGGTCTCGCCGCTGGTGTCGGTGCTGTTCTTCCTGCCCGCGATGAGCCTGGCCGGGCTGCCGCCGATGTCGGGCTTCGTCGCCAAGGCGGCGCTGTTCCTGGCCGGAGCCGAGGCCGGCGGGTGGCTCGTCTGGCTGGCCGTGGGCGCGGGCGTGCTGACCGGCATCCTCACCATCATCGCGATCTTCCGGGTGTGGGTGCGCGCCTTCTGGGGCGAGCCGACCGAGGACATGGTGGAGGCGCGCGAGCAGCTGCGGCTGCGCGGCGTCAACGGCGGGCCGCTGTTCATGACCGCCGCCACCGCGGTGATGGTCGGCCTCGGCATCGCCCTGGCGGTGTTCTCCGGCCCCCTCGCCGAGTTCGCCGTCACCGGCGCCGAAGACCTGCTCGGCGGCGAGCGCTACATCGACACCGTGCTGGGCGGAGGGGACACATGAACACCGTTCGCGGGCCCGCACTGCGGCTGCTGGGACGGCTGCCCACCGTCATCTGGCTGACCCTGATGTGGGCCATCCTGTGGGGCGACTTCAGCCCCGGCACGCTGGTGGCCGGCGCCTTCGTCAGCGCGGGCTGCTACGCCGCCGCGAAGCTGCCGCACCTGCCGGTCCGGCTGCACTTCCGGCCGCTGCGGGTGGTGCGGCTGATCCTGTTCGTCGCCGTGGACCTGCTGCAGTCCAGCGTGCACATGGCGTACCACACGCTGCGCCGGCCCAAGCAGGTGCGCGGCGCCATCGTCGCGGTGCCGCTGCGCACCGACTCCGACCTGCTGATGGCGCTGGTCAGCGCAGGGCTCTCGCTGGTGACCGGAAGCCAGACCATCGAACTGGACCGCGAGGCCGGTGTCATCTACGTTCACGGCATCCCGATCCACGACGAGAGCGATGTGCCCAAGCTGCGCCGCTCGGTGATGCGCACCGAGGAGATGTACGTCCGCGCCTTCGGCACCCAGCAGGACATCGCCCGGTTCAAGGACGCCGAGCGCGAGGTCGACGCCGAAGAGGGCGGCGCGCTCGCCGCCGCGGGTGCCCGAGAGGAGGAGCGGTGACCGTTCTCGACTACGCACTGCTGGCCACGGCCGCGATGCTCGGCACCTCCGTGCTGCTGGCCCTGTTCCGGCTGGTGCGGGGGCCCTCGGTACTCGACCGCATCGTCTCCCTGAGCACCGTTTCGGTGCTGCTGGTCAGCTTCATCGGGGTCGAGGTCGCCAGCCGGGGCGACACGGCCTACAACGGCGTGATGGTCTCCATCGCGCTCCTGGGGTTCGTGGCGACGCTGACCGCGGCCCGCTTCGCGGAGAGGAGGGCCCATGACCGCGACTGACTGGGCGACCGCCGTCCTGATGCCGCTGGGCGCCCTGTTCGCGCTCACCGGGACCATCGGCATGGTGCGGTTCCCGACGCTGCTCGGCCGGATGCACGCCTCCACCAAACCGGACACGGTCGCTCTCGTGCTGATCCTGGCCGGCGCCGCCTTCCAGCTGCCCGACCTCGGCTCGGCGCTGCCGCTGGCGCTGGTGGCGCTCTTCCAGTTCATGACGATGCCGGTGCTGGCGCAGACGGTCGGCCGGGTCGCCTACAGCCGCGGCATGGTCGTGTCGGAGGCGCTGGTCACCGACGACCTCGCCGACGACCTGGCCAAGCGGCAGAAGGAGGAGGAGAACAGCACCTCCGCCGGCCCCGCCGGGCCCGCGGCGGGCGGTTCCACCGCCGAGCGCCGCGGCGGAAGCAGCGCCGCCCAGAACAAGGGCTGAGCGGCAGCCCGGCACCGGCTCCGGGGGAACGGCGCCGGTGCCGGCAGCCGGCAGCCCGGCCTCTGGGGCAGCGCGGCCGCGAAGCGGGCACCGGCCTCCGGTCGGCTGCGCACGCCCGGCCCGGCCGCCCGCGTGCCCGCCGGGCTGTCCACAGGGTGCGCCGATGCCGGGCGGGCGGTCGGCCCCGCTCTGGTACCAAGGAGGCATGGTCTCCTCCGACGCCCCGTCCGCCTCCGCGGCTGCAGAGTCCTCTCCCCCCGCGGACCCCGGTGCCGCCCCCGGTGCCCCCGGGGGCACCGGCAGCGCCACCGGCTCCGCCCCCGCCCCGGGCGCGGAGGCGAGCGCGCTGCGCGCGTCGGCCGAACGCCACCTCCGCGCCCTCGCGGGCGACGGCGCCCGCCTCCGCGACGACCAGTGGCGCGCGATCCACGCCCTGGTCGCCGAAGGCCGCCGCGCCCTCGTCGTCCAGCGCACCGGCTGGGGCAAGTCGGCCGTCTACTTCGTGGCCACCGCGCTGCGCCGGGCCGAGGGCGCCGGCCCCACGGTGATCGTCTCCCCGCTGCTGGCGCTGATGCGCAACCAGATCGCCGCCGCCGAGCGGGCCGGCATCCGCGCGCGCACCGTCAACAGCGCCAACCTCACCGAGTGGGAGGAGATCTACGACGCGGTCGGCAGCGGCTCCGTGGACGTCCTCCTGGTCAGCCCGGAGCGGCTGAACAACCCCGACTTCCGGGACCGCGTGCTGCCGCGGCTCTCCGCCGACGCCGGCCTCGTCGTCATCGACGAGGCGCACTGCGTCTCCGACTGGGGCCACGACTTCCGCCCCGACTACCGGCGCATCCGCACGCTGCTGCGCGAGCTGCCGGCCGGCGTCCCGGTGCTCGCGACCACCGCCACCGCCAACGAGCGCGTCACCGCCGACGTCGCCGAGCAGCTCGACGCCGGCGGTGAGACCCTCGTGCTCCGCGGCGGCCTGGACCGGGAGAGCCTGCGGCTGTCGGTCGTCGACCTGCCGGACGGCTCCGCCCGGTGGAGCTGGCTCGCCCAGCAGCTGGCCGAGCTGCCCGGCTCCGGCATCGTCTACACGCTCACCGTGTCCGCCGCCGAGGAGACGGCGGCGTTCCTCGCCGAAAGCGGATACGAGGTGCGCGCCTACACCGGCCGCACCGAGCCCGAGGAGCGCCGCAGGGCCGAGGACGAACTGCTCGGCAACAAGGTCAAGGCGCTCGTCGCCACCAGCGCCCTCGGCATGGGCTTCGACAAGCCCGACCTGGGCTTCGTCGTGCACCTGGGCGCGCCCCAGTCGCCGATCTCCTACTACCAGCAGGTGGGCCGCGCCGGCCGCGGCACCGACTCCGCCGAGGCGGTGCTGCTGCCCGGCCGCGAGGACCGGCAGATCTGGGCCTACTTCGCCGGGCTGTCCTTCCCGCCGGAGGAGACCGTCCGCCGCACCCTCGGCGCGCTGGAGGAGGCCGGCGGGCCGCTGTCACTGCCCCGCCTGGAGACCCTGGTCGACCTGGGCCGGTCCCGGCTGGAGCAGATGCTCAAGGTGCTCGACGTCGACGGGGCGGTGCAGCGCACCCGCGGCGGGTGGGTGTCCACCGGCGCCCCGTGGACCTACGACACCGAGCGCTACGCCGCCGTCGCCCGCGCCCGGGAGCGCGAGCAGCAGGCCATGCTCGACTACGCCGGCACCACCGGGTGCCGGATGGAGTTCCTCCGCGCCCAGCTGGACGACCCCGGCGCCGTCCCCTGCGGCCGCTGCGACAACTGCACCGGCGCGCACCGGTCCGCCGACATCGATCCCGAGCGGCGCCGCGCCGCGGCCGCTGCGCTGGACCGGCCGGGCGTGCCGATCGCGCCGCGCCGCCAGTGGCCGACCGGCATGGACCGGCTCGGCATCGCCGCCACCGGCAAGATCCGCGAGCCGCTGCGGGCCGCCGAAGGGCGCGCGCTGGCCCGCCTCACCGACCTGGGCTGGGGCACCGAGCTGCGCCGCCTGCTCGCCGACGGCGCGCCCGACGAGCCGGTCGGCGAGCGGGTCCTCACGGCCCTGGTGGAGGTGCTCGCCGCCTGGCCTTGGGAGCAGCGCCCGGCGGGCGTCGTCGCGATGCCGTCGCAGACCCGGCCCCGGATGATCGCCGACCTCGCCGAGCGGCTCTGCCGCCTCGGCCGGCTCGCGCCGGTGGGCACGCTCACTGCGGAGGCGCCGGTCGGCCCGCGCCGGCACAACAGCGCGCAGCGGCTCGCGTCGGTGTGGGGCGCCTTCTCCGCCGGCCCCGAGATCCACCGGGGCCTGGCAGAGCTGGACGGCCCGGTGCTCCTCGTCGACGACTACACCGACTCCGGGTGGACGCTCGCCGTAGCCGCCCTGCGCCTGCGCGAGGCGGGGGCGCAGGGGGTCCTCCCGCTGACCCTGGCGGCCACCTCGTAAGGCGGTGGTCCGGTCAGGGGCGGTCCAGAGCCGGGCGGGGGCTCCGCCGCGGCCGAGCGCGTGGAGCGGATCCGCTCCACGCGCCGGGGCCGGCCGGGAACCGGCCGGCCGGGCGAGACCGCGGTGCGGCGCTCAGTTGCCGAGGTCGGGGCGCGCACCGGGCTGGTGCAGGGCCCGGGCGGCCAGCGCCTGCGAACGGGCCAGGGCGTCCTTGGGGTGCTTGCCGGACAGCCAGGACGGCAGGAACCCGGCGATGAACGCGTCGCCCGCACCGATCGACCCGGGGGAGGGCTCCACCGGCTCGGCGGGCACCCGGACGATCTCGTCCCGGCCCTTCGCCGCCCACAGCGCGCCCTCGTCGCCGAGCTTCACCACGACCGCCGGGAACCACGCGGTGAGCACCTTCGCGGCGGCTTCGGGGTCGTCCCGGCCGGTCAGCACCTCGGCCTGCCCGGGGTTGGCGAACAGCAGCCGGGCCCCGTTGGTCCAGTCCAGGAAGTTCTCCGCGCCCGCGCGCTTGAGCGGCGCGTGCGAACCGCCGTCCACCGAGATGGACATGCCCGACTCGCGGGCCATCCGCAGCGCCATCCGCGCCGCACGCCGGGAGTCCTCGTGGATCAGGGTGTAGCCGGAGAGGTGCAGGTGGCCGTCGGGGCCGAACACGTCGCGCGGGAGGTCCTCGGGCTGCAGCCGGGCGTTGGCGCCGCGGTCGCTGAGCATGGTCCGGTCGCCGCGGTGGGTGATCATCACGACGCAGGTGCCGGTGGGCCGCTCCGGGTCCATGACCAGGCGGGAGTCGATCCCGTAGCCCATCAGCTCCATCTCGCGGGTGCGCCCGGTGATGTCGGAGCCGCGCCGCCCCACGAAGGTGGTGTCGGTGCCCTCCATGGCGAGCCACGCGGCGACGTTGGCACCGGACCCGCCGCCGTAGGTGATGACCGATGCGGGCGTATCACTGCCGCGGGCGAGCGCGTAGTACGCTCGCGCGACGGAGTCCGTCATCAGATCACCGATCACGACGACTCGTGCCATTGCGTCTGCCACCACCTTGCGATCCCGCCGTGAGGGGGAGAGTCTGCGCGCGTCCCGATACCCCTGCGTCAACGGACCGGGAGGCCGTCCGGTTCCGGCTGACGAGCGTGTGTCCAGAGACGTTAACAGTTCCGGGATGGACGGCGGGTAACGAAGCGGCACAGTCCGGTCACGGGCGGACGGCGCCGCCGCCGTCCGTCCGGAGCCGGTTCCGGACGCGCATCGCAGACCCTCCCGTCCCCCACGGCCGCACCGATCTCGTCTAGGCTCAAACCGTGCAGCCATACCCGAACCACTGGGAAGCCGACGTAGTTCTCACCGACGGCGGGACCGCGCACATCCGGCCCATCGCCGCCGAGGACGAGGACCTGCTGCGCTCCTTCCACGCGCGCCTGTCCCCGGAGACGATCTACTACCGGTTCTTCGCCCCGTACCCGCGCCTGTCCGACCGCGACGTCCAGCGCTTCACCCACGTCGACTACGACGAGCGGGTCGCGCTCGTGGCCACCATCTCCGGCGTGATGGTCGCGGTGGTCCGCTATGACAAGATCAGCCCGGACGAGGCCGAGGTCGCGTTCGTCGTGGAGGACGCCCACCAGGGCCGGGGCCTCGCGTCGGTGCTGCTGGAGCACATCGGCGCCGCGGCCCGCGAGCGCGGCGTGCGCCGCTTCATCGCCGACGTCCTGCCGGAGAACCGGCGGATGATCAACGTGTTCCGGGAGGCCGGCTACACCGCGGAGCAGACCTTCGACGAGGGGGTCATCCGGCTCACCCTCGACCTGGAGCCCACCGACCACTCCGAAGAGGTCATGCGCGCCCGCGAGCAGCGCGCCGAATCGCGCTCCATCGCCCGGCTGCTCTTCCCCGCCTCCGTCGCGGTCATCGGCGCCAGCCGCACCGCGCACACCATCGGCCAGACCGCGCTGCGCAACCTCCTCGCCGGCGACTTCCAGGGGCCGGTGTACCCGGTGCACCCGGAGGCGCACGCCGTCGCCGGCGTCCGCGCCTACCCCAGCGTCCTCGACATCCCCGACGCGGTCGACCTGGCGGTCGTGGCCGTCCGCGCGGACATGGTCACCGAAGTCGTCCAGGAGTGCGCCGCGAAGGGCGTGCACGGCCTGGTCGTGGTCAGCTCCGGCTTCGGTGAGGTCGGCCCCGAGGGCAAGGCCCGCCAAGAGGAGCTGGTGCGCACCGCGCGCGCCGCGGGGATGCGCGTGGTCGGCCCGAACGGCCTCGGCGTCGCCAACACCGACCCGGCGGTCTCGCTCAACGCCACGCTGTCGCCGCACACCGCGCCGCGGGGCCCGATCGGCTTCTTCTCGCAGTCCGGTGCGCTGGGCCGCGCCATCATGCAGCGGGTCACTGAGCGCGGCATCGGCCTGTCCACCTTCGTCTCGGCCGGCAACCGCGCCGACGTGTCCGGCAACGACCTCATCCAGTACTGGCAGGAGGACCCGGCCACCGAGGTCGTCCTGCAGTACATGGAGTCGCTCGGCAACCCGCGCAAGTTCACCCGGCTGGCCCGCCGGCTCGCCCAGCAGAAGCCGGTGGTGGCCGTGCAGAGCGGCGGCTCCTCGCGCGGCGTCCCCTCCGGGCACGCGGCCGGCCCGATCGCGCTGCCCGACTACGCGGTGACATCGCTGTTCGAGCAGGCCGGCGTGGTGCGGGTGGACGACATCACCCAGATGTTCGACGCCGCGCAGCTCTTCGCCTACCAGCCGCTGCCGGCCGGCCCGCGGCTGGCCATCCTCGGCAACTCCGACTCGCTGGGGCTGCTGGTCAAGGACGCGGCCGTGCGCAACGGACTCAAGCCGCACGACCCGGTCGACCTCGGTCCCAACGCCACCGCCGAGGACTTCGACCGGGCGCTTTCGGCGGCGCTCGCCGATGATGCGGTGCACTCGGTCGTCGTCGTGTTCATTCCGGCCCTCATCCCCATCTCCGACGACGTCGCCGCAGTGGTGCGCTCCCGCGCGGCGGCCTCGGAGAAGCCGATCCTCACCACCTACCTCGGCCACCAGGGGCTCCCCGAGGAGCTGCGCCAGGTGCACGCGGACGGCACCACCGCGCGCGGCTCCGTGCCCTCCTACCTCGCGCCGGAAGACGCGGTGCGCGCCCTCGCCCACGCCACCCGGTACGCCCTGTGGCGCCGCCGCGACCCCGGCCGCCACCCCGAGCTGGCCGACGTGGACGGGGCGGCCGCGCGCGCCGTCATCGACGCCGCGCTGGCGGAGCGCGCCGGCGACGGCCCGGACGAGGGGGGCGGCGAGGAAGCGCGGCCCGTCTGGTTCACCTCCGAGCCGGTCCACCGCGAAGAGACGGCGATCCCGGCCGAGGCAACCCGCGACCTGCTCGCCTGCTACGGCATCGAAGTCCATCCGCACCTGCCGGTCGCCACCGCCGCCGAGGCCGAGCGGGCCGCCGAGCAGCTCGGCTACCCGGTCGTGGTCAAAGCCAACGCCCCCGACCTGCGGCTGCGCGCCGGCGGCACCGGGATCCGCGCCGACCTGCGGAGCCCGGCCGACGTCCGGGGCGCGTTCACCGCGCTGCACGACCGGCTGGGCGGCGACGCGATGCTCGTCGTGCAGCGCATGGTGGTGCCGGGTGTGCCGGTGGTGGTGCGGGCCGGCGACAACCCCTCGTTCGGCGCCGTTGTCGGCTTCGGGCTGGCCGACGTCACCGCCGAGCTGCTCGATGACCGGGCGTTCCGGCTGGCGCCGCTGACCAACACCGACGCCGCCGACCTGGTGCACGCCGTGCGCGCGTCGCCGCTGCTGTTCGGGCTGCCCGCGGGGGCGACGTCACTCGCCGAGCAGCCCGACGTCGAGGCGCTGCAGGACCTGCTGGTGCGCGTGTCGCGGCTCACCGACGCGTTCCCCGAGGTCGGCCACGTCGACCTGGACCCGGTCACGGTCAACGCCGACGGCGCGCACGTGCTCGGCGCGCGGATGTGGCTCCGCACGCCGCCGGAGATCCGCCCCGACTCGGGCCCGCGGCGGCTGCGCGGTGTCGCGTTCTGACGCGCCGCTCGGTGCCCCGGCCGCACGGGCACGCGCCCGGTTAGGGCGGCCGCCGGAGCTGCGGGCCGGTGCGGTCAGGCCGGCTCGGGCTGCGGCTCCGGGTCGGGTGGCAGTGGCCCCGGTCCGGGACCGGGCCCCGGCTCGGGGCCGGGCATCGGGCCGGGCCCCGGCATCGGCGGTTCCGGCGGGACGGGGTGCGGCGGCCCTGGCGGCCCTGGCGGCCCGGGCCGTTCGGGCGGCATCGGCGGCTCGGGCGGCAGCGGCGGATACGTCCCCGCGGGCCGCACACGCGCCGCCGGCCAGGAGGCGGTCTGCGTGAGCGCTGTTGCATCCATGCCCCCGCCTGTACCCGGTCCGGGCGGGGGCTACCCGCCGGCCGGGGGGGATCGGGGTGCGATCCACGGCTGGGAGAGGGCAGGATGGGAGTATGAGGAAAACGCCTGCCGTGTCCACCGACTGGCGCATGGAGATCGAGCGCAGCGGGTACTATCCGGGCCTCGTGATCGATGCCGTCGCCTCCGCCCTGGGCCGCGAGGCGGCCGACGCTTTCGTGGTGCACCACGAGGCCACGTTCGACCCGGCGATGGAGATGCGCCGGCACATCACGGTGCTGCTGCTCACCGCGACCCGGCTGATCGTCTGCCACACCGACGAGCATCCGGCGGGGGAGAGCGGCGACCGGCCGCACGCCTCCACCACCACCGACGCGATCCGGCTCGGCAACATCCAGTCGGTCGCGCTCACCCGCGTGGTGGCCGACCCGGCCAACCACGTGTCGGGCACCCTGCCGGCCGAGGCGGTCCTGAGCATCAGCCTGAACGTGAACTGGGGCGCGGTCGCCCACGTCGACCTGGAGCCCGCGGGCTGCGCCGACGAGTCGTGTGAGGCCGACCACGGCTACACCGGATCGATCACCGCTGAGCCGCTGACCCTGCGCGTCAGCCAGACCGCCGACGGTCCCGACGCCGTCGCCGGCCTCGTCGACTTCGCCGACGTCCTCTCCGACGCCACCGCCCGCTAGCCGGACGGGGCGCGCCCCGGGCCCCGCCCTGCCCCCGCGGGCCGGCCATCCCCTTCCCGCCCGCCGCAGGCGCCCGCCCACCGCCGAACCCGGCCCGGTCGGCGCCCCGGCCCGGAGGCGCGCCCGAGTGTCGCTTCCGCGCGGTCCCCGGCCGCCCCATCGCCGGGAAGGTCGGCGGTGCTCAGCAGCCCCCGGCTCCGCCGCCCCGCGCGCAGCTCCTGGCGGACGAGGCCTCCGTTTCCGGAGCGGCTGCCCGGCGCTCGCCCGGACGGGGCGGCCCGCGGCTGGTGAGCCACCGGGGGAGATGCGCCTTCCCCGGTGCACGCCAGGGCTTGCGAAGTGCACTCCGGTGCCGGGAGCGCCGACACGCGGCCGCCGGCCGCGGCGGGGACCGCGGCCCAGCCGGGCCAGCGAGCGGGCGGTTGTGCGGGAGCGGTGGCTGGGCGGGGCGGCGCGGCCGGCGAGCGGCTTGTCTGGCGGGGGAGGGCCTGGTTCCCTGGGACGGCCGCACGGCCCGCACGCGACCGCAGGAGGCCCCATGACCGCCGATGGCAGCGCCGTTCCCGGCCTGGGAGGGTTCGAAGAGCCGCGGTACGGCGCCGGTGCGCTGACCGACGTGGCGCCGTCCGTCCTGGCCTCGCTCGGCGTACCCGGAGAGCCGAACGTGCTCGGCCTTCCGCCGGCGCGGCGGGCCTGTGTGCTGCTGGTCGACGGGCTCGGCTGGGAGCAGCTCCTTGCGGCGCGCCGGCATGCGCCCTTCCTGGCGTCGCTGCTCCCCGGCGAGGGGGGCGCCGGAGGGCCGATCACCGCCTCGTTCCCGACGACCACCGCCACCAGCCTGACCAGCCTCGGCACCGGGACGGAGCCCGGCCACCACGGCATCGTGGGCTTCAAGGTGGCGGTGCCCGGCAGCGGCCTCGTGCTCAACCAGCTCACCTGGGACCCGTCCGTCGATCCCGAAGAGTGGCAGCCCTGCGCCACCGCCTACGAGCGGGCGGAACGCGCCGGCGTCGCCGCCGCCTACGTCGGCCCGGCCGCGTTCGAGGGCAGCGGGCTCAACCGCGCCTGGGCACGCGGCGGCCGGCACGTCGGTGCCGAGAGCGCCACCGACGTCGCCGTGCACGCGGCACAGGCACTCGCCGCGGCAGACCGCTCCTACGTCGTGGCCTACCACTCCGACCTCGACTCCTACGGCCACCTGTTCGGCGCCGGCTCCGAACACTGGCGCACCCACCTGGGCATGGTCGACCGGCTCGCCGAGCGGCTCGCCGCGCTGCTGCCGCCCGGCTCCGCGCTCTACGTCACTGCCGACCACGGCATGGTCGACATCGACCCGGCGCTCCGCATCGACCTCGACGCCGAGCCCGCACTCCAGGAGGGCGTGCGGGTGCGCGCCGGCGAGGCGCGCATGCGCCAGGTCTACACCGCCGCCGGCGCCGCCGCCGATGTGCGCGCCGCCTGGTCCGAACGGCTCGCCGGCCACGCCGACGTGCTCCTGCGCGACGAGGCGATCGCGGCCGGCTACTTCGGTCCGGTCGACGACCGCGTCCGCCCGCGGATCGGCGACGTCGTCGCCCTCGCGCGGGGCTCCGCCGCGCTCGTCGCCACCCGCTCCGAGCCCTTCGAGAGCTCCCTCGCCGGCCAGCACGGCTCGCTCACGCCGGCCGAACTCCGCATCCCCCTCCTCCGCGCCGCGCGCGACTGACGGGCCGGGGCAGCGGCAGAGGCGGCGGTGAGAGGCCGCCGGGGAGAGGGCGGCTGCCGTGCGTCGGGCGGGTCGGCCGTGCCGGACCGCGGGGCGTGGCATACCGTTGCACCGTGGACATCGGCGACCAAGCACCGGATTTCGCGCTGCCCGACCAGAACGGGGAGATCCGCACGCTCGGCGGGTTCCTCGCCGGCGGGCCGCTCGTGCTGTTCTTCTACCCGGCGGCGATGACGTCCGGCTGCACCGCGGAGAGCTGCCACTTCCGCGACCTCGCCGCCGAGTTCGCGGAGCTCGGCGCGCACTGCGCCGGCATCAGCCCGGACAGCGTCGACCGGCAGGCCGAGTTCGACACCGCCAACGGACTCGGCTACCCGCTGCTCTCCGACACCGACGGCACCGTGGCGCGCCGCTACGGCGTGCGGCGCACCCTGCCTGGGCTGGCGGCGCTCGCCCCCACCCGGCGCACCACCTTCGTCATCGGCGCGGACCGCGCCGTGCTGGCGTCCATCAGCAGCGAGATCCGCATGAACGCGCACGCCGACGGCGCCCTCCACGCCCTCCGCTCCCGCTGACGCTGCCCCCGAAGGACCCCTGTGCCCGATACCGACACCGCCCCGCTGGTGCGCAGCACCACCCACCGGGGCATCGCCACCGTCGTCCTCGACTCCCCGCGCAACCGCAATGCCCTGTCCGCCCGGTTGCGCACCGAACTCGCCGCTGCGCTGGCCGCAGCGTCGGGCGACAGCGCGGTCCGCGCCGTCGTGCTGACCGGCGCCGGGCCGGTGTTCTGCGCCGGCGCCGACCTCACCGAGGCCGCGGCGCAGGCGGCCGTCGCACCCGAGTACGCTGCCGCACCCGGAATGGCCGACCTGTTCGCGCAGATCATGGACGCCCCCAAGCCGGTCGTGGCGCGGCTCAACGGCACCGCGCGGGCCGGCGGGCTCGGGCTGGCCGCGGCCGCCGACATCGCGATCGCCGAGGAAGACACCCGCTTCGCCTTCAGCGAGGTGCGGGTCGGCGTCGTCCCCGCCACCATCTCGGTCCCGGTCCGGACCCGGATGGCGGACCGGGCCGCCACCCGCTATCTCCTCACCGGCGAGGAGTTCGACGGCCGCACCGCGGCCGCCACCGGGCTGCTGACCGAGGCCGTCCCGGCAGGCGGAGTGGACGGCGCAGTCGGCGCCGTCCTGGAGAGCCTGCGCTCGGCTGCGCCCGGGGCGGTGGCCGGGACCAAGCAGCTGCTGGCGTCCGCGACCGCGGCCGAGCGGGCCGAGCGGACGGCGCAGATGGCAGCCCTGTCCGCGCACTACTTCGCCGGCGCCGAGGCCGCCGAGGGGCGTGCCGCCTTCCTGGCGAAGCGCCCGCCGCGGTGGGTGCTGTAATGGGGGGCGTGAGCTACTCAGGAGATACGCGGGTCGGCGGACCCGCGGACACACGCGAGCTGACCGACATCACCATCACCAAGCTCTCCGTCGGCCCCATGGAGAACAACGCCTACCTGCTGCGCTGCAAGCGGACCGGCGACGCGGTGCTGATCGACGCCGCCGCCGAGGCCGACCGCCTCCTCGAACTGGTCGGCGACGGAGGCATCACCCGGGTGGTCACCACCCACCGGCACGGCGACCACTGGCAGGCGCTGGCGGAGGTCGTCGGAACCACCGGTGCGCGCACCGTGGCCCACCCCGACGACGCGGGGGAGCTTCCGGTCTCGGTGGACGACTCCGTCGAGCACGGCGGCCGGATCCCGCTGGGCAGCACCGGCCTGGGAGTCATCCACCTGCGCGGCCACACCCCCGGCTCGATCGCGCTGCGCTACGACGACCCGGCCGGAGCGGTGCACCTGTTCACCGGAGACAGCCTCTTCCCGGGCGGCGTCGGCAAGACGCCGGACACCGCGGCGTTCCGCTCCCTGCTGGACGACGTGGAGCAGCGCCTGTTCGGTGAGCTCGCCGACGACACCTGGGTCTACCCCGGCCACGGCAAGGACACCACCCTCGGCGCCGAACGCCCCAGCCTGCCCGAATGGCGCGCCCGCGGCTGGTGACGGCTGCTGCCGCCAGGCCCCGCAGGGGCGCGCCCGCACCCCGCGCCGCGGGGACGGCCCACCGCACGGGCGCGCCTCTGCCCCGCACCGAGCCGCCACTCGCCCCCTGCGCCCGTTGAGCCGGGGAGGCCGCCGGCCTCGGTGCCTGCCGCACCGGCGCGGCCGCTCATCGGCGCTGCGGCCGCGCAGGTCGCCCGGCCAGGCCATTCGCCTCCGTGCCTGCGGTGAGCGGGCGCTGCTTCCTCGCGCCGCAGGTGCACGGCCGGGACGCTCCGCGGCAGTGCGGCCGCGGGAGGCGTTCCTGCGAGGGATGCCGCTGCGGTACGTGCGGTGCGGGCGGCGGTACTGAGGCCGGGGAGAGGGGCGCAGGTCGCCCCCGGCCTGGGGGCGGCCCCGGCCCCCGGGAGACTCCCAGCGCTGCTGCGCTGCCCTCCTCGCGCCTGCCGGCCCGATCGCCCCGGCAGCCGGTCTGCGGGAGAGGCTCTGACTACCGCCCAGCTCTGCGGGAGAGAGCGGATCGCCGCCCAGGCCCCCCCGCCGGCGCCGGCTGTGCACCCGCTCGGCGGAACCCGCGGGTTCCGGGGCCGGCGGAACCGTGCCGGAAGCCCGCGCGCCGAGGGTGCCGGAGGTGGGATGCAATGCGCCGGGAGGGTGGGCCCCGCCCCGCGGGTCGGGGCCCACCGCGGTCAGGCGGGGGCGCGGACGTAGCAGCAGAATCCCAGGTGGGCGAGGTGGTCGGCGACGGCGCGCGGCGCGGGAACCCCAGCGGCGAGCGCGGCGTGGAAGGCCAGCATCGGGCCGGTGGTCGCCGCGTCGGGGAGCGGGACCGGTGCGGCGACCACCGCCCGGCTGCCCCGGGCGAGCAGCGCCGCGGGCAGGCCCAGCGGGGTTCCGGACGGCGCGGCCCCCGGGCCCGTCCAGCACGAGGAGAGCACTGCCACCCGCGGGGCGCGCGGCAGCAGTTCGACGTCGTAGGCCGTCAGCGGGCCGTCTGCCAGCTGCACCGCGGACAGCATCGGTGCGCCGGGCGGAACCGCGCCGTGCCCCGCCAGATGGACGACGGCCACCCGCGGCAGGGCTTCCAGCACCGCGCCGGTGCGTGCGGCGGCGCCGGTCAGCGCCACGGCGCCGGGCAGCGCCGCCGCGATCCGCGCGACCTCGTCCGCGGCCCCCGGGAGGCCGGGGCCGCTCACCAGCATCGGCGCGCCGCCCGCTGCGGGCGCCGGGCCGGCGGCCGGGCCGGACAGCACGCTCACGGCGCGGCCCTCCAGCGAGGGCAGTACGCCCCAGGGAAGTCCGGACAGCCCGCCGCCCGGCAGGACGAGGAGCGGGCGGCCGCCCACCGCGTCGGCGACCGGTCCCAGCAGCAGGCGGTCGACCCGCTCCGCTGGGCGCTGCGGCGCCCGGCGGCCCTGCAGGGCGGCCTCACTCAAGCAGAACGCAAGCGCATCGACGGCGCCGCCGACCTCCTCGCGCGGGGGAAGGGGGTGCACCCGCACCCGGCCGTCCACGACGGTCACCGCCGCGCGGGTGCCGCCGGCATCGAGGAATGCCGCCACCGCGCCCTCGGCCGACCAGGCTGCCAACCGGTCAGCGGTCGCCGCCTGCGGTGCATGCCCGGCGGGCGCCGCAGGACGGCACTGGTGCACCTGCGCCGAGAGCGGTGCGGCACGCCCGGACCGCAACCGGGCGAGGGTGCTGTGCCAGCGCCGCTCGGTGCAGGCGCCGCCGTTCTGGCCCGGCCCCGCGGCGAGGACCGCCCACTCCAGCGCATCGGCGCCGCGGCCGTCCCGCAGGGCCCGCGCGAGTGCAGCGCCCGCGACATCCCGGTCCGGGTGGGCCGCAGACACCTCCAGGTGCTGGGGCGGCCGGCCGCCGGAGAGCAGCAGGCGCGCCCGTGCGTGGTCGCCCGCCGACGCGGCCCGGACGGCCCGGCGCCTGCGCCGCACCGGCTCGGAGCGGTGCCCCCACAGCGGGGCCGTCACGGCGATGCGGCGCGCCGCGCTCCCCGGCGCATGCTGCGATGCCCACTCCAGGTGGCGGGCGAGCCCGGCCCATGCCGAGCCGCGGGGCGCACCGTGCAGCGCGCGGCGCGCCAGCTCGCGGGCTGCGGCACCGTCGCCCTGCGCGAGCCGGTGCTTGGCGTTGAGCAGCAGGTGCGCGGCCCGCTCCACGCCGACGAGCGGCAGCGCGGAGGCGCGCTGCAGCTGCCCGGCAGCCTCATCCGGCAGCCCCGCTGCGAGCAGGGCATCCGCCCGGTCGACGGCGAGCGCGCCGGCCTGGCGCCCCTGCCGCCGCGCTCGCGCTTCCGACGCGTCGAAGCAGTCCAGGGCGCGGTCGACGGCGCCGCGCTGTGCCCACGCGCACCCGGTGTTCTGCAGGAGCGCCGCGTGCAGCAGGCTCAGCCCGGCGGCCGCGGCCTGGGCGCTGGCCCGGTGCAGGTCGTCCAGCGCGGCCGATGCGCTGCCGCGCTGCAGCAGCGCGAGGCCCCGGTTGCCGAGCAGGGCCGGGCGCAGGTGGCCGCTCGGCGGCGGATCCGCTGGGCGGCCGGCGGCAGGGCCGGCGCCGTCCGCAGCGGGCAGGACGGCGCGGGCGGCGTCGAACGCGG
>NZ_BAAGXT010000048.1:0-45570 GCF_054779695.1 Nocardiopsis coralliicola | reverse complement strand
GGTGCGGTGCGCGCGGAGCGCCGCCGCCCGCCGCGCCGGCCGCGCTGCCCGGCAGGCCGTAAGCTCGGCGGTGGCCCGCTTCCCGGCGAGCGCAGCTGCCGGGCGCGGCTGCCCGGCACGGCCGGCGCAGCGGGCCGCCCGGAGAACGGCAGCACCACACCGGCAGCACGCCCGGGAGCACAGCACCGCCAGCACCGAGGAGCACGTCCCATGACCGCCACGTCCGGCGTCCGCCTGGCCGACCACACCACTCTCGGACTCGGCGGACCGGCCGCGCGCTACGTCGCGGCCGAGACCACCGAGGAGTTCGTGGCCGCCGTCGCAGCGGCCGACCAGCGCGGCGAACCGGTGCTCGTGCTCGGCGGCGGCAGCAATCTCGTAGTCGCCGACACCGGCTTCGACGGCACTGCGGTGCACGTTGCCACGTCCGGTTTCGCGACCGCACCCGGGCCGCGGCCCGGGACCGCCGCGGTGCGCGCCGAGGCCGGCATGGAGTGGGACCTGTTTGTCGAGCGCTGCGTCACCGAGGGGCTGAGCGGCGTCGAGTGCCTCTCCGGCATCCCCGGCCGCGTCGGCGCCACACCGATCCAGAACGTCGGCGCCTACGGCCAGGAGGTCGCGCAGACCATCGCGTCGGTCACCGCTTACGACCGCGCCGAGGGCCGCACCCGCACGCTGGCCGCCGAGGAGTGCGCGTTCTCCTACCGGGACAGCCTCTTCAAGCGCACCCCCGGCCGGCATGCGGTCCTCGCGGTCGACTTCGTCCTGGAGTGCGCCGCGGAGAGCGCTCCGGTGCGCTACGCCGAACTGGCCCGCTCACTCGGGGTCGAGCAGGGCGACCGGGTGCCCGCCGTCCGCGCCCGCCAGGCAGTGCTGGACCTGCGGCGCGGCAAGGGCATGGTGGTCGACGCCGACGACCCGGACTCGCGCAGCGCCGGCTCGTTCTTCACCAATCCGATCCTCTCCGAGGCCGACTTCGCCGACCTGCGCAAGCGGGCCGCGGAACGGCTCGGCCCGGACGCCGAGCCGCCTGCGTTCCCGGCCGGCCCCGGCCTGGTGAAGACGTCGGCCGCCTGGCTGATCGACCGGGCCGGGTTCGCCAAGGGCTACCGGGGCGCCGCCGGCGGGCCGGCCCGCATCTCCACCAAGCACACGCTCGCGCTGACCAACCCGGGCGGCGCGACGACCGAGGACCTGCTCGCCCTGGCCCGCGAAGTGCGGGACGGCGTCGCGGCGGCCTTCGGCGTGGTCCTCGTCAACGAGCCGGTCATGGTCGGGACCCGCCTGTAGGGCGTCGTGGCCGCACCACTGCCGTGCTGCGTCTCGCCCTGCACGCCCCTCGCGGTGTTCTCCTCCGTCGGAGGGCCGGGTCGGAGAAGCGGGCCCGCCCCGACCCCCTCGGCCTCGCGGCGAGTGCCCCGGCACACTTCTCGCGGGAGCGCCCGCACCGCGCACGCCCCAGCGCGGGTCGCGTCCCCCGGCCCGCCTGTTCCGCCCCCCCCCGCGGCCCCAGCGGCGTCCCGGAGCGCCGCTGCGCGCCCGGCCCGCCGCGCGCCGGCGCGCCATTCTCCGAAAAAGTGAGTTCGGTGGGGCGAACACTTTGGTTCGGCAATTCGCGGCGATCGGCGAAGCCTTTATCAAGAATTGCATGAGGAATTTCGCTGGTGCTAGCGTCCTCGGTGTCGAAGGGGAGTAGTCCCCGATTCCGCGATCGACAGACTGGCGGCGCTCCGACGGTGCTGCCCGGTCGCGGAGGCCCGCAGGCCGGTGCCCCGTGCGCCGGCGGCCCGGGCGGACGAGACCTTCGGCCCGGCCGGGCGGCCTGCCGGTCGCCGCAGCGCAGTGCAGCAGTGCACCGCAGTGCGGCGGCGCGCAGCCGCAGCGCTGCCGGGCCGAGGTGCCGCTTCCGGGCGCCCGGCCCGGTCTACGCGCCGGACGGAAGGCACCGCGCCCCCCGGCGCCGCCGAACGAATGGGCCGAAACGCATGGAATTCCTGATCGCACTCGCCGCGGGCACCGGAGTGGTGTTCCTCGCGGAAATGGGCGACAAGACGCAATTGGTCGCCATGTCCCTGGCGACCCGCTACCGGGTCCGCACCGTCCTGCTCGGCATCGTCCTGGCCACCGTCGTGGTGCACGGGCTGAGCGTCCTGATCGCCGAAGTCCTCGGCTTCGCGATCCCCACCGACTGGGTCACCCTCATCGCCGGCATCGCCTTCCTCGGCTTCGGCGCCTGGACCCTCCGCGGCGATGAGCTCACCGAGACCGACGAGAAGCGCGCCTCCTCTCGCACGATCCGCTCCGGCCTGCTCACCGTGGCCACCGTCTTCTTCATCGCCGAGCTCGGCGACAAGACGATGCTCGCGACCATCACCGTCGGCACCCAGTACCACTGGCTGCCGATCTGGATCGGCTCCACGGTCGGCATGGTGGCGGCCGATGCCCTCGCCATCGCGGTGGGTGCGCTGCTCGGCAAGCGGCTCCCCGAACGGGCGGTGCAGATCGGAGCGGCCGTGCTCTTCTTCCTGGTCGGCGCTGTGATGACGGTGCAGGGCATCCTCATGCTGACCGGCTAGGGCGTGCTCTGGAGAGCGGAGCGCCGCGCCCGCACCGGGTGCGGCGCTCCGCTGCACTCGGGATGCCGCCCGACCGCTCTCACGGTGCGGCGGCGAGCCACTCGTCGACGCCGGCGAGCATGTCCTTGCGCAGCCACTCCGGAGCCCCCGACCCGCGGATCGACATCCGCGCCAGCTCGGCCAGCTCCGGGTCGGAGAACCCGAACACCTCGCGCGCGATCCGGTACTGCTCGGCCAGCCGCGGGCCGAACAGCAGCGGGTCGTCGGCGCCGAGCGCGATCGGTGCCCCGCCGTCGAACAAGCGCCGGAGCGGAACCCGCTCCAGCTCGGCCGCGACCCCGAGGCTCACGTTCGAGGTGGGGCACACCTCCAGCGTCACGCCCTGCGTGGCGATCCGCTCCACCAGGTAGGGGTCGTCCACCGCCCGCACACCGTGCCCGACCCGGTCCGCACCGAGTTCGTCCAGGCACTCCCGGACGCTGCGCGCGCCGCCCAGTTCGCCGCCGTGCGGTGCCGAGATCAGCCCGGCCCGGCGGGCGATCCGGAACGCGCCCTCGAAGTCCAGCGCCCGGCCGCGCCGCTCGTCGTTGTTGAGGCCGAACGCCACCACCCCGCGGTCGGCGTACTGCTTGGCCAGGCGTGCGAGCGCCTTCGCGTCGAGCGGGTGCCGGGTGCGGTTGGCCGCCACCATGACGCCGACGTGCACCCCGGTCGCGGCCTCCGCGGCGCGCGCCGCATCGAGGGTGAGCTCCAGGGTGGCGGTGAGCCCGTCGAACTTGGACGCGTATCCACTCGGGTCGACCTGGATCTCCAGCCAGCGCGACCCGGCTGCCCGGTCGTCCTCGGCCGCCTCCCGCAGCAGCCGGTACAGGTCCTCGGGACGGGTGAGCACCGAGCGGGCGATGTCGTAGAGCCGCTGGAACCGGAACCAGCCGCGCTCGTCGGCCGCGCTCAGCTGCGGCGGCCACTCCGCGGCCAGTGACGCCGGTAGCTGCACCCCGCGCTGCTCGGCCAGTTCCACCAGGGTGGTGTGCCGCATGGCCCCGGTGAAGTGCAGGTGCAGGTGGGCCTTGGGAAGCGTGGAGATCGGGCGTTCCATGACCCAATGGTGCCGTATGGCGGCGCAGTGTGGGCCGGCTCCCTGAGGGTCCGCACCCGCAGAGTAGAAACACGGGGGCCCGGTCCGCTGCGCGGACCGGGCTGGTGCCTCCGGGCGGGGTGACGACCCCCCCGCGCCCCCCGAAACCCGCGCTCGCCTGCCGTTGCGTTTGGCCTGACAGTGAAACGAGGGCCCGGTCCGCCGCGGACCGGGCCCTCGTTAAACGCCAGCTCTACGAGCTGAGAAGCTTCTGGATGCGGCCGACGCCTTCGGCGAGGTCGGCGTCGCCCAGTGCGTAGGAGAGGCGCAGGTAGCCCGGGGTGCCGAACGCCTCGCCCGGAACCACGGCCACCTCGGCCTGGTCGAGGATGACCTCGGCCAGCTCAGCGGAGGTCTGCGGGGTGCGGCCGCCGATCTCGCGGCCGAGTACGCCCTTGACCGACGGGTAGGCGTAGAACGCCCCCTGCGGCTCGGGGCAGACGAAGCCGGGGATCTCGTTGAGCATCCCGACGATGGTGCGGCGGCGCCGGTCGAAGGCGGTGCGCATCTCGGCGACGGCCTCTAGGCCGCCGGAGACCGCGGCGAGCGCGGCGGCCTGGGACACGTTGGCGACGTTGGAGGTGGCGTGCGACTGCAGGTTGCCGGCCGCCTTCACGACGTCGGCCGGGCCGGCGATCCACCCCACGCGCCAGCCGGTCATCGCGTAGGTCTTGGCGACGCCGTTGACGACGACGGTCCGGTCGGCGAGCTCGGGCACCTGCACCGGCAGGGAGCTGAACTCCGCGTCGCCGTAGACCAGGTGCTCGTAGATCTCGTCGGTGAGCACCCACAGGCCGCTGGCGGCGGCCCACTGGCCGATCGCGCGCACCTGGTCCGGGGTGTAGACCGCGCCCGTGGGGTTGGAGGGCGACACGAAGAGCAGGACCTTGGTCTTGTCCGTGCGCGCCTCCTCCAGCTGCGCCACGGTCGCCAGGTACCCGGTGGTCTCATCGGTCACCACATAGCGCGGCACGCCGCCGGCCAGCTTGATCGACTCCGGGTAGGTCGTCCAGTAGGGGGCGATCACGATGACCTCGTCGCCCGGGTCCAGGAGCGTGGCGAACGCCTCGTAGATCGCCTGCTTGCCGCCGTTGGTGACGAGGATCTGCTTCGGCTCCACGGCGTAGCCGGAGTCGCGCAGCGTCTTGGCGGCCAGCGCCTCCTTCAGCTCGGGCAGGCCGCCGGCGGGGGTGTAGCGGTGGAAGCGCGGCTCCCGGCACGCCTTGACCGCGGCCTCGACGATGTAGTCGGGTGTGGGGAAGTCCGGCTCGCCGGCGCCGAAGCCGATGACGGGGCGGCCCTCGGCCTTCATCGCCTTCGCCTTGGCGTCGACGGCCAGGGTCGCCGACTCGGAGATGCCGCCGATGCGTGCGGAGATACGGGGTCGGTCACTCATGCCCCCATCGTTTCACGAGGTGCGCCGGACCGCCCGGTGAGATATCGGGTTGGCCCGAGTACGCGGGAGGCCCTACACTCGTCAGAGCCCGTCCGGGGCGCATGCGGAGCGAACGGCCCGCAGAGCAGCTAGGGTGGGACTACGCGGAAACGCGAAGGGCAGTGGCGCAATTGGCAGCGCACCGGTCTCCAAAACCGGCGGTTGTGGGTTCGAGTCCCTCCTGCCCTGCAGATTCAGGCTCATCAGGCGTGCTGGCCGGATGGTCGGCGCGCGGCAAGGCCGTTCGCCCCGACTGTTAAGGACCTCCGGTGACGCAGACTGACGCCGACGCGAAGCCCGACAAGGAGCCGACGCGTCGTACCGGTCCGGTGACCTTCACCAAGCAGGTCGTCGGTGAGCTCCGCAAGGTCCGCTGGCCTACCCGCCGCGAGCTGATCACCTACACGATCGTCGTCATGATCTTCGTGACCATCATGGTCGCCTACACCTGGCTGCTCGACCTCGGCTTCGGCGAGGCCGTCACCTGGCTCTACGGCACCGTCGGCGGGGCCGACGCCGGCGCTGGCGCCGGTGCGCCCCCCGGCACCGGGGCGCCCTTCTAGCGCCGCCCCGGGAGCAACGGCAGAGGGCCGCGGCTTCCGCCGGACCGCCTCCGCAGGACAGGTCCTGGCCTCCCCACCGCGTTCCGGGCGATCGCGTGCCGCGGCCGCACCGGCGGGCAACCGCAGGTTGCGCAGGCCGCGGAGGCAGGTAAGAGCGGCTTGCGGGGGGCGCGGGGGCGGCCACCCCACCCGGAGGCTCGCTGCGCAATGGTCCCATCGTGCCCGCTGAGAACGTAAGCTGGCACGACCGGCGCGGTGCCCTCGTCCGGTCCTGCCCATCGCGGCGCGGAGCCGAGGCCGCCGGGCGGAGAAGCCGGAGTCAACGACGAGAGAAAGAGCTGCCGTGTCCGAGTCCCCACTGTCCTCTGACGGCCTTCCCGACACCACCCCGGGGCAGGCGTCGGAGGAAGAGGCCGGCCGGAGCGCCGAGGCGGAGCAGGCTCCCGGCGCGGCCGGCGGCGCCGAGTCCGGCGCGACCGACGCGACCGCCCCGGAAGGGGAGGGCGCTGACACCGCCGCCGAGACCGCCGAGAGCACCGGAGCCGCGGACGACGCCGACGGCGATGCCGAGACCGACGCCGACGGCGGCGCCGAGCCTGCGGAGGCCGCCGAGCCGGCGCTGCCCGCGCTCGACCCGGTCGAGGAGTTCAAGATCGAGCTCCGCCTACTGCCCGGCGACTGGTACGTCGTGCACACCTACGCCGGCTACGAGAACCGGGTCAAGGCCAACGTCGAGAGCCGTACCCAGTCGCTCAACATGGAGGACTACATCTTCCAGGTCGAGGTGCCCACCCAGGAGGTCACCGAGGTCAAGGGCGGCAAGCGGCAGCTGGTCACCGAGAAGGTGCTGCCCAGCTATGTCCTGGTGCGCATGGAGCTGACCGACGAGTCCTGGTCGGCGATCCGGAACACCCCGGGCGTCACCGGCTTTGTCGGCCTGTCCAACAAGCCCGCGCCGCTCAGCATCCAGGAGGTCGCCGACCTGCTGGCGCCCGCGCCGGAGAAGGAGCCGGAGCAGGCCGCCAAGGGCGGCGAGAAGGCCGAGGTCCGCAGTGACGTGGCCTACGAGGTCGGCGAGTCCGTCACCGTGATGGAGGGCCCGTTCGCGACCCTGCCCGCCACGGTCAGCGAGATCAACGCCGACACCCAGAAGCTCAAGGTGCTCGTCTCCATCTTCGGCCGCGAGACCCCGGTCGAGCTGGGGTTCAATCAGGTCTCCAAGATCTGAGCGGCTTCCCCGGCTGATCCCGCCGTCCGGGCCGGGCAGCCCGGACGAGCACGTAGACTTGGTGGGTCCGCCCTCGGGCGGGCCCACCGTGTGCGTACCGCGGCACCGCCGCGGGAGCGCACCGCCCCGGCCTCCGCTTCCGCCTTGCGCCGCCGTGCCCGCGTGCGGCGCTGACCGGGAGCGCAGCGGCCGCCGCCGCCCGCGGGGCGACGCCCGCACGGCGCGGCCGCAGGGCCACCGACCAACGCAGATCAGGCAAAGGACCCGATATGCCTCCGAAGAAGAAGATCGCGGCGCTCGTCAAGGTGCAGCTGCCCGCCGGCCAGGCCACCCCGGCCCCGCCCGTCGGTACGGCGCTCGGCCCGCACGGCGTCAACATCATGGACTTCTGCAAGCAGTACAACGCTGCTACCGAAGCCCAGCGCGGCAACGTCATCCCCGTAGAGATCACCATCTACGAGGACCGCTCCTTCACCTTCGTCACGAAGACCCCGCCGGCGCCGAAGCTGATCCTCAAGGCCGCCGGTGTGGAGAAGGGTGCGGCCGACCCGGGCCGCTCCACCGCCGCGTCCATCTCCAGCGACCAGGTTCGCGAGATCGCGCAGACCAAGCTGCCGGACCTCAACACCGCCGACCTCGACGAGGCCGCCAAGATCGTGGCCGGCACCGCCCGCTCGATGGGCATCGAGGTCAAGTAGCGCGCCGCACCGGCCGGACCGCTCCGGCCGCGCGCACCGCGCCCCCCCCCGACGCAGCAGACGAAGACCACCGTGGCAGGGCCCTGCGCCGGCCCGATCACCACAGATCCCGCAAGGAGATCCCGTGAAGCGCAGCAAGAACCACCGCCAGGCGAGCCAGATCGTCGACCGCGACCAGCAGTACTCGCTCGACGAGGCGGTCCAGCTGGCGAAGCAGACGTCCAAGTCGAAGTTCGACGCCACCGTGGAGGTCGCCCTCCGCCTCGGCGTCGACCCCCGCAAGGCGGACCAGATGGTCCGCGGCACCGTCAACCTTCCGCACGGCACCGGCAAGACCGCACGGGTCCTGGTCTTCGCCACCGGTGAGAAGGCAGAGGCCGCGATCGCGGCCGGCGCCGACGTCGTCGGCGACGACGAGCTCGTCGAGCGGGTCCAGAAGGGCTTCCTCGACTTCGACGCCGTCGTGGCCACCCCCGACCTCATGGGCAAGGTCGGCCGGCTCGGCCGGGTGCTCGGCCCGCGCGGCCTCATGCCGAACCCGAAGACCGGCACGGTGACCCCGGACGTGGCCAAGGCGGTCACCGACATCAAGGGCGGCAAGATCGAGTTCCGCGTCGACCGGCACTCGAACCTGCACTTCATCATCGGCAAGACCTCCTTCACCGACGCCCAGCTCGCGGAGAACTACGCCGCCGCGCTGGACGAGGTGCAGCGCCTCAAGCCGTCCGCCGCCAAGGGCCGCTACATCAAGAAGGCCACCATGACCACCACGATGGGCCCCGGCATCCCGGTGGACCCGAGCAGCACCCGCGCCGGCGCCGCTGCCTGACGCCTGCGCCGATCCCTGCGCTTCCCGCGCTGCGAGGGCGCCCCGGACCGCACCGCGGTCCGGGGCGCCGCTGCTTTCCCGGCGCGGGTGTGCGGGGTCACGGCCGCGGGCGCGGAAACCGGTCCGGGCGCCCGCGGGGATGCACTAGCATGGTCACTGCCGAAGACCGCCGGTCGCCGCCTTCTCGGGCGGCTCAAGGTCCCATCTGGAATGGGCGGCCTGCGCAGGTGTGATGTGAGCTCTCCTTTGCGGCGCGTTCAGCGCGTCCGATCGCCGAGCCCCGCGCGCCCTGCGCCGGGGCTTTTTGCATGCTCCGCCGCCTCCCCTGCGGGCCCCTGGGATGCACCGGCGTTCACTGTTGGAAGGAGTCCCATGGCGAGGCCGGACAAGGCAGCCGCGGTCGCCGAGCTCAAGGATGAATTCGAGAGCTCGACCGGCGCCGTGCTGACCGAATACCGGGGGCTCAGTGTTGCTCAGCTCAAGGAGCTGCGCGGCAACCTCGGTCAGAACGCGCGTTTCCGCGTTGTGAAGAACACGCTCGGCAAGATCGCGGCCAAGGAGGCCGACCTCGACGAGAAGGTCATCGACCTTTTCGAGGGCCCCTCCGCCATCGCCTTCGTCCGCGGGGACGTTGTCGAGGCCGCGAAGGGCCTGCGTGACTTCGCGAAGGCGAACTCGCCCCTGGTGATCAAGGGCGGGGTCATCGACGGCAAGGCGATGAGCCCCGAAGAGATCACCAAGCTGGCCGACCTCGAGTCCCGCGAGGTTCTCCTCGCAAAGATGGCCGGCGCCCTCAAGGCCAAGCAGGGCCAGGCCGCCGCCACGTTCCAGGCGCTTCCCGTCAAGCTCGCGCGGCTCGCTCAGGCGCTGCACGAGAAGAAGTCGGACGACGCCTAAGAGTCCAGGACCGCACCGGGTGCCGAAGGCGCCGGTGCCACGGTCCGGCACTCCGCCGCCCGGCGGGTGCCCCGCGGACCGTGCTGCTGAAGAAAGAGAGATCGCATCATGGCGAAGCTCAGCAACGAAGACCTGCTCGGCGCCTTCGAGGAGATGACCCTTCTCGAGCTCTCCGAGTTCGTCAAGCTGTTCGAGGACAAGTTCGACGTCGAGGCTGCCGCTCCGGCCGCCGTCGTCGCCGCTGCCCCGGGTGGCGGCGGTGCCGCCGAGGAGGCGGAGGAGCAGAGCGAGTTCGACGTCGTCCTCGAGTCGGCCGGCGACAAGAAGATCCAGGTCATCAAGGAGGTCCGCGGCCTGACCTCGCTCGGCCTCAAGGAGGCCAAGGACCTGGTCGACAACGCCCCCAAGCCGCTGCTCGAGGGCGTCAACAAGGAGACCGCGGACAAGGCCAAGGAGGCCCTCGAGGGCGCCGGCGCCACGATCTCCCTCAAGTAGGACGCGTCTGCGGCGGTCCGGGCCTCTCCGGCACCGCCCGCGCCGCGCTGCGGCCGCCCCGGAGCACCGGGGCGGCCGCCGCCGCTTTCCGGACCGCTTCCGCTGGAGCGCGCCCCGGGGCCCGCAGGGCGCCCGGGAGCGCCGTCCCGCGGGCGCGGCCCCGCCGACCCCCCGCTGTCCATCCTTCCGCGCGCCGCCCGCGGCGGTTTCCGGCCTGGTCGGGCGCAAGCGGAGTAAAAGAGCCTTCCCCGGTGTCAGGCTGCTCACACCCGCCCGGGCCTGTGGGACCTCTCACGGGGCCCGCATCCCCCGTCCCGGCCGCTCCGGGCTTGACGGATCCGCCTGTGGGAGCGATGCTGCGGGGTGTCGTGCTGAACTCCGGGGGATGCGGTTGGACAGCGGTGTAGTATTCGGCTACACTGCCCTTTTGCGCTGCCCTTTGACGATCCCTGCTTCGGTGTCCGTGCATTCCGTGTCCCGACCCTCTGCGGTCGCGGCCCTGCCCAGCACGAACCCCACCACAGGCGAAGCCTCCGCGTCCCGGAGGCTCGCCGCCGGTCATCTCGGGTCGTCCGGCGTGCGCGCGCATCAACCGCCACAAGCCTTCGGAAGGACCCCTGTTGGCAGCCTCGCGCAACGCCTCCGCTAACGCCCTTGGTCCGAACCGCGTTTCTTTCGCTCGCATTCAGGAACCGCTGGAAGTCCCTGATCTTCTCGCACTGCAGACCGAGTCCTTCGACTGGCTGCTCGGCAACGAGAAGTGGCGGTCCCGCCTCGACGCCGCCGTCGAGGCCGGACGCAAGGACGTCACGGAGCAGTCCGGCCTCGAGGAGATCTTCGAAGAGATCAGTCCGATCGAGGACTTCTCGGGCACCATGTCCCTGTCGTTCCGCGATCACCGGTTCGAGCCGCCCAAGTACTCCGAAGAGGAGTGCAAGGACAAGGACATGACGTACTCCGCGCCGATGTTCGTCACCGCGGAGTTCATCAACAACGACACCGGCGAGATCAAGAGCCAGACCGTCTTCATGGGCGACTTCCCGCTCATGACGGTCAAGGGCACCTTCATCATCAACGGGACCGAGCGCGTCGTCGTGTCGCAGCTCGTCCGCTCGCCGGGCGTCTACTTCGACCGCCAGGTCGACAAGTCCTCCGACAAGGACCTCTACGGCTGCAAGGTCATTCCGTCCCGCGGCGCCTGGCTCGAGTTCGAGGTGGACAAGCGCGACTTCGTCGGCGTCCGCATCGACCGCAAGCGCAAGCAGGGCGTGACCGTCCTCCTCAAGGCGCTGGGCTGGACCACCGACCAGATCCTGGAGCGGTTCGGCCAGTACGAGTCGATCCGCAACACCCTCGAGAAGGACCCGACGTCGGGCACCGACGACGCCCTCCTCGACATCTACCGGAAGCTCCGCCCGGGCGAGCCGCCCACGAAGGAGTCCGCGCAGGCGCTGCTGGAGAACCTCTACTTCAACCCGAAGCGCTACGACCTCGCCAAGGTCGGCCGGTACAAGATCAACAAGAAGCTCGGCCTGGAGACCGCCTTCAGCCAGGGCACCCTCACCGAAGAGGACATCGTCGCCACCATCGACTACCTGGTCCGGCTGCACGCCGGCGAGGAGTCGATGGAGACCGCCATCGGCGAGCGGCCGGTGGAGACCGACGACATCGACCACTTCGGCAACCGCCGCCTGCGCACGGTCGGCGAGCTGATCCAGAACCAGGTCCGCCTGGGCCTGGCCCGGATGGAGCGCGTCGTCCGCGAGCGGATGACGACGCAGGACGTCGAGGCGATCACGCCGCAGACGCTGATCAACATCCGGCCGGTCGTCGCCTCCATCAAGGAGTTCTTCGGCACGTCCCAGCTGTCCCAGTTCATGGACCAGACCAACCCGCTGGCCGGGCTGACGCACAAGCGCCGCCTGTCCGCGCTGGGTCCGGGCGGCCTCTCCCGTGAGCGCGCCGGCTTCGAGGTCCGCGACGTCCACCCGTCGCACTACGGCCGCATGTGCCCGATCGAGACGCCGGAAGGCCCCAACATCGGCCTGATCGGCTCGCTCGCCGGGTACGGCCGGGTGAACTCGTTCGGCTTCGTGGAGACGCCCTACCGCAAGGTCGTCGACGGCGCTGTCACCGACAAGGTCGAGTACCTGACCGCCGACGAAGAGGACCGCTTCGTCATCGCGCAGGCCAACACTCCGGTCGAGGCCGACGGCCAGTTCTCCGAGGACCGGGTGCTCGTCCGCACCAAGGGCGGCGAGTTCGAGGCCGTGCTGGCCGACTCCGTGGACTACATGGACGTCTCGCCGCGGCAGATGGTCTCCGTCGCGACCGCGATGATCCCGTTCCTGGAGCACGACGACGCCAACCGCGCGCTGATGGGCTCCAACATGCAGCGCCAGGCGGTGCCGCTGCTGCGCGCCGAGTCGCCGATCGTCGGAACCGGCATGGAGTACCGCGCCGCCACCGACGCGGGCGACGTCGTGCTGGCCGACGCGGCCGGCGTGGTCGAGGACGTGACCGCCGACTACATCACGGTCATGGCCGACGACGGCAGCCGCAAGACCTACCGGCTCGGCAAGTTCCGCCGCAGCAACCAGGGCACCTGCTTCAACCAGCGCCCGGTGGTCGACGAGGGTGCGCGCGTCGAGGCCGGCACCGTGCTGGCCGACGGCCCCTCGACCGACCGGGGCGAGATGTCGCTGGGCAAGAACCTGCTCGTGGCGTACATGTCCTGGGAGGGCCACAACTACGAGGACGCCATCGTGCTGTCCCAGCGGCTCGTCCAGGACGACGTCCTCTCCTCGATCCACATCGAGGAGCACGAGGTCGACGCGCGCGACACCAAGCTGGGCCCGGAGGAGATCACCCGCGAGATCCCCAACGTCAGCGAGGAGGTCCTCGCCGACCTGGACGACCGCGGCATCATCCGGATCGGCGCCGAGGTGATCGACGGCGACATCCTGGTCGGCAAGGTCACCCCCAAGGGCGAGACCGAGCTGACCCCGGAGGAGCGCCTGCTCCGCGCCATCTTCGGTGAGAAGGCCCGCGAGGTCCGCGACACCTCGCTGAAGGTGCCGCACGGCGAGTCCGGCAAGGTCATCGGCGTGCGCGTGTTCAGCCGCGACGAGGGCGACGAGCTGCCGCCCGGCGTCAACGAGCTGGTCCGCGTCTACGTCGCGCAGAAGCGCAAGATCACCGACGGCGACAAGCTCGCCGGCCGCCACGGCAACAAGGGCGTCATCTCCAAGATCCTCCCGCAGGAGGACATGCCGTTCATGGAGGACGGCACGCCGGTCGACATCGTGCTGAACCCGCTGGGCGTGCCCGGCCGCATGAACGTCGGCCAGATCATGGAGATCCACCTGGGCTGGCTGGCCGCCAACGGCTGGCAGGTCGGGGACGGCCCGGAGCCGTGGAAGGAGCGGCTGCGCGCGATCGGCGCCGGCGAGGTGGACGGCGGCTCGAAGGTCGCCACCCCGGTCTTCGACGGTCTGCGCGAGGACGAGATCAACGGCCTCCTCGGTGCGGTCCGCCCGAACGAGGACGGCCAGGTCCTGGTCAACGACGACGGCAAGGCCAAGCTCTACGACGGCCGCACCGGCGAGCCG
This sequence comes from Nocardiopsis coralliicola, assembly GCF_054779695.1. Taxonomy (NCBI): domain Bacteria; kingdom Bacillati; phylum Actinomycetota; class Actinomycetes; order Streptosporangiales; family Nocardiopsidaceae; genus Nocardiopsis; species Nocardiopsis coralliicola. The sequence goes on along the minus strand of NZ_BAAGXT010000048.1, from coordinate 32,100 downwards.
TTCGACGAGCCGATCGCGGTGGGCTACACCTACTTCCTCAAGCTGCACCACCTGGTGGACGACAAGATCCACGCGCGCTCCACCGGCCCGTACTCGATGATCACCCAGCAGCCGCTGGGCGGTAAGGCGCAGTTCGGCGGCCAGCGGTTCGGCGAGATGGAGGTCTGGGCCCTGGAGGCGTACGGCGCCGCCTACGCGCTGCAGGAACTGCTCACCATCAAGTCCGACGACGTCCTGGGCCGCGTGAAGGTGTACGAGGCCATCGTCAAGGGCGAGAACATCCCGGAGCCCGGCATCCCCGAGTCCTTCAAGGTGCTCATCAAGGAGATGCAGTCGCTCTGTCTGAACGTGGAGGTGCTGTCCAGTGACGGTATGTCCATCGAGATGCGGGACACCGACGAGGACGTCTTCCGTGCTGCGGAGGAACTGGGAATCGACCTGGGACGGCGCGAGCCGAGCAGCGTCGAAGAGGTCTGACTTCCGCAAGCTTCGAGAGCAGGGGACGAATTAAGTGCTCGACGTCAATTTCTTCGACGAGCTGCGCATCGGCCTGGCCACGGCCGACGACATCCGCCAGTGGTCGCACGGCGAGGTCAAGAAGCCGGAGACCATCAACTACCGCACCCTCAAGCCGGAGAAGGACGGCCTCTTCTGCGAGAAGATCTTCGGTCCGACCCGGGACTGGGAGTGCTACTGCGGTAAGTACAAGCGCGTCCGCTTCAAGGGCATCATCTGCGAGCGCTGCGGCGTCGAGGTGACCCGCGCCAAGGTGCGCCGCGAGCGGATGGGCCACATCGAGCTGGCCGCGCCGGTCACCCACATCTGGTACTTCAAGGGCGTTCCCAGCCGCCTGGGCTACCTGCTCGACCTGGCGCCCAAGGACCTCGAGAAGATCATCTACTTCGCCGCCTACATGGTGACGTGGGTGGACACCGAGGCCCGCGAGCGCGACCTGGCCTCGCTGGAGGCGCACGTCTCCGTCGAGCGCCAGCACCTCGAGCAGCGCCGCGACTCCTCGGTGGAGGAGCGGCACAAGAAGCTCGAGGCCGACCTGGCCGAGCTGGAGGAGCAGGGCGCCAAGGGCGACGCGCGGCGCAAGGTCCGCGAGTCGGCCGAGCGCGAGATGCGCCAGATCCGGGACCGCGTGCAGCGCGAGATCGACCGCCTCGAAGAGGTCTGGAACCGGTTCAAGAACCTCAAGGTCCAGGACCTCGAGGGCGACGAGATGCTCTACCGCGAGATGCGGGACCGCTTCGGGAAGTACTTCCGCGGCGGCATGGGCGCGCAGGCCATCCAGGAGCGCCTGGCCAACTTCGACCTCGACGCCGAGGCCGAGCGGCTGCGCGAGACCATCCGCAGCGGCAAGGGCCAGAAGAAGGCCCGCGCCCTGAAGCGGCTCAAGGTCGTGTCCGCGTTCCTGAACACCCGGAACAGCCCGATGGGCATGGTGCTGGACTGCGTCCCGGTCATCCCGCCGGACCTGCGTCCGATGGTGCAGCTGGACGGCGGCCGCTTCGCGACCTCCGACCTGAACGACCTGTACCGCCGCGTCATCAACCGGAACAACCGGCTCAAGCGCCTGCTCGACCTGGGTGCGCCGGAGATCATCGTCAACAACGAGAAGCGGATGCTGCAGGAGGCCGTCGACGCGCTGTTCGACAACGGCCGCCGCGGCCGGCCGGTCACCGGCCCGGGCAACCGCCCGCTCAAGTCGCTCTCCGACATGCTCAAGGGCAAGCAGGGCCGGTTCCGGCAGAACCTGCTGGGCAAGCGCGTCGACTACTCCGGCCGCTCGGTCATCGTCGTCGGCCCGACGCTCAAGCTGCACCAGTGCGGCCTGCCCAAGCAGATGGCGCTGGAGCTGTTCAAGCCGTTCGTGATGAAGCGCCTGGTCGACCTGAACCACGCGCAGAACATCAAGAGCGCCAAGCGCATGGTCGAGCGGTCCCGCCCGGTCGTGTGGGACGTCCTCGAAGAGGTCATCACCGAGCACCCGGTCCTGCTGAACCGCGCCCCGACGCTGCACCGCCTGGGCATCCAGGCGTTCGAGCCGCAGCTGGTCGAGGGCAAGGCGATCCAGATCCACCCGCTGGTGTGCACCGCCTTCAACGCCGACTTCGACGGCGACCAGATGGCCGTCCACCTGCCGCTGTCCGCTGAGGCCCAGGCCGAGGCGCGGCTGCTGATGCTGGCGACCAACAACATCCTCAAGCCGTCCGACGGCAAGCCGGTCACCATGCCCACCCAGGACATGATCATCGGCCTGTACTACCTGACCACCCACAAGCCGGGTGCCCAGGGCGAGGGCCACGCCTACCGGGACGTCGCCGAGGCCATCATGGCCTACGACTCCGGTGAGCTGGACCTGCAGGCGACCATCCGGCTGCGGGTGGCGGGGGACACCGTGCCGCCGCGCGACTGGGAAGAGCCCGAGGGCCACGTCGAGAACGAGCCGTTCGTCCTGGAGACGACCCTGGGCCGGTACCTCTTCAACGAGACCACCCCGATGGACTACCCGTTCGTCAACTACCAGGTGGGCAAGAAGCAGGTCTCGGCGCTGGTCAACGAGCTCGCGGAGAACTACCCGAAGGTGCAGGTCGCCACCACGCTGGACGCCCTCAAGGACGCCGGCTACAAGTGGGCGACCCGGTCCGGGCTGACCATCGGCATCGCCGACGTGCTCACCCCGCCGCGCAAGGGCGAGATCCTGGAGTCCTACGAGAAGCAGGCCGACAAGATCCAGCGGGAGTACGACCGCGGTCTGATCACCGACGACGAGCGCCGGCAGGAGCTCACGGAGATCTGGACCAAGGCGACCAACGACGTCGCCAAGGAGATGGAGGACAACTTCCCCGCCGACAACCCGGTGTGGATGATGGTCCAGTCGGGTGCCCGAGGCAACCCGATGCAGGTCCGCCAGATCGCCGGTATCCGCGGCCTGGTCTCCAACACCAAGGGCGAGACGATCCCGCGGCCGATCAAGGCGTCCTACCGCGAGGGCCTGTCGGTGCTGGAGTACTTCATCTCCACCCACGGCCAGCGGAAGGGTCTCGCCGACACGGCGCTGCGGACCGCCGACTCCGGGTACCTCACCCGGCGCCTGGTGGACGTCGCCCAGGACGTCATCGTCCGGGAGATCGACTGCGCCACCGACCGGTCGCTGTGGCACGAGATCGGTGAGAAGAACGCCGCAGGCAAGGTCGTGCGCAAGCACAACGTCGAGAACACCGGCTTCGGCCGCACCATCGCCGAGGACGTCGTCGTCGGCGGCGAGGTGGTCATGCCGGCCGGATCGGACACCTCCGAGGGCGTCATCGACCAGCTGGTCGAGGCCGGTGTGGAGCGCGTCCGCGTCCGGTCCTCGCTCACCTGCGAGGCCAAGATCGGCGTGTGCAGCACCTGCTACGGCCGCTCGATGGCCACCGGCAAGCCGGTGGACGTCGGTGAGGCGATCGGCATCATCGCGGCGCAGTCCATCGGTGAGCCCGGCACCCAGCTGACCATGCGGACCTTCCACATGGGCGGCTCGGCCGGCCAGGACATCACCCACGGCCTGCCGCGTGTCACCGAGCTCTTCGAGGCCCGCATCCCCAAGGGTGTGGCCCCGATCTCCGAGCTTGACGGCCGCATCCGCATCGAGGAGACCGAGAAGAGCCGGAAGATCATCCTGATCCCGGACGACGGCTCCGATGAGATCGCCTACCCGGTGCCGATGCGCGCCCAGCTCCTCGTCGAGGAGGGCTCGCACGTCACCGTCGGCCAGCAGCTGATCGGCGGTGCGATCAACCCGCACGAGGTGCTCCGCATCCAGGGTCCGCGCGCCGTCCAGCAGCACCTGGTCAACGAGGTGCAGGAGGTCTACAAGTCGCAGGGTGTCTCGATCCACGACAAGCACATCGAGATCATCGTGCGGCAGATGCTCAAGCGGGTGAACATCCTGGAGTCGGGCGACACCGCCCTGCTGCCGGGCGAGATGGTGGAGCGGCCGAAGTTCGAGTCGAACAACCGCGAGGTGGTGGCCGAAGGCGGCCAGCCCGCGGCCGGCCGTCCAGTGCTCCTCGGCATCACGAAGGCGTCGCTGGCCACCGAGTCGTGGCTGTCGGCGGCCTCCTTCCAGGAGACCACCCGGGTGCTCACCGAGAACGCGATCCACGGCAAGAGCGACCCGCTCCTCGGCCTCAAGGAGAACGTCATCATCGGTAAGCTCATCCCGGCCGGTACCGGAATGCCGCAGTACCGCAACGTCCGGGTGGAGCCGACGGAGGAGGCGAAGGCCTCCATGTACTCCGTCTCGGGCTACGAAGAGCCGAGCGAGTACACCTTCGGCCAGGGCACCGGCGAGGCGGTTCCGCTGGAGGAGTACGACTTCGGGCCTTACAACCGGTAGCGATACCGGTTGGCGATCCGGTGACGGCGGCGGTCCGCTCCGCAGGGGGCGGGCTGCCGCCGTTCGCTTTGGCGCCGCCGCTGCGGCGGGGCGCCGGCGAGGCGGGCGCGCCGCAGCAGGCGCGTCCGGGACAGGGTCCGGACGGCAGAGAACAAGCGCTCAGGCGCGGTCTGGAGATCGAGAGCAGTGACGGAAAACGGGGGAGAGCGGCACCGAGCGGACGGGGAGGGTCCGGAGCCGGCGGCCGACGCCGACTCATGGTTCCGTCCTAGCGGTGACCGCTTCCGCACGCAGTCCGAATACGACGACCCCTTCGGCGCTCCGCCCGGCGGCGCACCCGGGCCGGGCGGCCCGGAGGCTCCGCACGGCGCGCCGCCCGGCGGCGCGCCCCGCTACCCCGACACCGGGGGCTACCCGGGGATGGGGGCCGCGCGCCCGGGCATGGCTGAGCCGTACCCGTCGGCGCTGGGCGATGCGCCCGCACCGGTCGGCCGCCCCTACGCGCCGCCGGCCGCATCCGAGCCGGGCCACGGCAGCGTTCCGGGCGGAGCGGGGGCACCCGGTGCTCCCGGCAGCTTCGGCGGCGATCCGTTCGCCGGCCCCGCCGGCGCACCGCCGCCCGGGCGGCCGCCGTTCGATCCGCAGCAGCCCGCACCGCCGCCCGGACCGCCGCAGCCCGACCCCTACGGCGGCGACCCGCTCGGCTCCGGCCACTACGAGTCGGGGCGGTTCGGCTCCGGACCGGCCGAGCCCGGTCCGGAGTACGGCAGCGAATACACCCCGGACTTCGGCTCGGGCCCCGCCGGCCCCGGGCAGCAGCCGCTCGGCGGTACGCCCTACGGGTCCGCTGCGGCTTCCGGCCCGCAGGGTCCGGCCGGGGGCGAGTACCCGCCCGGCGGGTACGGTGCCGGCCCCGGCCGCCCGGAGGAGCCCGGTCGGTACGGCTCCGACTCCTACGGCGGCGACCGATACGGTTCCGACGCCCACGGCGGCGACCGGTACGCTTCCGGGTCCTACGGCGACGACCCGCTCGCCGATCCGCTGGGCGGGCCGCGCTACGGCGCCGGCGGCGCGCAGTCCCCGGCCGCCCCGCCGACCGGTGGCCAGCGTCCCTATTCCGGCGGGTCCGACGATCCGCTCGGCGCCGGCGGCGGTACGCCGTACTCCCCCCGCCCCGAGGCGGGCGGCTCCGCCGCCCCGGCCGGGAGCGCATCGGACTACGGAACCCCCGCTGCCCCGCCCGCCCCGCCGGCTTCGGAGAGCGGCGCGGGGGAGAGCATCGGCACCGGTAGCGGCAACACCTGGGCGTTCAGCCGGGACGACTACAACCTCCCGGAGAGCGTGCGGGAGGCCGGCATCCGCGCTGAAGAGCGGCGCCGCTCCGAGCGTGCCGCCGAAACGCCGCCCGCCTGGGCCGACCCGCTCGGCGATCGCGCTCCGGGGGCCGGCCCCGGCTCCGGCGGCGGTGCGGACCAGGGCGGCTCCGCCGAGCCGCCGCCGTACGGCGGCGACCCGCTCTCCGGGCCGCGCCCGGCACCGTTCGGCCAGTCCGGCGATCCGCTGTCCGACCCGCTGTCCGGGCCCCGTCCGGACCCCTCCTACGACCCGCTGTCGGGTCCGCGCCCCGACGCGTCGGCCGATCCGCTCGGTGCGCCGTCCGGAGCGCAGCGTCCGGCACCGTACACGCCGGCCAGCGACCCGCTCGGCGATCCGCTCGCGGACCCGCTCAGCGGGCCGCGCCCCGGTGCGGCGCAGGGCCCGGACTCCGGGCCGCCGCCCTGGCCCGGCCAGGGCGAGGCAGCCGGCCCGGCCGAGTCCGGTGCGCCCGGCGATCCGCTGGGCGCCCTCGGCTCGATCGCCGCGCAGCAGGCCGGCGCGCGCGATGCCGGTCCGGATGCCGGTTCCGCCGACGGGCCGTCTGCCGGCGAGGGCCCGCAGCGCCCCGGCGCGTGGGGTCCGGACGAAGCGCGCGGACCGTCGTTCGAAGGCACGCAGGCCATGCCGGCCTACCGCGGCGGGGCGGACGGCGGTGCGCCGCGCGGCGACCGAACCGGCGCGGGGACCCAGGCCATGCCGGCTCTGGGCGACGTACCGATCGGCGGGCAGCTGCCGCAGGACGCCGCCGACGGGCCCGGGGACGCCTTCGACGGCGCCCGCGGCGCGGACCCCTACGGTGCGACCGGGGACGACCGCTACGGCGCCGGCCCCGGCGGCCGGTCCGCGGGCGGCTACGGCGGCGACCGCTACGGCGACGACGCCTACGGCGACGATGCCTACGGCCCGGACGCCGACGGCCCCTATGGCGACGAGGGGTACGGCGACGACCGCGGCCGGAACGGGCGGTCCCGCCGCTCCCGGCGCGACCCGGTGGAGGACTTCCCCGGGTTCGACAGCCGCGCGCCCGGCGAAGTCGACGACGCCTACCCCGGCTACGACACGGTCGACGAGGAGTGGGGCGAGACCGACGCCGGCGCGACCCGCGCGCTCTGGTTCGGCATCATCGGCCTGGTGCCGGTGATCGGCCTGATCACGTCGATCCTCGCGCTGGTCACGGCCCCCGGCGCGATCCGCCGGATCCAGGCCGCCGAGGGCGAGCTCGAAGGCGAGGGCCTGGCCCGCACCGGCATGATCCTCGGCTATGTCGGTATCGGCCTGTTCGTCTGCGAGGCGCTGGTCATGCTCATCCTGTAGGCGCTCGCCACTGGAGCGCCGCGCGTGCACCGCCCCGCCGCTGTCCGACCGGACGGCGGCGGGGCAGTCTGCGTCAGGGGAGAGGGAAGGTACCGGCGCCGCCGGATGCGGCGGCGGGGGAGTGCGGGCGGCGCGGGCGGGCAGCGCCGGACCGCAGGCGGGTGCAGTGCAGCCGCCGTGCCGCCCGCGTGCAGGGTGACCTCCGACGCTTTTCGGCCCATTTGCTGCACCCGGTCCCGTGGCCACCCGGCGTGTCGCGCACATCCGGGGCCGTGTGCGGCATAATCGCGCGCGACCACCGCCAGAAGGCCGTACACTGGTATGCGGCCTACGGGAGTACACGGTTCACGCCGAGGTGCCGAGGGCGACGGCCCCGTTTTGACCGGGTAACCGCGCTTCGGTACCCTTGAATTTCGTGCCCGTGAGCCAGCGGGTCACACGCGCGCGCCCAGTTATCGCCGCCGGTTCACCGGAGCGGTCGCGGCGCAGCGTACTGTGCATCCTCCCCTCCTGACGAACGGCCGTGAGGCCGAGCGCATCTGGACGTCCGCCATTCTCGGAATGGAGCGCGACACGCCCGGATGCGTGGGCCGGGGGGACGGGAAACACCACCAGGTCGATAGCGACAACGGCTAAAGAACCGGCGTAGGTCACGAGGAAGACGGAGACGCGGTGCCCACCATCCAGCAGCTGGTCCGCAAGGGCCGACAGGACAAGGTCGCAAAGAACAAGACCCCGGCGCTGAAGGGGAGTCCGCAGCGTCGTGGTGTGTGCACGCGTGTCTACACCACTACGCCGAAGAAGCCGAACTCCGCCCTGCGCAAGGTCGCCCGCGTGAAGCTGAGCAGCGGGATCGAGGTCACGGCCTACATTCCCGGCATCGGCCACAACCTGCAGGAGCACTCCATCGTGCTCGTGCGCGGCGGCCGCGTGAAGGACCTCCCCGGTGTCCGGTACCGGATCGTCCGGGGCTCCCTCGACACCCAGGGCGTCCGCAACCGCAAGCAGGCCCGCAGCCGCTACGGCGCCAAGAAGGAGAAGTAAGCATGCCGCGCAAGGGTCCGGCGCCGAAGCGCCAGCTCATCACTGACCCGGTCTACGGATCGCCGCTCGTCACCGCGCTCATCAACAAGGTGCTGCTGGACGGCAAGCGCTCGATCGCGCAGGGCATCGTCTACGGAGCGCTCGAAGGCGCCCGCGAGAAGACCGGTCAGGACCCTCTGGTCGTGCTGAAGCGCGCACTGGACAACGTGAAGCCGTCCCTGGAGGTCCGCAGCCGCCGCGTCGGTGGCGCGACCTACCAGGTCCCGGTCGAGGTTCGCGCCTCCCGGAGCACCACGCTCGCCCTGCGCTGGCTGGTCAGCTACTCGCGCCAGCGCCGCGAGAAGACCATGACCGAGCGGCTGCTCAACGAGCTGGTGGACGCGAGCAACGGGCTCGGTGCCAGTGTCAAGCGCCGCGAGGACACGCACAAGATGGCGGAGTCCAACAAGGCTTTCGCTCACTACCGCTGGTAACCCCCGCGGGCGAATCGATACCTGATACCGAGAGAAGACGAGCCACATGGCCACCACTGCTCTTGACCTTGCCAAGGTCCGCAATATCGGGATCATGGCTCACATCGACGCGGGCAAGACCACGACGACTGAGCGGATCCTCTTCTACACGGGTGTCAACTACAAGCTCGGCGAGACGCACGACGGCGCCTCGACGATGGACTGGATGAAGGAAGAGCAGGAGCGGGGGATCACGATCACCTCTGCTGCTATTACCGCCCAGTGGGACGACACCACCATCAACATCATCGACACGCCCGGCCACGTGGACTTCACCATCGAGGTCGAGCGGTCGCTGCGCGTCCTTGACGGCGCGGTCGCGGTCTTCGACGCCAAGGAAGGCGTCGAGCCGCAGTCGGAGCAGGTGTGGCGTCAGGCCGACCGGTACAACGTGCCGCGGATCTGCTTCATCAACAAGATGGACAAGATCGGCGCCGAGTTCCAGCGCTGTGTCGACATGTTCCGGGAGCGACTGGGCGCGAACCCGCTCGCCATCCAGCTGCCGATCGGCGCCGAGTCCGACTTCAAGGGCGTCATCGACCTGGTCCGGATGCAGGCCTACATCTGGACCCCGGAAGCCAAGCTCGGCGAGTCCTACGAGACCGCTGAGATCCCGGAGACGCACGCCGACGCGGCCCGCGAGGCGCGCGAGAAGATGATCGAGGCGCTGGCCGAGGCCGACGACGAGATCATGGAGCTCTACCTGGAGGGCAACGAGCCCACCGTGGAGCAGCTCGTGCCCGCGATCCGCCGCGCGTGCATCGCCGGTACCGCGGTTCCGGTCGTCGGCGGCACCGCCTTCAAGAACAAGGGCGTGCAGCCGCTGCTGGACGCGGTCGTCGCCTACCTCCCCTCGCCGCTGGACGTCGACGCGATCGAGGGCCACGACCCCAAGGACGAGAGCGAGGAGACCAAGCTGGAGCGCAAGCCCAGCACGGAGGAGCCGCTCTCGGCCCTGGTCTTCAAGATCGCCAGCGACCCGCACCTGGGCAAGCTGTCCTACGTCCGCATCTACTCGGGCGTGATGAAGGCCGGCTCGCAGATCCTGAACAGCGTGAAGGGCCGCAAGGAGCGCATCGGCAAGATCTACCGGATGCACTCCAACAAGCGCGAGGAGATCGACAGCGTCGGCGCCGGCGACATCGTCGCCGTGATGGGCCTCAAGGACACCAGCACGGGCGAGACGCTGTGCGAGCCCTCGTCGCCGATCGTGCTCGAGTCCATGACCTTCCCGGCTCCGGTCATCGAGGTCGCCATCGAGCCGAAGACCAAGAGCGACCAGGAGAAGCTCTCCATCGCGATCCAGCGGCTCGCCGACGAGGACCCCTCCTTCCAGGTGTCCTCCTCCGAGGAGACCGGTCAGACGGTCATCTCGGGTATGGGCGAGCTGCACCTTGAGGTGCTCGTCAACCGCATGCGGGACGAGTTCAAGGTCGAGGCGAACATCGGCAAGCCGCAGGTGGCCTACCGCGAGACCATTCGCAAGAAGGTCGAGAAGGTCGAGTACACCCACAAGAAGCAGACGGGTGGCTCCGGCCAGTTCGGCCGCGTCATCATCGACCTGGAGCCGCTCGCGGCCGACGACGATGGCGACAGTGCCGGTTACGAGTTCGTCAACAGCATCACGGGCGGCCGCATCCCCCGGGAGTACATCCCCTCGGTGGACGCCGGCTGCCAGGAGGCCGCTGAGTTCGGCGTCCTCGCCGGGTACCCGATCGTCGGGGTCAAGGTGACCCTGCAGGACGGCGCCTACCACGACGTGGACTCCTCCGAGCTCGCCTTCAAGGTCGCCGGTTCCATGGCCTTCAAGGATGCCGCTCGCAAGGCGAAGCCGGTCATCCTCGAGCCGGTCATGGCGGTCGAGGTCACGACGCCCGAGGAGTACATGGGCGACGTGATCGGTGACCTGAACAGCCGCCGGGGCCAGGTCCAGTCGATGGACGAGCGCGCCGGTGTGCGGGTCGTCAAGGCCCAGGTGCCCCTGTCGGAGATGTTCGGCTACGTGGGGGACCTGCGGAGCCGCACGCAGGGCCGGGCCAACTACACCATGGTCTTCGACTCCTACGCGGAGGTTCCCTCCAGCGTCCAGGAGGAGATCGTGGCGAAGGTCCGCGGCGAGTGACCACCGCGAACGCGTGACCAGTCAGCGAGAAACTCTGTACGTCTAGGAGAATTCCAGTGGCCAAGGCCAAGTTCGAGCGGACCAAGCCGCACGTCAACATCGGCACCGTCGGGCACATCGACCACGGTAAGACCACCCTTACCGCCGCGATCACCAAGGTGCTGCACGACGCGTACCCGGAGCTGAACCCGTTCACCCCGTTCGAGGACATCGACAACGCTCCTGAGGAGCGCCAGCGCGGCATCACCATCTCCGTCGCGCACGTCGAGTACCAGACCGAGGCGCGTCACTACGCCCACGTCGACTGCCCCGGCCACGCCGACTACGTGAAGAACATGATCACGGGTGCGGCGCAGATGGACGGCGCCATCCTCGTGGTCGCCGCCACCGACGGCCCGATGCCGCAGACCAAGGAGCACGTGCTCCTGGCCCGCCAGGTCGGCGTGCCCTACCTCGTGGTGGCCCTGAACAAGGCCGACATGGTGGACGACGACGAGATCTTCGAGCTCGTCGAGCTTGAGGTGCGCGAGCTCCTCAACGAGTACGAGTTCCCGGGCGACGAGGTTCCGGTCGTCAAGGTCTCCGCGCTCAAGGCCCTCGAGGGCGACGAGAAGTGGGCCAACGCCATTCTCGAGCTCATGACCGCGGTCGACGAGAAGATCCCGAACCCGGAGCGCGACACCGACAAGCCGTTCCTGATGCCGATCGAGGACGTCTTCTCGATCACCGGCCGCGGCACCGTCGTGACCGGCCGCATCGAGCAGGGTGTCGTCAACGTCAACGAGACCGTTGACATCGTCGGCATCAAGGAAGAGAAGCAGACCACGACGGTCACCGGCGTGGAGATGTTCCGCAAGCTGCTCGACCAGGGCGTCGCCGGCGACAACGTCGGCCTGCTCCTCCGCGGCACCAAGCGCGAGGACGTGGAGCGCGGCCAGGTCGTCATCAAGCCGGGCACCACCACCCCGCACACCGAGTTCGAGGGCCAGGTCGTCATCCTGTCCAAGGACGAGGGCGGCCGCCACACGCCGTTCTTCAACAACTACCGGCCCCAGTTCTACTTCCGGACCACCGACGTCACCGGCGTCGTGACCCTTCCGGAGGGCACTGAGATGGTCATGCCGGGCGACAACACCGCCATGTCCGTCCAGCTGATCCAGCCGGTCGCCATGGACGAGGGCCTCAAGTTCGCCATCCGCGAGGGTGGCCGGACCGTCGGCGCCGGTCGCGTCACCAAGATCATCAAGTAGCACGACCGCTGGGGGCGGCCGGCCGACCGCCAGGCCGGTCCGGCCGCCCCACCATGAACGACGTCATCGGGCTCTGTAGCGGTGATGCACCTCAGGGGAAAGCCCTGCAGCGGTTTCTCAGGTGAATAGAGCCAGTACGCAGGGACCCCCTGGAGGGGCAGGGACCGGGAACGGTTCCCCGCCTACGGACACTGAAGCGAAGGACGAAAAGGCCACCATGGCGGGACAGAAGATCCGCATTCGGCTCAAGGCCTATGACCACGAGGTCATCGACAGCTCGGCTCGCAAGATCGTCGAGACCGTGACGCGGACCGGCGCGCAGGTCGCTGGCCCGGTGCCGTTGCCGACGGAAAAGAACGTGTACTGCGTCATCCGCTCTCCGCACAAGTACAAGGACTCGCGGGAGCACTTCGAGATGCGGACGCACAAGCGGCTGATCGACATCATCGACCCGACGCCGAAGACCGTCGACTCGCTCATGCGGCTCGACCTCCCGGCCGGCGTCGACATCGAGATCAAGCTTTAAGGGACGCACAGACATGGCCACCAAGCAGATCAAGGGAGTCCTGGGCGAGAAGCTCGGCATGACCCAGGTCTTCGACGACGCGGGCCGCATCGTGCCCGTCACCGTCCTGAAGGCCGGCCCGTGCGTCGTGACGCGCGTCCGGACTCCGGAGACCGACGGCTACTCCGCCGTGCAGCTCGGCTACGGGCAGATCAACCCGCGCAAGGTCAACAAGCCGCTCGGCGACTACCTGCGCAAGCACGAGCTGACGCCGCGCCGCCACTACGTCGAGGTCCGCACCGCCGACTCCGGCGAGTACGAGCTCGGCCAGGAGCTGGCTGCCGACACCTTCGAGCAGGGTCAGCAGGTCGACGTGACCGGCAAGACCAAGGGCAAGGGCTTCGCGGGCGTCATGAAGCGCCACGGCTTCGCCGGCATGAAGGCATCGCACGGTGCGCACAAGGTGCACCGCAAGCCCGGTTCCATCGGCGGTTGCGCCACGCCCGGCCGCGTGTTCAAGGGCATGCGCATGGCGGGCCGCATGGGCAACGTCCGCAAGACCGTGCAGAACCTGACGGTCCACGCCGTGGACGCCGACAAGGGCCTCATCCTGGTCAAGGGTGCGGTGCCCGGCCCCAACGGCGGACTGGTGCTCGTTCGCACCGCCGTGAAGGGGGAGAACTGACAATGGCTTCCATCGAGGTGAAGAGCCCCGAGGGTGCCGCCGGCCGGAGCGTTGAGCTCCCGGAGGCGATCTTCGACCAGAAGGTGAACATCGCTCTGATGCACCAGGTCGTGAACGCCCAGGAGGCCGCCGGGCGCCAGGGCACGCACGCCACCAAGACCCGCGGCATGGTCCGCGGCGGTGGCAAGAAGCCGTACCGCCAGAAGGGGACCGGCCGCGCCCGCCAGGGCTCGATCCGCGCCCCGCAGTACGCCGGCGGCGGCACCGTGCACGGCCCCCAGCCGCGCGACTACGCCCAGCGCACCCCGAAGAAGATGAAGGCCGCCGCGCTCCGCGGCGCCCTGTCCGACCGGGCGCGCCACGGCCGGGTGCACGTCATCAGCGAGTTCATCGCCGAGGGCGTCGAGGCCAAGCGCACCCAGACCGCCCTCAAGGCCCTGCGGCAGGTCACCGACTCCGACAAGGTGCTCGTCGTCCTGGACCGCGCGGACGAGACGAACCGCCTCGCGCTGCGCAACCTGCCCGAGGTGCACATCCTCGACGCGGACCAGGTCAACACCTACGACGTGCTCTACGCCGACGACGTGGTCTTCACCGAGCGCGGTTACGACGAGTTCGTTGCGCACGCCTCCGGCACCGCCGCGGGCGCGCAGTCCGAGGAGGACGACCAGTGAGGATCCCCGACCCTCGGGACATCATCGTGGAGCCGGTGATCTCCGAGAAGAGCTACGGGCTGCAGGACCAGAACCAGTACACGTTCATCGTCCGCCCGGACGCCAACAAGACGCAGATCAAGATCGCGGTCGAGAAGATCTTCGAGGTGAAGGTCACGTCCGTGAACACGATCAACCGTCAGGGCAAGCGGAAGCGGACCCGGTTCGGTTACGGGAAGCGCCCCGACACCAAGCGGGCCATCGTCACGGTGGCCCAGGGCGACCGGATCGACATCTTCGGAGTCTGATCCCCGCGGCGTTTTACCGCTTCGACCAGCAATACACGTAAGGAATGCGCGAAGAAGATGGGCATTCGTAAGTACAAGCCGACGACGCCGGGCCGTCGCGGCTCCAGCGTCAGCGACTTCGCTGAAATCACACGCTCGGAGCCCGAGAAGTCCCTGGTGCGTCCGCTGCACTCCAAGGGCGGGCGGAACGGCCACGGCCGGATCACCACCCGCCACCAGGGCGGCGGACACAAGCGCGCCTACCGGATCATCGACTTCCGGCGGCACGACAAGGACGGTGTGCCGGCCAAGGTCGCGCACATCGAGTACGACCCCAACCGCACCGCCCGTATTGCGCTGCTGCACTACGTGGACGGCGAGAAGCGCTACATCCTGGCGCCCGCCGGCCTCAAGCAGGGCGACCGGGTGGAGAACGGCCCCGGGGCCGACATCAAGCCGGGCAACTGCCTCCCGCTGCGCAACATCCCCACGGGTACGTTCGTGCACGCGGTCGAGCTGAAGCCGGGCGGCGGCGCCAAGCTGGGCCGCTCCGCCGGGACGCAGATCCAGCTGCTGGCCAAGGAGGGCGCGTACGCGACGCTGCGCATGCCCTCCGGCGAGATGCGGATGGTCGAGGTCACCTGCCGCGCCACGGTCGGACAGGTCGGCAACGCCGAGCAGTCCAACATCAACTGGGGCAAGGCCGGCCGCTCGCGGTGGAAGGGCAAGCGCCCCACCGTCCGCGGTGTGGTCATGAACCCGGTCGACCACCCGCACGGCGGTGGTGAGGGGAAGACCTCCGGCGGACGCCACCCGGTCAACCCCGCGGGTAAGAAGGAAGGCCGTACCCGCAGCAAGAACAAGGCCAGCGACAAGTACATCGTGCGGCGTCGGCGCAGCGGCAAGAAGAAGCGGTAAGGAGCACGTCTGATGCCACGTAGCCTGAAGAAGGGCCCCTTCGTGGACCACCACCTCATCAAGAAGGTGGAGGACCAGAACGAGAAGGGCACCAAGAACGTCATCAAGACGTGGTCGCGCCGCTCGATGGTCGTCCCCGAGATGATCGGGCACACCATCGCCGTCCACGACGGCCGCAAGCACGTCCCGGTCTTCGTCTCTGAAGCCATGGTCGGCCACAAGCTGGGCGAGTTCGCTCCCACGCGCACTTTCCGCAGCCACGTCAAGGAAGACCGCCGTAGCCGCCGTTAGCGGTTGCACATCCGTAGAAGCACGATCCCCACGGTGCGTGGGGTGGAGATTTCCGTGAGCGAGGGAAAAGCGATGGGAACGAGGGCACAGGCGCGGTTCGTCCGCGTCACGCCCCGCAAGGCCCGCCGGGTGGTGGACCTGATTCGCGGGTTGCCCGCTGACGAGGCTCAGGCGGTCCTCCGGTTTGCGCCGCAGTCGGCGTCCGAGCAGGTGGGGAAGGTGCTCGCGAGCGCCATCGCCAACGCAGAGCACAACGACAAGCTCGACCGCGAGACGCTGGTCGTCGGCGGAGCGTGGGTGGACGAGGGTCCGACCCTGAAGCGGATCCGTCCGCGCGGCTTCGGCCGGGCCTTCCGCGTCACCAAGCGCACGAGCCACATCACCGTGGTCGTCGAGCCCAGTGAGACGAAGGAAAGGACCCGATAGTGGGGCAGAAGATCAACCCGCACGGGTTCCGGCTCGGGGTGACCACGGACTACAAGAGCCGCTGGTACGCCGACAAGCAGTACAAGGACTACGTCAAGGAAGACGTGGCCATTCGCCGCATGCTGAACCGCGGCATGGAGCGGGCCGGAATCGCGAAGGTCGAGATCGAGCGCACCCGTGAGCGCGTCCGTGTGGACATCCACACCGCGCGCCCGGGCATCGTGATCGGCCGCCGGGGCTCGGAGGCCGACCGCATCCGCGGCGACCTGGAGAAGCTCACCAAGAAGCAGGTCCAGCTGAACATCCTCGAGGTGAAGAACCCCGAGACCGATGCGCAGCTGGTCGCCCAGGGCGTTGCCGAGCAGCTCGCCAGCCGCGTCGCGTTCCGCCGTGCCATGCGCAAGGCGATCCAGTCCGCGATGAAGAGCGGCGCCAAGGGCATCCGCATCCAGTGCGGCGGCCGCCTGGGCGGCGCCGAGATGAGCCGGTCGGAGTTCTACCGCGAGGGCCGTGTGCCGCTGCACACGCTCCGCGCCGACATCGACTACGGCTTCTTCGAGGCCCGCACCACCTTCGGCCGTATCGGCGTCAAGGTGTGGATCTACAAGGGCGACGCTCCCGCCACCCGCGCCGAGCGCGAGGCCAAGCAGGCCGCGCAGCGCGCTCCGGGCGGCGGCCAGCAGCGCCGTGAGCGTCCGCAGCGCCGCCGCCGCGGCGGCCAGGGCACCGGCCAGGGGGCTCCCGCGGCCGAGGCCAAGTCCGGTGCGCCCGCTGACGCGGCGCAGGGCGCAGAGAAGTCCGGGAACGAGGGGAGCTGACCGATGCTCATTCCCCGGAAGGTCAAGTACCGCAAGCAGCACCACCCGGACCTGCGTGGACGCGCCAAGGGTGGCACGACGGTCAACTTCGGTGAGTACGGCATCCAGGCCCTGGACGCCGCCTACGTCACCAACCGGCAGATCGAGGCCGCTCGTATCGCCATGACCCGTCACATCAAGCGCGGCGGAAAGGTGTGGATCAACATCTTCCCGGACCGCCCGCTGACCAAGAAGCCGGCCGAGACCCGCATGGGTTCCGGTAAGGGCTCCCCCGAGTGGTGGGTGGCCCCGGTCAAGCCCGGACGCGTCATGTTCGAGCTGGCCGGCGTGCCGGAGCCGGTGGCCAAGGAGGCCCTGCGTCGGGCGATGCACAAGCTCCCGATGCGGTGCAAGTTCGTGAAGCGGGAGGTCTGGGAGTAATGGCGAAGACCACGACCGCCCAGGAGCTGCGCGACCAGTCCGCCGAGGATCTGGCCGGCAAGCTCAAGGAGGCGAAGGAAGAGCTGTTCAACCTGCGCTTCCAGGCTGCCACCGGGCAGCTCGACAACCACGGTCGACTGCGGATCGTCAAGCGCGAGATCGCCCGGATCTACACGGTCCTGCGGGAGCACGAGCTGGGCATTGTGCCGCTGGCCGGCGAGTCGGCTGAGAAGACGAAGGAAGCAGCCGAATGAGCGAGACCAACGAGCAGGACGCTCGTAACTACCGCAAGGTGCGCGAGGGCCTCGTGGTCAGCGACAAGATGTCGAAGACCGTGGTCGTCGAGGTGGAAGACCGCGTCAAGCACGCGCTGTACGGCAAGGTCATCCGCCGCACCACCAAGTACAAGGCTCACGACGAGGCAGAGACCTGCGGCGTCGGCGACCGGGTCCGCATGATGGAGACCCGCCCGCTGTCGGCCACCAAGCGCTGGCGCGTCGTTGAGATCCTGGAGAAGGCTAAGTAGACCCCTGTGCAGGCGGCCGGTTCGTGGAGATCGGCCGCCTAAGGGGTGAGACCACCTAGCAGCGCGGACAGTGCGTCCGCGCGCATATATCAGGAGCAGACGTGATTCAGCAGGAGTCGCGACTCAAGGTCGCCGACAACACGGGGGCCAAGGAGATCTTGACCATCCGTGTCCTCGGCGGCTCGGGTCGGCGCTACGCGGGCATCGGCGACACGATCGTGGCGACGGTGAAGGACGCCCTTCCCGGCGCCGGCGTGAAGAAGGGCGATGTCGTCAAGGCCGTGATCGTGCGTACCTCCAAGGAGCGCCGCCGGCCCGACGGCTCCTACATCCGCTTCGATGAGAACGCCGCCGTCCTCATCAAGGACGGTGGGGACCCGCGGGGCACCCGCATCTTCGGCCCGGTCGGCCGTGAGCTGCGAGACAACAAGTTCATGCGCATCATCTCGCTGGCCCCGGAGGTGCTCTAGGCGATGAAGATCAAGAAGGACGACGAGGTTATCGTCATCGCCGGCAAGGACAAGGGCGCCACCGGGAAGGTCATCAAGGCCATCCCGAAGGAGCAGCGCGTCATCGTCGAGGGCGTCAACCTCATCAAGAAGCACAAGAAGGCGAACCCGGCGGGCGGCCAGCAGGGCGAGGTCGTCACCAAGGAGGCGCCGATCCACGTGAGCAACGTGGCGCTCGCCGAGGGCGGCAAGCCCGCCCGTGCGGGCCACCGCTTCGAGGACGACGGCACCAAGGTTCGGATCTCCCGCCGTACCGGTAAGGACATCTGATGACGGTCACCAACGACATCGAGGCCCCCGCGCTGCCGCGTCTCAAGCAGCAGTACCGGGAAGAGATCGTTCCGGCGCTGCGCGACGAGTTCAGCATCGGCAACATCATGCAGGTGCCCGGGCTGACCAAGATCGTGGTCAACATGGGCGTCGGCGAGGCCGCTCGGGACGCGAAGCTCATTCAGGGCGCGCTCGCCGACCTGTCCGCGATCACCGGCCAGAAGCCGAAGATCAACCGGGCCAAGAACTCCATCGCGCAGTTCAAGCTCCGCGAGGGCCAGCCGATCGGCGTCAGCGTCACGCTGCGCGGCGACCGGATGTGGGAGTTCCTCGACCGGCTGCTCTCCCTGGCGCTGCCCCGCATCCGCGACTTCCGGGGCCTGTCCCCGAAGCAGTTCGACGGCCGCGGGAACTACACGTTTGGACTGACCGAGCAGGTCATGTTCCACGAGGTCGACCCCGACAAGGTGGACCGGCAGCGTGGGATGGACATCACGGTCGTCACGACCGCGAACAGCGACGACGAGGGGCGCGCCCTGCTCAAGCGGCTCGGCTTCCCCTTCAAGGAAGCCTGAGGGGACGGAAATGGCCAAGAAGGCACTGATCGCCAAGGCGAACCGGAAGCCGAAGTTCGCGGTGCGCGGGTATACTCGTTGCTCGCGCTGCGGGCGTCCCCGCGCCGTGTTCCGGAAGTTCGGCCTCTGCCGGATCTGCTTCCGCGAGATGGCGCACAAGGGCGAGCTCCCCGGCATCGCCAAGTCGAGCTGGTAGAGACCAGCGGGTCGGCGCTGCAGCCCCCGGGCTGCGGCCGACCGGGCCGACGACGCTGCGGCCGCCCCGGTTCGGGGCGCCGCCGCTGACAGTACGGCCGACCTCGGCAGGGACTCCCCGTTCCTCCGAGGCGGTCCGTGCCGCGCGCGAGGGGCCGGCCGCCGAACGGCGGTCCGGCCCCGCGGCGCGGACGCGGTCCGCTTCGGCGGGCGGCACGGCTCGGGCTCCTGCTGCAGCACCCGCACGGGAAGCGCTGCAGCACGCGGGCCCCGGCTCCCGCCGCGCGGTGCACGTGCCGGTACGCCGGTACAGCGCAATCCGACATCACGAACAGGGCACGGTACCGGACGATCCGGAGCGGTGCCCACGACCACGCCGAAGGTCCCCAGGAACTCCGCGCCCTGCGCGGGGAGCGAGCGGAACGGGATCCGCACGTCCTCGGGGAAACCGCGGTGAGGAAGGGCCGAACGGCCATGACGATGACCGACCCGATCGCAGACATGCTTACGCGTCTGCGGAACGCGAATTCGGCATACCACGACACCGTGTCGCTGCCGTTTTCCAAGATCAAGGCGCACATCGCCGAGATCCTCCAGCAGGAGGGCTACGTCCAGGGGTGGACCACTGAGGACGCCCCCGTGGGCAAGAACCTGGTCGTGGAGCTGAAGTACGGCCCCACCCGGGAGCGCTCCATCGCCGGCGTCCGCCGAGTCTCCAAGCCGGGCCTGCGGGTCTACGCGAAGAAGGAGAACCTGCCGAGCGTCCTGGGCGGCCTCGGCGTGGCGATCATTTCGACGTCCGGTGGCCTGATGACGGACAAGCAGGCCAAGAAGAACGGCGTGGGCGGCGAAGTCCTCGCCTACGTCTGGTAGAGGGAGAGATCTCAGCATGTCGCGAATCGGTCGACTGCCGGTCTCGGTCCCCAAGGGCGTCGAAGTCACGATTGACGGGCAAGACGTCACTGTCAAGGGGCCGAAGGGCACACTGCACCACACCGTGACCGAGCCGATCACCGCCGAGGTGGCCGAGGACGGTCGCATCGTTCTGGCGCGTCCGGACGACAAGCCGGAGAACCGGTCGCTGCACGGCCTCAACCGTGCGCTCATCGCGAACCTGGTTACCGGCGTTGCCGACGGCTTCAGCAAGACGCTGGAGATCCACGGCGTCGGTTACCGCGTCCAGGCGCGGGGCTCCAACCTGGAGTTCTCCCTGGGCTACAGCCACCCCGTCGTCATCGAGGCGCCGGAGGGCATCACCTTCCGCGTCGAGAAGCCGACCGTGCTGCACGTCGAGGGCATCGACAAGCAGCTCGTCGGCCAGGTGGCCGCGAACATCCGCGGTCTGCGCAAGCCCGACCCGTACAAGAAGAAGGGCGTGCGGTACAAGGGCGAGCAGATCCGCTCCAAGGCGGGGAAGGCTGGTAAGTAGTCATGAGGAACTCGACCACGCCCCGCAAGGGCTCCGCGCGCGCGGCCTCCCGCTCGCGCCGGCACCTGCGGGTCCGCAAGAAGGTCAGCGGGACCCCGGCGCGTCCGCGCCTGGTCGTGACCCGCTCCTCCAAGCACATGTTCGCCCAGATCGTGGACGACTCGCAGGGCCACACGCTGGCCTCCGCGTCCACCCTGGACGCTTCTCTCCGCACCGCGGAGGGCACCAAGTCCGAGAAGTCGCAGCAGGTCGGCGCGCTCATCGCGCAGCGTGCCAAGGACGCCGGCGTCTCCGCCGTCGTCTTCGACCGCGGCGGCAACCGGTACCACGGCCGCGTCGCCGCCCTCGCCGAGGGTGCGCGCTCCGGCGGGCTGGAGTTCTAAGGTGAACCACTCCGGCCGCAGCAACAACTCCGACGGGAAGAGGAACCACTGATGGCTGCAGCTCCGCGGCGCGGCGCCGGTGGCGAGCGGCGTGACCGCCGTGACGATCGCCGCGGCGGCGCCGCAGACAAGGGTGTCTCCTACATCGAGAAGGTCGTGACCATCAACCGGGTCGCCAAGGTCGTCAAGGGCGGCCGGCGGTTCAGCTTCACCGCGCTGGTCGTCGTCGGCGACGGCAACGGCATGGTGGGCGTGGGTTACGGCAAGGCCAAGGAAGTTCCGGCCGCGATCGCCAAGGGTGTCGAGGAGGCGAAGAAGAACTTCTTCCGCGTCCCGCGCATCCAGGGCACCATCACGCACCGCGTGCAGGGCGAAGACGCCGCCGGCGTCGTCCTCCTGCGTCCGGCCGCCCCGGGTACCGGTGTTATCGCCGGCGGTCCGGTGCGCGCCGTCCTCGAGTGCGCTGGTATCCACGACGTGCTCAGCAAGTCGCTCGGATCGTCCAATCCGCTCAACATCGTGCACGCCACCGTGGCGGCGCTGAAGGACCTGAACCGGCCTGAGGAGATCGCGGCCCGCCGCGGCCTCCCGGTCGAGGACGTCGCTCCGGCCCCCATGCTCAAGGCGCGCGCGGAAGCGAAGGCGGGGGCCTGACCATGGCGAAGCTCAAGATCACGCAGGTCCGCTCGAAGATCGGCGGCACTGCCAAGCAGCATGAGAACCTGCGCTCGCTGGGTCTGGGCAAGATCGGCCGCTCTGCTGTCCGCGAGGACAACAAGGCGGTCCGCGGCCAGATCACGATCGTGGCGCACCTCGTGAACGTCGAGGAGGTCGACGCATGAGCGAGAACAACGGGCCGATCAAGCTCCACGACCTGCGTCCCGCTCCGGGCTCCAACAAGTCGAAGATCCGCAAGGGTCGCGGCGAGGCGTCCAAGGGCAAGACCGCCGGTCGCGGCACCAAGGGCACGAAGGCCCGCTCCACGGTGCCGGTCGGCTTCGAGGGCGGCCAGATGCCGCTGATCCGCCGGGTGCCGAAGCTCAAGGGCTTCAGCAACGCGCGGTTCCGCAAGGAGTACCAGGTCGTGAACCTGGACCGCCTGGCGGAGCTGTTCCCGGAGGGTGGCGAGGTCACCGTCGAGGCGCTCGTCGCCAAGGGCGCGGTCCGCAAGAACCAGCCGGTCAAGGTGCTCGGCGACGGTGAGATCTCCGTGAAGGTGCAGGTGACGGTAGACAAGTTCTCCGGCGCCGCCAAGGAGAAGATCACCGCGGCCGGCGGCACCGCCACCGAGCTGTAGGGCAGCACCTGCGTCGCCGGGATTACCCGCGATACGCACATCGCCTGCGCGATGACGGGGCGCTCGTCGGTTTCACCCACTAGGTTGGGTACCGACGGGCGCCCCTCCGCGCTCCGCGGCCACCGCCCGCCCCGGCCCTGGCCGCCTCCTCGATCCCGCCCGATCGGTGATTGGCTGTTACAGTGCCTTACTGCCTGACCGTGCCCGAAAGCTCCAGGGTGCATGACACCAGGGTTCCGGGGCCGCTCCCGGTGCCGACGACCTACGACGATTCAGGATCGGCCGCGATGTCTCGAATCGGTTCCGCCGCCGAAGCCTCGCAGGAGGAGACGTGCTAGGTGCGTTCGTCCGTGCGTTCCGCACGCCCGACCTGCGTAACAAGCTGCTGTTCACGCTGTTCATCCTGACGATCTTCCGGCTGGGTTCGGTGATCCCCGCGCCGGGGATCAACTCGGCGGCGATCAGAGACCAGCTCGAGGCCGTGCAGGCCGCGGACCAGTCCGGGATCTACTCGCTGATCAACCTGTTCAGCGGCGGTGCGCTGCTCCAGCTGGCGGTGTTCGCCCTGGGCATCATGCCGTACATCACCGCGAGCATCATCATCAACCTGCTGACGGTGGTGATCCCGCGGCTGGAGGCCCTCAAGAAGGAGGGCCAGTCCGGGCAGGCCAGGATCACGCAGTACACGCGGTACCTGACGATCGCGCTCGCCGTCCTGCAGGCGACGAGCTTCATCGCCATGGCGCGCAGCGGACAGCTGTTCCAGCAGCAGATCCCGGTCAACACCTACATGCCGAACCAGGACCTGATCACCCTGATCACGATGGTCTTCACCATGACCGCGGGCACCGCGGTGATCATGTGGTTCGGCGAGCTCATCACCGAGCGCGGCGTCGGCAACGGCATGTCCCTGCTCATCTTCACCCAGGTCGTCTCCGCCTTCCCGGCGTCGATCGGCACCCTGTGGCAGGAGCAGGACACCTGGGTCTTCGCGATCATCTGCGTCGCGGGCGTCGTCCTGATCACCGGCGTCGTCTTCATCGAGCAGGCCCAGCGCCGCATCCCGGTGCACTACGCCAAGCGCATGGTCGGCCGGCGGATGTACGGCGGCAGCTCCACCTACATCCCGCTCAAGGTGAACCAGGCCGGCATCATCCCGGTCATCTTCGCGTCGTCGCTGCTCTACCTGCCGCAGCTGGCCGTCGGCCTGTTCGGGCAGGGCGCCAGCAACCCGTTTGTGAACTTTCTCAACGAGTACTTCGTGAGCGGCACGCATCCGGTCTACATGGCCACTTTCTTCGTGCTGATCGTCGGGTTCGCGTTCTTCTACGTGGCCATCACGTTCAACCCCGCCGAAGTCGCCGACAACATGAAGAAGTACGGTGGGTTCATCCCGGGTATCCGGCCCGGACGTCCGACCGCCGAGTACCTGGACTTCGTCCTGACCCGGCTGACGACGCCCGGCTCGCTGTACCTGGGGTTCATTGCCCTGCTGCCGATGGTGGCTCTGGGCGCGTCCGGCGCGTCCCAGAACTTCCCGTTCGGCGGTACGAGCATCCTCATCATGGTCGGTGTCGGGCTGGACACGGTGAAACAGATCGAGTCTCACCTCCAGCAGCGGAACTACGAAGGTTTTCTGCGATAGTGCGTGCCGTACTTGTGGGTCCCCCGGGTGCCGGAAAAGGCACCCAGGCCCAGATCCTGGCGACGGAGTTGTCCATCCCGAAGGTGTCCACCGGTGACATCTTCCGGGCCAATGTGAGCGGCGGTACCGAGCTCGGCCAGCGCG
The DNA here is from genome assembly GCF_054779695.1 of Nocardiopsis coralliicola. Taxonomy (NCBI): domain Bacteria; kingdom Bacillati; phylum Actinomycetota; class Actinomycetes; order Streptosporangiales; family Nocardiopsidaceae; genus Nocardiopsis; species Nocardiopsis coralliicola. The sequence goes on along the minus strand of NZ_BAAGXT010000048.1, from coordinate 8,118 downwards.
CCAAGAGCTACATGGACCGCGGCGACCTCGTTCCCGACGAGGTCACCAACGAGATGGTGCGCGACCGCCTCGCCGAGGAGGACGCCCGCGACGGCTTCCTGCTCGACGGGTTCCCGCGCAACGTCGCCCAGGCGGAGACCCTGGACGGCATGCTGGGCGGGCTCGGCGCCAAGCTCGACGCCGTCCTCGAACTCAAGGCCGACGAGGAAGAGGTCGTCAAGCGCCTCTCCGGTCGCCGCTCCTGCCGTTCGTGCGGGCGCGTCTACCACGTCGACTACGACCCGCCCGGCGGCGAGGGCGTCTGCGACGCGTGCGGCGGCGAGCTGTACCAGCGCGACGACGACCGGGAAGAGGTCATCCGGCACCGGCTGCAGGTCTACCGCGAGCAGACCGAGCCGCTGGTGGAGTTCTACTCCGCCCAGGGCATCCTCGTCACGATCGACGCCACCGGCGCCGTGCAGGACGTCACCGGCCGGGCCCTGGACGCCCTCCGGGCCGGCTCCTGATGTTCCGCCGCTCCGCCTCGAACATCCAGCTGAAGACGGCAGAGCAGATCGCCCTCATGCGCCGGGCCGGCCTCGTGGTCGGCCGGGCGCTGGAGGCGGTCCGCGACGCGGTGCAGCCCGGGGTGAGCACCCTGGACCTGGACGCCGTCGCTGAACGCACGATCCGCGACGCCGGCGCCGTCCCCTCGTTCAAGGGGTACGGCGCCGGCGGCGGAGTGCCCGCCTTCCCCGGTTCGATCTGCGCCTCGGTCAACGAGCAGGTCGTGCACGGGATCCCGCGCGCCGACACGGTGCTCGCCGAGGGCGACGTCATCTCCGTCGACTGCGGCGCCATCCTGGACGGCTGGCACGGCGACTCCGCGATCACCGTCGCGGTGGGCGAGCCGTCGGACGGCGACCGGGCCATGATGGACGCCTGCCGCGCGGCGATGTGGGCCGGCATCGCCCAGCTCCGCCCGGACAAGCGGCTCGGCGACATCGGCAACGCGATCGACACCGCGCTGCGCGCCGGCGGCTACGGCAACGTGCAGGAGTACGGCGGCCACGGCATCGGCACGGAGATGCACATGGAGCCGCACGTCCTCAACCACGGGCGGCCCGGCAAGGGGCTGCGCCTGTCCGAGGGCATGGTCCTGGCCATCGAGCCGATGGCCAACCGCGGCACCCAGCGCGTCTCGGTGCTGGCCGACGACTGGACGGTGGTCACCGACGACGGTGCCCGCTCCGCCCACTTCGAGCACACCGTCGCGGTGACCGCGGAGGGGCCGCGGGTGCTCACCGCCCGCGCCGACGACCGCCCCGAGATCGAGCGCCTCGGCCTCGTCGACCCGGACGGCTGAGCCGGGCGCTGCCGCCGAGGCGGCGAAGCGCAGGCACCGGCACTCTCCAGGCCGGGCCCCCACCGCGGGGCCCGGCCTCCGCCGTATCCGCACGGACGCAGTGCCGCCGGCCGCTGCAGGGCACCGGGGGCGCGCCGCACCGCAGACGCGCCCGTCCGGGGCCGGAAGGCGCCGCCTCGCTGCTGCCGGGCGGCGCCGGAGCCGCGGATAGGATTGCAGCGGGCCCCGGGCGGGGCCGCGGACCGAGACGAGCGGCAGGGGTGGTGGCGGTGGCCGGCGAGCCGGACGGGCCTGTGGGCGCCGGCGGCGTGCGGGTCGGCGATGCTGACCGCGACCGCGCCGCGAAGCTCCTGCAGAACCACTTCGCGCAGGGCCGGCTGGACGGCGACGAGTTCGGCCAGCGCCTCGAGTCGGTCTATACCGCCCGCACCGCCGGCGACCTCCAGGCGCTGACCGCCGATCTCCCGGAGCGCGACCTGGCCGACCTGGCGCCGCCGCGGCCGGTCCCGGCCCGCGCCCCGTCCGCCGGAGCGCGGCCGCAGGGCCGCAGCGTGCTGAAGGACCCGGCGCTGGTGATCCCGTGGTCGCTGTGGGCCGGAGTCAACGCGCTCTGCTTCGTGATCTGGCTGATCCTCTTCCTGACCGGCGACGGCACCGGCTACCCCTGGTTCCTCTGGGTCGCGGTGCCGTGGGGCTTCGTCATGGTGTTCATCACCGTCGCCCTGGTCGCGGTGCAGCGCGGCGGCGACGAACCGCCGGCCGAGTAGCGCGGCCGCCGGCCGCCGGCGGGCTGTGCCGCGGCCGGTCGCCAGCGCGGCAGTCGGGACCGGGCAGAGCTCCCCGGAGCGCCCCGCGGGGCGGCTGCGGTGCGCACGGCAGAGGCACCCGGCCGGACAGGATAGACTGGTGACGCCCACACTCGGGTCGTTGGGTCAGGCTGCCATCGGTCGCATCCTCTGGAATCAATGCGTATGCTGTCGCAGTTGACCTGATTGTCAATGTTCGATTCGGCGGTGTGTTCGGGCGGTCGGCTTCCGGCGGCCCGCAGACGCATGCTCTCCCCGTCTTCCGGCGGGGTGCGATTCCTGAAGCGTGGAGGATATGGCTAAGAAAGACGGCGCCATCGAGATCGAGGGCTCCGTTATCGAGTCCCTACCCAACGCGATGTTCCGAGTGGAGCTCGAAAACGGGCACAAGGTTCTTGCCCACATCAGCGGCAAGATGCGGATGCACTACATCCGTATCCTCCCCGACGACCGCGTTGTCGTGGAGCTGAGCCCGTACGACCTCACGCGCGGGCGCATCGTTTACCGCTACAAGTAGCAGCCCGCGGCTCCAGCGGAGCCCGGGCACGAGTCCGGAGCCACCATGAAGGTCAAGCCGAGCGTCAAGAAGATCTGCGCGAAGTGCCGGGTGATCCGCCGTCACGGCCGGATCATGGTCATCTGCTCGGACCCGCGCCACAAGCAGCGCCAGGGCTGACACGCCCTCGGCGCCGCACGGCGTCCCGGCGGCATACGCCGCAGCAGCATCGCGAGACCGCACCGCCCCAGTGCCCCCGCGGGGCACCTTCCGGTCCCCGAGGGGAACGCCGGGGCCGCGCATCTCGCCGTACCGCATCTCCATTGAGAGAACCTGTTCCGGTTCCCGTGTTCCATCCCGCAGCGCAGTGCGAAGCAGGGCTTCGCCGGCCGCGGTGCGGACGCGGGGACAACCCCCGGTCGGAGGCCGGGGCCTCGTCGGCTGGGCGACGAGAGGGCAATGGAACGGGTCAGACCTCCGCACAGTGAAGGAGACCGCCCGATGGCACGCCTTTCCGGCGTCGACCTCCCGCGCGAGAAGCGCGTGGAGATCGCTCTCACCTACGTCTACGGGATCGGCCGCACCCGCGCCGCCGAGACCCTCTCCAACGCCGGGGTCAGCCCCGACACGCGCGTGCACGCGCTGACCGAGGAGGAACTCGGCCGCCTGCGCGACTGGATCGACGCCAACTACCAGGTCGAGGGCGACCTGCGGCGCGAGGTCCAGGGCGACATCCGCCGCAAGATGGAGATCGGGTCCTACCAGGGCATCCGGCACCGCCGCGGCCTGCCGGTGCACGGCCAGCGGACGCAGACCAACGCCCGCACCCGCAAGGGCAAGAAGAAGACCGTGGCCGGCAAGAAGAAGGTCGGCAAGAAGTAGTCCGTCCGGAACCGCACGGGACCGCAACGGATCGATGATCTTGGGAGAGAACTGGTATGCCGCCTAAGGGCCGTCAGGGCGCCGCGCGCAAGGTGCGTCGCAAGGAAAAGAAGAACATCGTCCACGGGCATGCTCACATCAAGAGCACGTTCAACAACACCATCGTGAGCATCACCGACCCGACGGGTGCGGTGATCTCGTGGGCGAGCTCCGGGCAGGTCGGCTTCAAGGGGTCGCGCAAGTCCACCCCGTTCGCCGCGCAGATGGCGGCCGAGGCCGCCGCCCGCCGCGCGCAGGAGCACGGCGTCCGCAAGGTCGACGTCTTCGTGAAGGGCCCCGGCTCCGGCCGGGAGACCGCGATCCGCTCGCTGCAGGCCACCGGCCTGGAGGTGGGCTCCATTCAGGACGTCACCCCCGTTCCGCACAACGGGTGCCGTCCGCCGAAGCGCCGCCGCGTCTGACTCGGGCGCCGGTGCGCAGTTGATCGGGACCCGCAGCCGCGGGTCCCGCCAGTGGCCGTCATATAGCGGGCGGCCGTGGGAAAGGAAAACCGTCACATGCTGATCGCTCAGCGTCCGACGCTCTCCGAGGAGAGCCTGTCGGAACTCCGGTCGAAGTTCGTCATCGAGCCGCTGGAGCCGGGATTCGGCTACACCATCGGCAACTCGCTGCGGCGGACCCTGCTGTCCTCCATCCCCGGTGCGGCCGTCACCAGCATCCGCATCGAGGGCGTCGAGCACGAGTTCACCACCGTGGCCGGCGTGAAGGAAGACGTCACCGAGATCATCCTGAACCTCAAGGGCCTCGTCGTCTCCTCCGAGCACGACGAGCCGGTTCTGATGTACCTGCGCAAGCAGGGACCGGGCGTTGTGACCGCTGCGGACATCGCGCCGCCGGCGGGGGTCGAGGTGCACAACCCCGACCTGCACATCGCCACGCTGAACAGCAAGGGCAAGCTCGAGATGGAGCTCACGGTCGAGCGCGGCCGCGGCTACGTCTCGGCGGTCCAGAACAAGCAGCCGGGCCAGGAGATCGGCCGTATCCCGATCGACTCGATCTACTCGCCGGTCCTGCGGGTCACCTACAAGGTCGAGGCCACCCGTGTCGAGCAGCGCACGGACTTCGACCGGCTGATCCTGGACATCGAGACCAAGCCGTGCATCCGGCCGCGCGACGCCGTCGCGAGCGCCGGCAAGACGCTGGTCGAGCTGTTCGGGCTGGCGCGGGAGCTCAACGTCGACGCCGAGGGCATCGACATGGGCCCGTCCCCCACGGACGCCGCGCTCGCCGCCGACCTGGCGCTGCCGATCGAGGACCTGAACCTGACGGTGCGCTCCTACAACTGCCTCAAGCGCGAGGGAATCCACTCCGTGGGCGAGCTGGTCGCCCGCTCGGAGCAGGACCTGCTCGATATAAGGAACTTCGGCGCGAAGTCCATCGAGGAGGTCAAGCAGAAGCTCATCGACATGGGCCTCTCGCTGAAGGACTCCCCGCCCGGATTCGACCCGAGCAGCGCGGCCGACTCCTACGGTTCCGACGACGACGACCAGTCCTACGTCGAGACCGAGCAGTACTAAGCCTTCCGCTTCATTAGGAGAACCACACCATGCCCACGCCGACGAAGGGGGCCCGCCTGGGCTCCGGGCCGGCTCATGAGCGGCTCATGCTGGCGAACTTGGCGACGTCGCTGTTCCAGCACGGCCGGATCACGACCACGGAGGCCAAGGCCAAGCGCCTGCGCCCCTACGCCGAGAAGCTGATCACCCTTGGCAAGCGCGGCGACCTGCACGCGCGCCGCCAGGTGCTGCGCACGATCACCAACAAGGGTGTCGTGCACGAGCTGTTCACCGTGATCGGCCCGCGGTTCGAGAACCGCGAGGGCGGCTACACCCGCATCACCAAGATCGGTCCGCGCAAGGGCGACAACGCGCCCATGGCCGTGATCGAGCTGGTCGAGGCGCTGAACCGCCCCGCCGCCAAGAAGGCTGCCCCGGCTGAGGAGCCCAAGCCGGCCGAGGCTGCCGCCGAGGAGGCTCCCGCCGAGGAGACCGCCGCGGCCGCTGCCGACGACGCCGCCGAGGCTGCGTCCGACGACAAGGGCGAGGACAAGGACAAGTAGGTCCTTTTCCTGCGCCGCACGGTGCCCGGTCCCCGCCCGTCGGGGACCGGGCACACGTGTTTGTGCGGCGGGTGCGGGTGTCCGCCTGCCCCGCGCGAACCTCAACACCGATGACGTCGGGTGCTGGAAGGCATCCGTGCAGGGGAGTGGGAATGGACGTCGGCGAAGCGCCGGGTACGGAGGCGGCAGACACCGTGCGCATCCGGTTCGACATCGCCTACGACGGCAGCGGCTTCTCCGGGTGGGCGGTCCAACCCGGGCTGCGCACCGTGCAGGGCGTGCTGCAGGAGGCGGCCGCACGGGTTCTGCGGGTGCCGGAGGTGGCGCTGACCGTGGCGGGCCGGACCGACTCCGGTGTGCACGCCCGCGGGCAGGTCGCCCACGCCGACGTCGACCGGGGGAAGTGGGAGTCGGAAGGCGGGCGCGTGCTGCGCCGGCTGTCCGGAGTCCTGCCCCCCGATGTGCGGGTGCGGGCGGCCGCTCCCGCGCCGGACGGTTTCGACGCTCGCTTCTCGCCGCTGTACCGCCGGTACGTGTACCGGGTGGACGACAGCCCGACCGGGGTCGACCCGCTGCGCCGCGCCGACGTGCTCTGGCACCGGCGTCCGCTCGACCCGGACCGGATGAACCGCGCGGCCGACCTGCTGACCGGTGAGCACGACTTCGCCGCCTTCTGCAAGAAGCGGGAGGGCGCCACGACAATCCGCGAGCTGCAGCGGCTCAGCTGGGAGCGCGGCGCCGACGGCGTGCTCGCCGCCACCGTTCGGGCGGACGCGTTCTGCCACAACATGGTGCGCGCCCTGATCGGCGCGATGCTCGCGGTCGGCGACGGCCGCCGCCCCGCGGAGTGGCCCGGCGCCGTCCTGGAGGCCGGTGTCCGCGACTCGTCCGTACACGTCGTCGCGGCGCACGGCCTCACCCTCGAAGAGATCGCCTACCCGCCCGACGCCGACCTCGCCCTCCGCGCCCGCCTGACGCGCCGCGTGCGCACGCTCTGACGCCGAGGGCCGGCCGCGGCTGCTTTTCCGGCCGCGACCGCTGGTCGGGGCCGGCCCGCGAGCGCGGGATCCGGGGGCGGGGCGGTCTGCCCGGTCCCTGGGGTCGGCTCGCGGGCGTGCGTGAAGCCGCCTCGCCGCGGCGCTCCAGCTCCGCGCAGTACCGAAACGGCGCGTGCCGGCATCCCGCGGGGATGCCGGCACGCGCCGTCGGCGGTGGCGAGGGTCAGCCGCCCTCTTCAGCGACGAGGGAGGCCAGGACGGTGTCGACGAACCCGTCGCCGGCCTTCTCCAGCGCCGCGTCGTCTTCGGCCGGCGGGGCGCCATCGGCGTTGGCGGCGAGCGAGAACACCAGGTAGGGCCCCCACTGGCCGCCGCCTGCGCGGCCGGCCGCGGCCTCCATGTTCTCGGCACCGCTGCCGTCGGAGCCCTTGAGGCCCGCGAACCAGTCGCCCTGGTTGAGGTCCTGTGCCTCGATCGCGGCGCCCGCCTCGTCGGCGGAGCCCATCGCCGCGATGCCGGCGGTGACGGCGAGGCCGCCCTCGGGGTCGGTGTAGGTCGCCCGGATCACCTGCTCGCAGCCGTTGTCGGCGAGCACCGAGCCGTAGTCGTTGCGGCCCACCGTGGAGCAGTCGTCGGTCGCGTCGACCAGCGCCAGCTCGTACTCCGTGCCGTTGACGTCGAGCGTCTCCGGGAAGAGCGTTCCGGACTCCAGGGTGGACGGGGATCCCGGCGGGTCCGCCGCAGCGGCGGTCTCCGCGTCGGTGCCGCCGGCACCGCGCGCGAGGAAGAACGCGCCGGTGGCGCCGGCCACGAGCACGACCGCGAATCCGCCGACGATCAGCGCGGTCCGCCCGCCGCTGGCGCTGCGTCGGCGGCCGTGCCGGTGCGGCGGCTCGTCGTCGAAGTCCGACATCGCCGACAGGTCGATCTCGGCGGTGTGCGACGGCGCGCCGCTGCTCGCCGAGCTGTCCCGGTACAGGCTGCCGAAGGCGTCGTCGACGGCCCCCAGGTTCTGGGTGGAGTTCTCACCGGCATCGCCGCCGACCGCGGCGATGTTCTGCGTGGCGCCGTCCTCGGGGGCGTCCCGGACGACCGCGATGTTCTGGGTCTTGGCGTCGGAGTCCTCAGGGAACTCGGGCAGCTCCTCCGCCGGAACGGCGTCGGACTTGGCGCGCTCCTGGCGGCCGAGGATGCGGCCCATCAGCGGCGTCTTCGGCTTCGCCTCGGCCTCGGCGGGCCCGCCCGGCGCCGGGCCGAACGGGGGTGCCGGCGGCTGCCCGGGCATGCCCGGCTGCGGAGCGCCGTGCGGCGGCAGCGGAGGGCCGGGCGGCCGGCCGGGACCCGGCATCCCCGGGGGCCGCGCCCCCGGAGGGAAAGGTCCCGGCGGGGCGCCGGGGGGTCCGGGCGGACGGGCGCCGGGGGGCGCCGCGTTCGGCGGGACGGGACCGGGCGGCCGCCCCGGCGCTCCCGGC
>NZ_BAAGXT010000047.1:0-45674 GCF_054779695.1 Nocardiopsis coralliicola | reverse complement strand
GCCGCTGCCCCGCGTCCGGGCCGGCCCGCCGCCCGCCCGGCGCCCCTCGGCGGCGTGCCGCGCGCCACGCGCGCGCCGGCCGATCCGACCCGGCAGAGGTACCGACCGGTGCCCTGTGTGCCGGATACTGGAGTGATGCGGTGTTCCGGTGCCGCACGTGCGCACCGGCCCGCTCCGACCACCTCTCACGCTCCTTGGAGATGCCGCCATGGCAGTCACGTCCGACTCCGTCGACACAGCGCCCGTGTCCGCGGGGACGGCCGCCGAACCGGCGCCGTCCGGCTCCGGACTGGGCGAGCTCTGCGTGCTCATGAAGCTCGGCGAGATCGTGCTCAAGGGCAGCAACCGCAAGCTCTTCGAGCGCCGCCTGCACAACAACATCCGCAACGCGGTGCGCGACCTGGGCGAGGTCCGGGTCAGCCAGCGCGGCTCCGGCGTCATCATCGTGCGCCTGCCCGGCGCGTCCGACCTCGAGGTCGCGGCGATCGCCGAGCGCATGCACGACGTGATGGGCGTGGTGTGGGTGCACCAGGTGCGGCGCGTCGCCAAGGACATCGACGCCATCACCGACATCGCGCTGCGCAGCCTCGCCGGCGCCTCCGGCAGCTTCGCGGTGCGCGCCCGCCGCCGCGACAAGCGGTTCCCGCTGAACTCCTCCGAGATGGCCGTGCACATCGGCGCGCGGATCAAGGAGCAGTTCGGCCTGCCGGTGCGGCTGAAGAACCCCGACAACACGGTCTTCATCGAGGTCGACAAGGACGAGGCGTTCGTCTTCACCGACGGCACGCCCGGCCAGGGCGGCCTTCCGGTGGGCATGAGCGGGCGCGGCTTGGTGCTCATGTCCGGCGGCATCGACTCCCCGGTCGCGGCGCACCGGATGATGCGGCGCGGGCTCAAGGTCGACTTCCTGCACTTCTCCGGCATGCCGTTCACCGGCCCGGAGTCGATCTACAAGGCGTACAGCCTGGTGCGCGAGCTCGACCGGTTCCAGGTCGGCTCGCGGCTGTTCGTGGTGCCGTTCGGCAAGGCGCAGCAGCAGCTCAAGAGCTCGGGCACCGAGCGGCTGCAGATCGTCGCCCAGCGCCGGCTGATGCTGAAGACCGCCGAGGCGCTCGCCGACGACCTGGGGGCCGAGGCGCTCATCACCGGCGACGCACTGGGCCAGGTGTCCAGCCAGACGATGGCGAACCTGACCGCGCTCGACGACGCGGTGGACCTGCCGATCCTGCGGCCGCTGATCGGCATGGACAAGACCGAGATCATGGACCAGGCGCGCCGGATCCGCACGCTGCGGATCTCCGAGCTGCCCGACGAGGACTGCTGCACGCTGCTCACGCCGCGCCAGGTGGAGACGGCGGCGAAGGTCGGCGACCTGCGCCAGATCGAGCGCCGGCTGGACGCCGAGGAGCTCGCCGAGCACCTGCGCGGCTCGGCCCAGCTGCACAAGCCCAGCTTCCGCGGCGACGCGGCTCCGGGCCGCCTCTGAGCGGCCGGGGGCCGCGCGGCCCCCGGCGCCCGCCCGCCCCGCGGGCCCGCAGCGGTCCGGCTGTCTTACCGAGCGGGCCCTTCGGCTCCTGCCTGCGCTCCAGGCAGGAGCCGAAGGGCCCTCTGCTGCTCCCCCGGCCCCGCGCTCGCCCGGTTCCCGGGCCGCGCTGGAGCGGCCGGGCCGCCGCAGCTCAGGCGACGGCCGGCTCCGCGGCCGGGGTGAGGGTGCGGCCGAGCAGCGCCGCCATGGACTCGGCGGTGGAGCGGAGCTCGGCCAGTTCGGCGTCGTCGGCGAGGGCCTGCGGGCCGTCGCAGAGCGCGGTCTCCGGGCGGGGGTGCACGTCGACGATCACGCCGTCGGCGCCCACGGCGAGCGCCGCGCGGGACAGCGGCAGCACCAGCTCGCGCTTGCCGCCGGAGTGCGACGGGTCGACGATCACCGGCAGGTGCGAGAGGCTCTGCGCCACCGGGACCGCGCTGATGTCGAGGGTGTTGCGGGTCGCCTTCTCGAAGGTGCGGATGCCGCGCTCGCAGAGCACGATGTCGAGGTTGCCGCGCTGGGCGATGTACTCGGCGGCCATCAGCCATTCCTCGATGGTGGCGTTCATGCCGCGCTTGAGCAGCACCGGCTTGCCGGCTTCGCCGACCGCCTGGAGCAGCGCGAAGTTCTGCATGTTGCGGGTGCCGACCTGGAGCATGTCGGCGTGGCTGGCGACCAGCTCCACGTCGGCGGCGTCGACGACCTCGGTGACGATCGGCATCCGGGTCTCGTCGCGCACGTCGGAGAGGATCTTCAGGCCGTCCTCGCCGAGGCCCTGGAAGGCGTAGGGCGAGGTGCGGGGCTTGTAGGCGCCGCCGCGGAGCAGCGCCGCGCCGGCGGCGCGCGCCATCAGCGCGGCTTCGAGGGTCTGCTCGGGGGTCTCCACGGCGCACGGTCCGGCGATGACCGTGGTGGCTCCGCCGCCGATCGGCACTCCGGCCACGCGCACCTGCGACCCGGCCTCCTGGTTCTCCCTGCTCACCAGCTTGTAGGGGGCGGAGATGCGGAGGACGTCGCTGACGCCCCGCATGGCGCGCAGGTCGAGGCTCTCGAACTGGCGGACGTCGCCGACGAGGCCGACGATGGTGCGGCTGACGCCGCGGGTCACGTAGGCGTCGCCGCCAGCGGTCGCGACCAGGTCGACAACGGCGTCGATGTCGGCGGAGGTGGCGCCGGGCGCCATGACGATGACCATGTTCGGTCCTGCTTTCCGAGTCCGGGTGCGGGCCGGCGGCCCCGGAGCACGGAAAAAGCCCCGGGCCGACCGGCCCGGGGCTTTTCGCGTTCGTCCGTTAGAGCAGCGCTCGGCGGGCGACCGTCCATGCCTGGGGCCGGTAGCCATAAAAACGCCAAAAGCTCTGCTGCATGGCTGCGACTATAGCGCACGCCGACCAGCGTGCCGGCCATCCGCCGCGCCCCCGCTCCCGGCGCCGGGTACGCGCCGCGGCCGGATCCCGCGCTGTGCGGGCGCTCCCGGGCCCGCGGCCCGGTGCGGGCCGCACGGAAGCAAACGTGCCGGCGGCCGTCGCGCACGGGGCGCGGCCGGCGGGCGCGCCGACCGGGTGCACGCGCGCCGGCCGCCGCGGGGGTGCTGCCGCGCGCGCCGTCTCCAGCTGGCAGGATGGGCGGCCGGGGCGGTGCCGACGGAACTGCCCGGAGGGCAGTGCGCGGGGGCGCCGGAGAGGGGGTTTGGCGTGGCACAGGACCAGCCGCGGGCAGGGCCCGCCGCGGCGCGCCCGGAGGACCGGCCGGCTCTGCCGCCGGGCCAGCACGTCCCGCGCGAGACGGCGGCCGTCCACTACGGCCGCGTCCCCCGGTTCCGCCCGCACCGCTGGGACCTGCGCGTCTACGGCGCAACCGCCGACCCCGGCGGGCACCGCTGGACCTGGGAGGAGTTCCAGGACCTGCCGTTCAGCGAGTCGGTCGCCGACTTCCACTGCGTGACGCGCTTCACCCTCCCGGCCATCCGCTGGGGCGGCCTGCACACCGCCGACCTGGTCCAGCTGGCACCGCCCGGACCGGACGCCACCCACGTGATGGCGTGGGGCGAGTACGGCTACAGCGCCAACCTCCGGCTGGACGACTTCCTCCGCGACGGCGTGCTGCTGGCGACCCACCGGCACGGCGCCCCGCTGGCACCCGAGCACGGCCACCCGCTGCGCCTCGTCGTACCGCACCGGTACGGCTGGAAGAGCGTGAAGTGGCTGCGCGCGGTCGAGTACCTCACCGCCGACCGCCGCGGCTTCTGGGAGGAGCGCGGCTACCACAACCTCGCCGACCCGTGGTCGGAGCAGCGCTACTCCTACCAGGAGTCCCCCGGCGAAGGCCCGCCGCTCAACTGACCGCGGACGGCGGGCGGTACCCCCGGGCCGGCCCCGCCCGCGCGGCCGCCCCCTGCCGCCGCCGGTGCGCGACCGGCGCCGGGAACCGGGAGCCGGGGAAGCGCCGCGGGGCCCGCGCCGGCCGGCCGGCGCACACCGGACTGCGCCGGAGTCCACCGCGGCGGTGCACGACCGCAGCGCCTTCGACAGCACCGGGCAGCGCGGCCGGCCCCCGCTGCCGCGGGCCCTGCCACCGCGCGGAGCACCGCGGGCGACGGCGGGGCCGCCCTGCTCGGGAGCGCTTGGCCCGAGCGGCAGTCCGGCCGCCGGCCCGGGGCGCCGGGAACGCGTCCGGGCCCGCCCGCTGATCTCGGTACCGGTGCTGCCGGTGGTGCTCTCCGGTGGCGTGGGGGCGGCGCTCGCGCCGCCGTCAGCGGGTTCCGCGAGGAGCTCGCCGCCGGGCGCACCGCCGCCGAGGCACTTCCGCGCACCCCGCCACCGGTCCAACCGGCCCTGGGTGCGCCCGTCAGAGTCAGCACCGCCGCCGGGCCGCCGCAGGACCGCCGCAGGCACGGGGACGTCCGCGCTGCCTGCAGAGTCCCGGTACTCCGCCGGCCCGGGGATCGGGCAGGGCCCCGGATGCCGGGGGCGGGGCAGGGCGAGCGGACCAGCGCAGGCTGCAGCGCCTCCCGCTCGTCCGCCAGCGCACCGGCCCGGAGCCGGAACACCCGCCGTCCGGCCGCTCCGGGCCGGGTGCCGGCCCTCCGCTGCTCAGGGGGTCCGCCAGAGAATCCCGCGACCGCCGTCCGGGCGCCCGCACCGGTGTGCTCCCGGGGCATGCGGGTCCGCCCTCCGCAGCGCCGCCCGTACGGCGCGCACGCCGCCGCCCCGTCACCCGGGAATGCGCCGCCCGGCCCGGGAAGGCCCCTGTCAGGGGCGGCCCGGCGGCCGCGGGATGCGCATCTCGATCTCGGTCCCGGCTCCGGGAGCGGTGTCGACGGCGGCCGTACCGCCGAGGTCGCGGAGGCGGCCGCGCACCGACTGGGCGAGGCCCAGGCGGCCCTCTGCTGCGGCGCGGTGCGGGCGCTCCGGATCCATACCCGGTCCGTCGTCGCGGACAGTGACCACCACCGCGCTGCCCTCGTCCTCGATGAGGATCCAGGTGCGGGTCTGGGGCGGGCAGTGGGCGCGCACGTTGTCCAGAGCGGCGGCGACCGCGGCGGCCGCCTCCCCGGCGGCCGGCCCCGGCAGCAGCACCGGTCCGGCCGGCGCGGACACGGTCACCCGGTCAGCGGCGTGCGCCATGATCAGCACCTTCAGGTCGGCCTCGCCAGGATCGGCTCCGGCGGCCCTGCCCCCTCCCGGTGCGGCCTTCCCGGCCGGCTGCGGTGCGGTGGCCGCCAGCAGCCCGGCCGGGGCGGGGCGGTGGTTTGGTCCGGTGGCGATGAGGGCGCGGAGCCGCTCCTCCTGCTCGCCGGCGAGCCGTCCCAGGTCGGCCGCTGCGCCGCCGGCCTCCGCACCGCGGCGGCGGACCATCGCGAGCACCTGCAGCACCGAGTCGTGGATGGAGCGGGCCAGCCGCTCCCGCTCGGCGGTCCGCGCCTCGGCGGCCACGGCCTGGGCCAGCCGCCGCTCGGCCTCGGCCGCGGAGTGGGCGAGGTGGCCCATGCAGTAGCCGGCCAGCAGCAGCAGGACCACTCCGCGGGGCACCGCGGCCGTGATCTCCAGCCCCAGTCCGGCGCGGACGGCGATGTCGACGACTCCGTGCGCCAGCGCCAGGGTGAGCGCCCACCGCCGGCCCGCGACGACCGCCACCGCCAGCACCGCACCGGCGAACCACGTGGTCGTCAGCGGCGGGGAGAGCTTGAGGTAGCCGGGCTCGACGGCGGCCGCGGTGGCGGCGAGGCAGGCCAGGGCCACCGCGGCGTCCGCGGCCGCGAGCCGCAGGCCGGCGCTGCGACCGGCAGCGGAGCCGCCCAGCCGGCCATAGGCGTAGGAGCTGCCCGCCGTCCAGGCGGCCATCACGGCCAGGACCGCGATGGCGACGGGTACCGAGGCGATGAGCGCGTGCGTGGTGGCCGCCAGATAGGCGGCATAGGCCAGGGACGCCACCCGGAAGGCGGTGATGGCGCGCCACAGCGGGGCAGCGAAGCCCATGCGGTCCTCCTCCCCCGGGTCGCCTGGGGCCGCTGCACGGCCGGGGGCGCCGGGCAGGGCAGGGGCAGAGCGCGTTCCCGGCGCGGGCGCGCGGGGCACCCGCGGTCTGCGGAAGCGGGGGGCGGCGCCGGCACGCCAGGGCAGCCGGGCCGGCGCCGCCTCAGACGACAGCGCCGTCGTCGGGCCCGTTGTCACCGGAGGCGCGGTCGCCCATCCGCACCACGAGCACCACGAAGCCGGCGATGAACGCGGCGACGGCGAGGAAGGCCGGCCAGCCGGGTGCTACGTCGAGCAGCATGGACCCGAGCAGGAACAGCGGCCCGCCGAACAGGCCGCCCCAGGCGAGCCGGCTGGTCAGGTCGCCGCGGGGAAGCGGCGGCGGGGGCGGCGGCACGAAGTGGCCGCCGTCGTCCGCGGAGTCGCCGTCGGCGGCCGGGCGGACCGTGCGCGGGCCGGGGCCGGGGCCGGAGTCGTCCGCCGGCTCCTCGGCCGGATCGCCGGCCCGGTCGCCGGAGCCGGGGCCGACGTTCTCGGCGTCCGGCCAGGCGGGCGCGGCAGCGTCGGAGTCGGTGCTGTAGAAGCGGGCGACGAGGTCGTCCCAGACGGCATCGGTGCCGGTGTCCGCCGACTCGGGCCCCGCGGCGCCGCTCTCCGCCGCTCCGGCTCCGGCCGCCCCGCCCGCAGCGCGGCCCGGTCCGTCGGCCTCCGGCCGGGCGGGGGCGGCGTCGTCGCGCTCGGCGGTGGCGGTCGCGCCCCCGGCGAGGTCGGGCAGCTCGGAGCGGAGGACGAGCTCGGCGGCGTCGCGTGCGCCCTCGTCCACGTAGAGGTGGTCGCGCGCTCCTTCACCGGCGGGCGCACCGCCGGCGGCGGCTTCGGCGCCGAGGGTGTCGGCGTCGAGCCGCACCGCGTACGCGGCGATGCCGTGCGCGCCGAGTGCTTCGAGCATGCGGTCGGCCGAGGCCGGCGGGAGCAGGATGAGCGGGACGTAGGATTCCGCGAGCAGGCCGTTTCCGCGGCGGTTCGTCATCGCTGGCTTCCTTCCCCGCTTCGGCCGCGTTTGCGCGCGCCGTTCCCGCGCGCGTTGCCGCCGCACGCGCGCCCGAGGCGCTCGCCGTCCGCGGCCGGTGCCGCGCGGGCACCGCGGCGGCTGCCAGCAGCGGTGCCGCGCGGGGTGCCGCACGCCTCTCTCGTGAGGATACGCAGTGTTCGGTGCCCGATGGCATGATCTTCCCGACTTCTCTGCGCCGAGAACGCCCGCACGGCAAGGGCCGCTGGCACCCGCGGGCGCCGCAGGGCCGGGTGTGTCGCGGCCCGCGGGGCGGCGGCCGCCGGCCGGCGGCACGGGCCGGTGCCGCCCGGTCCGGCAGACCGGCGGTAAGGTTCGGCCCCGGGCACGCGTGTCATCAGGCCCTCCTGGTTCAGGTGCCGGTCTCCGGGCCCCGCACCGGCGCCGGTGCGGGGTTCGAACCTAACCCGGCGGCGGGCGCCGCGGCACCCCCGGGGCCGGGCCGCGCAATTGGTGGTCGGCCCCCGGCGATGCGAAGATAAGCACGATTGTTGGCAGCGGGGAAGGCGGACCGACGCACATGTCCGGATACCACCCGCACGGGCGGGGGTGAGTCTCGGTGTTCTACTGGGTTGTGAAGGCGATTCTGGGCCCGGTGCTGGCGGTGCTCTGGCAGCCGCGGGCCTACGGCGTCGAGAACGTGCCGCGCCAGGGGCCGGCGATCATGGTGAGCAACCACCTGTCCTTCTCCGACCACTTCTTCGGTCCGCTGCCGCTGCCGCGGAAGATCACCTTCCTCGCCAAGTCGGAGTACTTCACCGGGCCGGGCGTGAAAGGCCTGTTCAGCCGGTGGTTCTTCAGCGGCGTCGGGCAGATCCCGATCGACCGCTCGGGCGGCAAGGCCAGCGAGGGCGCGCTCCGCACCGGCCTGCGGGTCCTCAAGCAGGGGCGGCTGCTCGGCATCTACCCGGAGGGGACCCGCTCACCCGACGGCCGCCTGTACCGCGGCCGGACCGGAGTGGCGCGGCTTGCACTGGAGTCGCGGGCGCCGGTGGTGCCGATGGCCATGATCAACCTGGAGAAGATCATGCCTCCCGGGCGCACGGTGCCCAAGCTCGGAATCCGCCCGAAGGTGGTGTTCGGCGAGCCGCTGGACTTCTCCCGCTACTACGGCATGGAGAAGGACCCGCGGGTGCTGCGGGCCGTCACCGACGAGATCATGTACGCCCTGATGGCGCTCTCCGGGCAGGAGTACGTCGACCGGTACGCGCAGGCGGTGAAGCGCGAGCTCGACCAGGCAGCCAAGGAGGAGCGCCGCGAGCAGCACGCCGACGCCCGGCAGCGCCGCAAGGACGAGCGGGCCGAGCGCCGCACCGCCCGCGAGCAGGAGCCCCGCAAGCGCTGGCGCCTCCGCCGCAGGGGGAAGCAGGACGAATCCGGGACGGGCGCCCCCGCCGCCTGACCCCGCCTCCGCACACGGCGGGCGGGCCGCCGCGGACAGGCGGCCCGCCCGCCGTGTGTCCGCCCGGCGCCCCCGGGCCCGCCCCGGCTGCTCCGCGGGGTCAGCGCAGGGCCAGGTCGGCGGCGCCGATGACGCCGGCGGCGGATCCGAGGACGGCCGGGCGGATGTCGGCGAGGCGGCGGGTGCGGCGGCCGGTGACGCCGTCGGCGTAGGCAGCGCGCGCCGGGTCGAGGACGATGTCGCCCGCCTCGGCGACGCCGCCGCCGATGACGAACAGCTCCGGGTCGAGGATCGCGGCGAGGTCGGCGAGCCCCGCACCCACCCACGCGCCGACGCGGGCGAAGCACTCCAGCGCCCCCGGGTCTCCGTCGCGGGCGGCCCGGGTCACGGCCGGCCCGGTCACGGCCGCGGGGTCGCCGCCGGCGTCGGCGAGCAGCCGGGCACCGCGCTCCGGATCGGCGGCCGCCAGGTCCCGGGCCTCGGCGGCCAGGGCGCTGCCGCTGGCGTACTGCTCCCAGCAGCCCTGGTTGCCGCACGGGCAGCGGCGGCCGTAGGGCACCATCCGGTAGTGCCCGACCTCGCCGGCCGCGCCGAAGCCGCCGCGGCGCAGCTCGCCGTCGATGACGACCGCACCGCCGACGCCGGTACCCAGCGTCACCACCACGGTGTTGCGGGCGCCGCGGCCCGCGCCGAACCGCGCCTCGGCCCAGGCGGCGGCGTTGGCGTCGTTCTCCACGACGACGGGCAGGCCGACCAGTGCCGCGATACGGTCGCGCACCGGCTCACCGCGCAGCCCCAGGTTCCCGGCGAGGATGATGCGGGCCCGCTCCTCATCCACGAAGCCGGCGGTGCCGATCCCGACGGCGGCGGCGCCGGGCACTTCGGCCCGCAGCTCGGCCACTGCGGCGGCGACCGCCTCGGCCAGCGCCGCGGCGTCGCCGAAGGGGGTGGGCCGCCGGGTGGAGGCGAGGACGGTGCCCTCCGCGTCGACGGCTCCGGCCGCGATCTTGGTGCCCCCGATGTCGACGCCGATCGCCGGGGCGCGGGACGTGCGCGGTGCGCTGCTGGGGGGCATGGCCTCTCCTAGTGCCTCTCGGTGCGGGCGCGCCGCCCGCGCCCACCAGGAGTAAACCAAAGGTCCAGACCGGTCCGACCAGCGCCCCGTGCGGGTGCGGCTCCCAGCCCGGACCCGCGCCGCGTGGCGGGGACCACAGCCGCGGCGGGGAATGGGTACACCGGGGGGTATGTTGGAGCGGGATGAGGTGATGAGGATGGAGCTCAAGCCAGAGCTGGTCGGTGACGCCCTGACCCGGTTGAAGCGGGCCCAGGGCCAGCTGGCCGGAGTGATCTCGATGATCGAGAACGGCGAGGACTGCGCGGAGACCCTCCAGCAGCTCGCCGCGGTCTCCCGCGCCCTGGACCGCGCGGGCTTCAAGATCGTCTCCAGCGGACTCCGGCACTGCAACAGCGCGCGCGAGCGCGGTGAGGATCCGGAGATGACAGAGGCCGACCTGGAGAAGCTCTTCCTGGCGCTGGCCTGACGCCCGCCGCGCCGCACTGCGGCGCACCCATCGCCCGGTGATACTCCCCGGAGTATCGAAGCCCGCGGAGGCCGCCCCGCCGGAAACCAGGGGCGAACCAGGCCTTCCGGATACCCCCCGGAGTACCCGACGGAAAGAAGGGACCACCCGTGTTCTTCGCCCAGTACTACCTCGACTGCCTCTCCCAGGCGTCGTACATGATCGCCGACGAGTCCACCGGCGAAGCCGTGGTCGTCGACCCGCGCATCGACGTCGACGAGTACCTGGACGACGCCGCCGAGCGCGGCTTCACCGTGGTCGGCGTGATCAACACCCACCTGCACGCCGACTTCATCTCCGGCCACTTCGAGATCGCCGAGCGCACCGGCGCCTGGATCGGCTACGGCTCCGGTGCCGAGGCCCAGTTCGACTTCCGCGGCCTGGCCGACGGCGAGCGGATCCCGCTCGGCGGGGTCACCCTGGAGATCCTGCACACCCCCGGCCACACCCCGGAGTCGGTCAGCGTGGTGGTGTACGAGAACCCCGGCGACACCGTCCCCTACGGCGTGCTCACCGGCGACGCCCTGTTCATCGGCGACGTCGGCCGACCCGACCTGGCAGCCTCCTTCGGCCACTCCGCCGAGAAGCTGGCCCCGATGCTCTACGACTCGGTGCACACCAAGCTGATGGCGCTGCCCGACTCCACCGGACTGTTCCCCGGGCACGGCGCAGGGTCGGCCTGCGGCAAGAACCTCTCCTCGGAGAAGACCTCCACCATCGGCGAGCAGCGGCTGACCAACTACGCCGTGCAGCCGATGCCGATGGAGGAGTTCGTCGCGCTGGTCGCCGACGGCCAGGAGGCGATCCCCGCCTACTTCCCCTTCGACGCGGCGAAGAACCGCCAGGACCGCCCGGTCGCCGACATCGACGCGCTGGCCCGCCCGATCACCGCCGAGGAGTTCCTGGCCCGGCGCGCCGACGGCGCGGTCGTGGTCGACTCCCGCGACCAGCTGGCCTTCGCGGCCGGCCACTTCGCGGGCAGCATCAACATCGGCTCCGACGGCCGGTTCGCCGAGACCGCCGGCATGATGGTCACGCCCGGCCAGCCCATCCTCGTGGTGGCGCCCGAGGGCCGCGAGCGGGAGACCGTGGTCCGGCTGGCCCGTGTCGGCCTGGACACCGTCGCCGGCGTGCTGGCCGCTCCGGAGGCCGCCATGGCCGCCGCGCCGGCCGAGACCGCCCGCGCCCCGCGCACCAGCGCCGCCGACCTGGCCCGCAGTCTGGCCGAGCCGGGCGCACCGGTGGTACTCGACGTCCGCGGATCGGGCGAGCGCGCCGGGGGCGCGATCGACGGCTCGGTTCACATCCCGCTGGCGGCGCTGCCGGACCGCATCGGCGAACTCCCGGCGGACCGCCCGGTCGTCGTGCACTGCGCCGGCGGCTACCGGTCCAGCGTCGCGGCCAGCTACCTGCGGGCCCAAGGCCGCGCCGAGGTGACCGACCTGGTCGGCGGCTACGCGGCCTACCGGCTCGCGGCGGCCTGACTGCGCCGCCCGGCTGGGGCGGCGCGCACCCGGCGGCCCGCCGCCGGCCATCCGCACGACCCGCCCGACCTGTCTGACCTTACCGGACAGCCCGCCGCGCAGCGGCGGCGCGCCGCGCGGACCCGCGCCGTCTGGATACTCCCCGGAGTACCCGGGCCCGCCCGGCCGCCCCGGCCCACCGGCGCACCCGCGTGCCCCGGAGCTTCCGGGCCGGGGCGGCGCACCCGCGCGGCACCCCACCACCAGCATCAAGGAGACCCGCATGCCCGCAACCACCATCGACCCGACCGCCGCCCGCGCACTGCACACCGCCGGGGGTGCCCTGTTCCTCGACGTCCGCACCCCGGGCGAGTTCGAGACCGCGCATATCGACGGCGCGGTCAACCTGCCGCTGGACAGGATCGGCCCGCACCTGGGCCGGATCGCCGAGGCCGCAGGTGCCGAGCTGGTGCTCGTCTGCCAGTCCGGTGCACGCGCCGAGCAGTGCCGGACCGCCCTCGCCGGTGCCGGCCTGACCGGCGCCCGGGTGCTCTCCGGCGGGATGGCCGCATGGACCGCCGGCGACGGGCCGGTGCTGCGCGGCACCGAGCGCTGGGCCATGGAGCGCCAGGTCCGCCTGGTCGCCGGCGGGATCGTGCTGGCCTCGGTCCTCGCCAGCATCGCCTGGGAGCCGGCCAAGTACGTCGCCGCCGCGATCGGCGGCGGGCTCGCCTTCGCCGCGCTGAGCAACAGCTGCGCCATGGCCAAGGTGCTCTCCCTGCTGCCTTACAACCGGCCCGCCGAGGCAGGCGACATCGACGCCGCGGTGAACCGGATCACGCAGCCGGCCGGCTGACCGGCCGCCCGTCCCGGCGGCGGTCCCGCCGCCGGGACGGGCTTGTCCCCCGCTGCCCGCTCCCCGCCCCGCCGCGCCGGCCCCCGCACCGCCCGGGGCACGCGGCACCCGTCCGGTGCAGCCTCCCCCTCGCCGCACCCGTCTGACCCCTGGAGGCCGACATGCCCGCCGACACCGCCCCGCCGCCTTCCCCGGAGCACCCGCCCGCGCACCGCACGGCGGAGCACCGCACGCTCGGCCCGCTGCCGCGACCGGCCCGGAAGGAGTGTGCGCGATGACGCTGGAGATCGTCTTCGGCCTGCTCATCGGTGCGGTGCTCGGGCTCCTCGGCGCGGGCGGCTCCATCGTCGCCGTGCCGGCGCTGGTCTTCGGCGTCGGCCTGCCGATGGCGGCCGCAGTGCCGGCCTCGCTGATCGTGGTCGGGGCGTCGTCCCTGGCGGCACTGGCGCCGCGGCTGCGCGAGGGCGCCGTGCGCTGGCGGGTGGCGCTCATCTTCGGCGGTGTCGGGCTGCCCGCGGCCTTCGCCGGCGCAGCGCTCGGCCGGCTCGTACCGGAGCGCTGGCTGATGCTGGCGTTCGCCGCCCTGATGGTGGTGGTCGCCGTCCGGATGCTCCGCGGCACCCCCGAAGCGGGCGGCGCCTGCCGGACCCCGGACAACGGCGTCGACTGGCGCCGCTGCCTGCCCGCCTCCGCGGGGGCCGGAGCAGCGGTCGGCGCCCTCACCGGGGTGTTCGGCGTCGGCGGCGGCTTCCTGATCGTTCCGGCGCTCACCCTGGCACTCGGGCTGACCGCCACCGAGGCGGTGGCCACCTCGCTGGTGGTGATCGCACTGAACGCCGTGTCCGGGCTCGCGGCGCACGCCGGCGCGCTTCCGGGGCTGGACTACGGCGCGATCGGCGCCTTCGTCGGCGCCGCCGCGGTCGCCTCGCTGCTCGCCGGCCGGCTGGCCGGCCGCATCCCGCCCGCACCGCTCAGGCGGGCGTTCGCGGTGGCCGTCCTGGCCGTGGCCGCGGGGGTGGCGGCGGCCGTGTTCACTGCGCCGGAGCTGCTCGCCGGCTGACGCGCTCCCTCCGCCGCCCCGTCTCAGCCGCGCCCGGCGCGCGCACCCCGCCGGGGCGGGACGCCGTGCGGTCCGCCCCGGAGCCCCGGTGGACGGGGGCGTCAGCGGCCGGCACCTCCGGCGCCGGGGGCCGCGCCGCTCTCCCCCCGGGACTCCGCCCCGCCGGGCTCCGCGCCACGGGACTCCGCCGACCGGCTCCGCTGCTGCTCGAGCTCGCCCTCGACGATGCGCCAGGTGTCGCCGAGTGCGCCGAAGAGGGCGGCGCCGGCGCGGCCCAGGTGGCCGGCGATCTCCGGTGCGGCGGTGCGGACCACTCCGGCGAGCCGGTCGAGCGGCGGCTCCGGCTCGGGCTGCTCTGCGCGGATCGCCTCCTCCCAGACGTCGCCGGTGCGCGCCGGCGGCGCCGTCGCGGTCTTGACCCCGCGCCGCACGCCGGCCACGACCAGCCGCCGCTGCAGGTCGTCCACGAGCCGCAGCGCGTCGTCGATGAGGTCGGCGGAGGGGTCGTTCGCGCGCTCGCCCCCGGTACCGCGTCCGCCCTGGTTCGGCTCAGCCATCCTGGTGTGCCCCCTGCTGATCGTGGCCGCGCCGGACAGGCGCGGGCGTCGGTTCGGCGCGCGCCGCTGCGGCCGTGCCTCTGCCACGGTAACGACGGACCGGCTCCGCGGGTGCCCGGCGCCCCCGCGCTGCGCCTCCCGGCAGCGGGGCACGCCCGGCAGCCGGGCGCTCCGCACGCCCGCTCCCCCGGCGCGCGGGCCGCCGCGCATGCCGGACCGGCCGCATTCGGTCACCATTGGATACCGAACGAGAACCCGTTCTACCCGCGGGTAGCCGATGGTTGTTACCGTCGTCACGTCCCTCGCCGCCCCCGTACGTCCAGGAGCACCACGTGCGCGAATTCAGCCGCCCCGTCAAGGTCGAGATCTCGGCGGAGCAGCGCCTCCCCGACACCCTCTTCGCCCGCGCGGCCGACGAGCCGCAGTCCGTGGCGCTGCGCCGGCAGGAGTCCGGCCAGTGGAGGGACGTCACCTGCGCGGAGTTCCGCGACGACGTCGTATCCGTCGCCAAGGCCCTGATCGCCGCCGGCATCGCGCACGGCGACCGCGTCGCCCTGATGGCCCGCACCCGGTACGAGTGGACCGTCATCGACTACGCCATCTGGTCGGTCGGCGGCGTCACCGTGCCGATCTATGAGACCTCCTCCGCCGAGCAGGTGCAGTGGATCCTGGGCGACTCCGGCGCCACCGCCGTCTTCGTCGAGGCCGACGAGCACACCGCCCGGGTCGAGGAGGTCCGCGCCGACCTGCCGGACCTGGCGCACGTGTGGCAGATCGACGGCGGCCTGGACGCCTTCACCGCGACCGGCGCCGACGTGGACGCCGCCGCCGTCGAGGAGCGGCGCACCGCGGGCGGCGTCGACGAGCTCGCCACGCTCATCTACACCTCGGGCACCACCGGCCGCCCGAAGGGCTGCGAGCTCACCCACCGCAACCTGCTCTTCACCATCCTCAACATCGTCCGGGGCCCGCTCGAGGAGGTCTTCACCCTCGAGGGCCGCTCCACGCTGCTCTTCCTGCCGCTGGCACACTCGTTCGCGCGGATCATCCAGATCGGCTGCATCGAGTCCAAGACGGTCCTGGGCCACTTCCCCACGACCGGCCCGGAGCTCATCGACACGCTCGCGGTGTACAAGCCGACCTTCCTGCTGGCCGTGCCGCGGGTGTTCGAGAAGGTCTACAACAAGGCCGAGCAGAAGGCCGTCTCGGAGGGGCGCGGCAAGATCTTCGGCGCCGCCGCCGACACCGCCATCGCCTACAGCACCGCGCTCAGCACCGGCCGGGTGCCGCTCGGCCTGCGCATGAAGCACGCGCTGTTCGCCAAGCTCGTCTACGGCAAGATCCTCGCCGCGGTGGGCGGCCAGGCCACCCACGCGGTCTCCGGCGGCTCCGCACTGGGCAGCCGGCTCGGCCACTTCTTCCGCGGCGTGGGCCTCACCATCATCGAGGGCTACGGGCTCACCGAGACCTCCGCCCCGACCGCGGTCAACACGCCGACGCTCAACAAGATCGGCACCGTGGGGGCGCCGTTCCCGGGCGTGTCGATCCGGATCGGCGAGGACGGCGAGATCCTCTGCAAGGGCGACCACATCATGCGCGGCTACTGGAACAACGCCAGGGCCACCGAGGACGCCTTCGACGGGGACGGCTGGTACCGCACCGGCGACCTCGGCGCCCTGGACGACGACGGCTACCTCAGCATCACCGGCCGCAAGAAGGAGATCATCGTGACCGCCGGCGGCAAGAACGTCGCCCCGGCCGTCATCGAGGACCGGCTCCGCGGCCACGCCCTGGTCAGCCAGTGCATGGTCGTCGGCGACAACCAGAAGTTCATCTCCGCTCTGATCACCCTGGACCCGGAGGCGCTGGAGTTCTGGAAGGAGCAGAACGGCAAGACGGGCAGTCTCACCGAACTGCTCGGCGACGCCGACCTGCGCGCGGCGATCCAGGAGGCGGTGGACACGGCGAACAGCGCGGTCTCGCGCGCGGAGTCCATCCGCAAGTTCACCATCCTGCCGGTCGACTTCAGCGAGGCCGACGGCTCGATGACCGCGTCGCTCAAGGTGAAGCGGCACGTGGTGGCCAAGCAGTTCAGCGCCGAGATCGACGCGCTCTACGCGCAGGACTGACCGGCCCGGGCGCCGCGAGCGCCCGCAGCGGGTCTTCGGGGCCGCGGCCAGCGCCGCAGCCCCTCCGCCGGATGCGCGGTACAGCGCCCGTGCATCGGCATCGTGCGGCGGAGGCAAGGACGGGTGCCTCCGCCGCACTGCTCTGCCTGCCCCTGCCAGCCTCCGCCCTCGGCCGGCGCCGGCCGACCAGGCACACCGGGCGTTCAGCCGTCGAGCAGCGCGGCCAGGTCGCCGGAGACGCGGTCCCAGTCCCATTCCGCGCGGGTCCATGCGCGGCCGGCCGCGCCGAGCGCTGCGGCGCGGGCCGGATCGGCCAGGAGCGCCGCAACGGCGCGCGCGGGCGGCCCCGGCCGGGTGCCGTCGGCGACCGTGCCGGTGCGGCCGTCCAGGACCGCGTCGGGGGCGCCGCCGGAGTCGCCGGCGACGACCGGCAGCCCGGTCGCCGACGCCTCCAGGAAGACCATTCCGAGCCCTTCGGCGTCCAGCCCGCCGCCGCGGGTGCGGCAGGGCATGGCGAAGACATCGCCCGCGGCGTAGTGCGCGGGCAGCTCCCCGGCGGTGACGTCGCCGGCGAAGACGACGGAGCCGGCGACCCCGCGGTCGCGGGCCAGCCGCTCCAGCCGCGCCCGGTCGGGGCCGCCACCGACGAGGAGCAGCCGCGCGCCGGGCACGTCGGCGCGGACCCGCGGCCAGCCGCGGATGAGCATGTCCTGGCCCTTGCGGCGGACGAGGCGGGAGACGCACACGGCGACCGGCGCCCCCTCGAGCCCGTACCTCTTGCGGACGGCCGCGCCGTCAGCACCGGGGTGGAAGCGCTGGCTGTCGACGCCCGGCGCGAGCCGCCGCATCCGCGCGGCGGCGCCGGCGGACAGCGCACCGGCGATCCGCCGCCGCGTGTAGTCGCCCAGATAGGTCAGGACGTCGACGGATTCACCGATGCGGCGCAGCGCCGCGCGCGGCCCCGGCAGGGCCGCCCAGCCCGCCTCATGGCCGTGGGTGAGGCCCACGGCGCGCCGGACGCCCGCCCGCCGCAGCGCGGGCGCCATCAGACCCAGCGGCGCCGCGGCGCCGAACAGAGCGGTGTCGCAGCCCTCCAGCGCCGCGATCCGCGCCGCCCGCCGGGTGGCCCCCGGCGTGGGCAGCAGGACGGGCGCGGCTTCGCGCACGATCGGAAACGGCTGGGCGAGGTCGAACTCCTCCACAGCCGACCGGTCCACGGCGCCGGGGCCGGGTGCACCGGCGATCCGCGCCGCCGGATCAGAGCAGTAGACCACCACCGACCCCGGCGGCCGGCGCAGCGCCAGCGCGTGCACGAAGGACTGGATCCCGCCGGCCTTGGGCGGAAAGTCGTTGGTGATGATCAGCGTGCGCCCCATCCCGCCGAGTCTAGGGCGCGCCCGGCCGGCGGCGCCGCGCAGCGCGGCATGCCCCCGGCAGCGCCGCGGGCCGGGCAGGGACGGCGGCTCGGACCGCGCACCCCGCGACGCTGCGGACCCGACCTCCCCGGTCCGGTCGCAGCACCGTGCACGCCCGGTGGGACGGGCCGGAGCAGGCAGGGCTCGCGCTCCCGGAGGAGCGGCGGTAGCGCCGGGGCGGCGCAGCGGGCGCAGCGGTCCGGCGCGGCGGACCGCAGAAACGGTCCGGCCGCGGCGCCTGGACAGGGGCCGCGGCCGGACCGGTGATGGCAGGAGGAGTTAGGGCGTATTGGGTGGACACCTGCCCTGCTGCGCGGCGCCCTGGCACGCCCCTCGCGGCGTTCTCCTCAATCGACAGGGAAAACCCGCCCTGACTCATTCGTCGGCCTTGCGACGGGTGCACCAGGACACCGCTCGCGACGAACGCCACCCACCCAACACGCCCCGGGCGTACCGGGTGGACAACTACCCTGCTGCGCGGCGCCCTGGCACGCCCCTCGCCGCGTTCTCCTCACCCGAGAAGGAAGAGCCCCGCCCCGGCTCCTCCGCCGGACGTGCGACGGGGGTACCCGGCGGCACTCTCGCTGCGGAGGCCGCCCCCGAACGCCCTAGGGACGGATGGCGCCGCTGAACTCCGCGGACCAGTAGTCCGCCATGTTCACCTCCATGACCGGCTTGGACGGGTTGGAGGCGTGCACCATCTTGCCGCCGCCCACGTAGAGGCCGACGTGGGACGGGCCGTCGTAGAAGAACACCAGGTCACCGGGCTGCAGGGCGTCGTAGGAGACCGGGGTGCCCGCGTTGATCTGGTCGTAGGTGGTGCGCGGCAGGCTCACGCCGGCCTCCCGCCAGGCCGCCTGGACCAGGCTGGAGCAGTCCCACACGTCGGGGCCGTTGGCGCCCAGGCTGTAGGAGTCGCCGATCTGGGCGTAGGCGAAGTCGATCGCGGTGCGGGCGTCGCCGGTGGCGGAGCCGCTGTAGGAGCCGCCGCCCGAACCGCCGCCGTCCACGCCGGAGTTGGCCGCGGCGGCCTCGTCCTCGGTGAGGCCGTCCAGGATCTCCTCCTGCTCGGCGATCTTGTCCTCGGCGTCCTCCTTGGCCTCCTTGGACTCGGCCAGCTTGTCCTCGGCGTCGGTCGCGGTGTCGTCGGCCTCGGCGACCAGCTTGTCGAGCTTGTCCTTCTCCTCGACATAGTTGCCGAGGCGGTCCTGCTGGTTCTGCGAGAGGTAGCCGAGGTCGGACGCCTGCTGCAGCGCGTCCTCGGGGCCGGAGTCGCTGATCAGGTAGGGCACCGAGGTGTAGTCGGCGCCGGAGTAGGCGGCGGTGGCGAGCTCGCGCACGCCCGACTTCATCTCCTCCAGCTGCTCCTCGACGCCGGCCTGGTCGTCCTCGATGTCCTCGAGCTTGCTCTGGGCCGCGTCGTAGTCCTGCTTCGCCTGGTTGTAGGCGTCCGCCAGGTCGGAGTACTCCTCTTGGAGCTTCTCGATCTTGTCCCGGACCTCATCGGCCGTGGGGTCGGCGAACGCGGTACCCGTGGCCGTGGTCGAGGCCAGCAGCGTGCCGGCGGCCAGGGCTCCGGCGACCGCGATGCGGCGGCGGGGGGCGCCGTTCTCGCGTCGTTGGTCCACGGTGGTGGCCCACCTTTCTCGCGTGTACCGCCTACCGGAGGGGGCGCAGCGGCCCGCGGTCATCCAGCGGCCGCCGGCGCGGGTGCTCCCGGCCGGTTGCGCGGGGAGGCCGGCGCATGCGGACCCCGCAGGGCCCGCGGGCGGGGGGTGCCCGTGCGCGCGGCCGTCCGGTCTCCCTGCCGCGGCGGGGGCCTGCGCGGCGGAGTTCGGCGGCGGCGGATCGCCGCCGCCTGCTGGCGGCGCGTCAACGATCCGGCTCGCCGGAACATTAGCCCATTCCCGACCCTCTCTCAACCGTTTCGTTACCTAAGCGCCCGGATTGTGCCAGGCCCGAAACCACGGAAACGGCTGCGCCGCCCCGCCGGACACGGTCCGGCGGGGCGGCGCAGCGCGGTTGAGCGGGCGTCCGGTGATCCCGGTCACCCGCCCTGCGGGTCAGACGCGGACGCCGTACATGAACTGCCCGTCCCAGTAGCCGGCCAGCGGGACGACCTCGATGTTCTTGCCGGTGCGCGGCGCGTGCACCATCTGGCCGTCGCCGAGGTAGAGGCCGTCGTGGCCCAGGCCGCTGAAGAACAGGATGTCGCCGGGCTGCAGCTCGCCGCGGCCCACCTGGGCGCCGGCCTCGGCCTGGCCGTAGGTGGTGCGCGGCAGGCTCACGCCGGCCGCACCCCAGGCGCGCATGACCAGGCCGGAGCAGTCGTAGCCGTCCGGGCCGGCGGCGCCGTACACGTAGGGCTTGCCGACCTCGCCGAGGGCGAAGTCGAGCGCGACGCGGGCGTTGCCGGAGGCGCCTTCGGCCGATCCGCCCGAGGAGCCGGCCGGGGAGCCGTCGGCGTCGGGGAACTCCGCCAGCAGGTCCTCCTGCTCGGCGATCTTCTCCTCGACCTCGTCCTTCTTCTCCTCGGCCTCGTCCTTCTTCTCCTTGGCCTCGTCCAGGGACTCGTCGGCCTCGTCCTTGAGCTTGAAGAGGCGCTCGGAGGAGTCGCTGAACTCGTCCAGCTGGATCTTCTGGTCGTCGGACAGCTTGTCCACGTCCGTGGAGTGCTGCATGACGTCGGACGGGTCGTCGACGCTCAGCACCACCGAGGTCGCGTCCAGGTCGTTGCCCTGGTAAGCAGCGCTGGCGAAGCCGGACACCTTCTCCCGGAGCCCGTCGTAGCGCTCCTGTTCGCCGCCGACCTCGTCCTCGAGCTCGTCGGCCTTGGCCTTGGCCGCCTTGTAGTCCTCATTGGCGGCGTTGTAGTCGTCGACGACCTTGCCGGCCTTCTCGTTCAGCTCGTCGAGCTCCGCCTCGACGTCCTCGCGGGTCGGCTCCGGATCGGCGGCGGCAACCCCGGGGGCGGTTGCTGCGATAAGGCTGCCGGCGGCTACGGCCCCGAGGCCGGTCGCAACCCGGCGGGCCGTGCGCCGACCACCGTTGTTCGCCATGGCGGTCCACGCTCCTTGCTGGTCGAGCCCTGGTCGGGCTGCTACGGGGGACAGGGGACGGCGCCGGGACCGCGGCGCGCACCAGCCGGGGAGCGGGGACCGCGGCCCTGGTGCGTCGCGCGGGGTCCGGTCGACGCGGCAGCACGACCGCCCGATCCCGCCTGGTGTCGGGAGCCCCGCACGGGGCCGGCCGCGGCACGGCCGCGGCGCCCGTGCGCGCGGGGCAATCTAGCTCCTGGGAAAAACTAGCGGACCGGCCAACCCGCCTCAACCACAGCAACGAACGAATAACGGCGCGCACAGCCGCCGCGGCGCCGCACGCCCGCACCAACCAGGCGATTCCGGCACAGGGGCGGCACCATTACAGATCAGCCACACAGCGGACACGCCGCCCCGGGCGCCACCCTGCACACCCGGAACATCACCCTGCGTTGCCTTTTCTGCCGGTGCCGGGACCGCGGGCCCGGCACCGCGCGGCACCGCCGCCGTCAGCCGGAGCGGGCGATGCGCTCCAGCAGCAGCCGCGAGGGCAGCGGCCGCGCGCCCGCCGCGCGCACCGCCGAAACGATCTCCTTGTCCTCGGTCACCACGCAGAGCGGGCGGCCCGGCGGCTCGGCGCGGACCATGCGGACGATCAGCTCGTCGGCGGTCTCCCCCGGTGCGCTGAACACCACCCGGACGTGGCGCCCGTGCACGCTCGGCGCGTCGACGTCGGCGCCGTCGAACACGCAGGTGACCTCGGCGCGCGCAGGCCCGGCCAGGCCGTCCAGCGATCCGACGAGCCGGGTGCGCTGGTCGGCCAGCGGCAGCGACGGGTAGCCGGTCTTGGTGACGTTGTAGCCGTCGATGAGGACGTGCACCCGCGGCAGCGCGAGCACCCGGTCGACCAGCGCGGGGTCGTCGGCGGCCAGTCCCAGGTCGTAGACGGCGCTGCGCTGGCCGCCGCCGTCCCGCTCGCGGGCGACCAGGTCGGCCGGGGTCTCGATGGCGCTGGGCAGCGCCAGTTCGCGGCGGAGCCCGTGCGCGGAGTCGACCAGCACGTCGAGCAGCACCGCCAGCCGCGCCTCATCGGCGCTGCGCCCGGCGCGCGCCGCCCGGCGGGCCCCTTCCACCTGGGCCTCTGCGGCGGCGAGCCGGCTGCGCAGCCGCCGGTTCTCCGCCTCGGCCGCCGCGGCACGGCCGGCGTGTCCGGCGGCCTCGCGGTCGGCCCGGGCGGCGGACTCGCCAGCCCGCTCCTCGGCGTCGCGCGCCCGCTTGCGCTCGGCGTGCAGGGCGCGGCGCAGGTCCGCGACGGTACTGCGGTGCTCCTTCAGCTCGGAGCGGAGCCGGGCGGCCTCGCTGCGGTGGGCGGCGCGCTCCTCGTCCAGCCGGACGCGCGCCTCCTCGGCGGCGTCCGCGGCGTCGTCGGCCTCCCGGACGGCCTCGGTGCGCTCCAGCTCGCCGCTGACGCGCTCGACGATCTCCACCCACCCCTCGGGGCGCAGCAGGTAGGCGGCGGCGCCGACGGCCACCGGGTCGGCAGCCGGCGGCAGCAGGCCCCGGCGCAGCCCGTCGGCGAGCTCGGGCCAGGCCCGCTCGACGCGCTCGCCGACGCGGGCGCGGAACTCGGAATCGCTCTCCAGCCGGGCAGCGATCTGCGGCCCGGCCAGCCGGGCGCGGCGGCGCGGCTCGAACTTGGCCACGCGGCGCAGCGATGCGGGGATCTGGTCCGCGGGCATCCCGCCGAGCACGTCGGCGCCGTACTCGACCACCCGGGTGCGCACCGCCTCCGGGAGTGGCGCCACCTCCGCCGCCCCGGCCTCCATCACGCCTCCGGCGCGTCGGGCCGGTCCACCGCCTCGACCGAGCCGGTCGCGTCGCACCAGCGGCAGCGCACCTGCTCGACGGACTCCTCCAGCACTTCGCGCTCCTCGACCCGGCTCTCGCCGGAGAGGTCGAAGTGCAGGTAGTCGCGCGTGCGCACGGTGCGCACCACGTCGAAGCGCGTCAGGTTGCCGCACTGGGCGCAGCGCCACCTGCTGTCGCCGGCCGGTACCTCGATCGTCTCCACACGTCCTCCTTCTCCCTCGACCCTAAGCACTCTGCGGGCGCCGGTCCCGCCGACACGGGGGCCGCCGGCGCCGGGACCCGCGAGTGCCGATCCGGGACATCTTTCCACGTCCGCGGGCGCGGGGACCGCGCCGCCCGCCCCCTCCCCGACCGCCGCGCACGTCGGTGCGGGTCGTAGGCTGTCCGGGTGAGCACGACCGATCCCTCCCCCGGGCAGATCGCCTTCGACGACCTCGGCACGCCGCTCGCGGAGGGCACGTTCGTCATCGTCGACCTGGAAACCACCGGCGGCCGGGCCGCCGACGGCGGGATCACCGAGATCGGCGCGGTCAAGGTGCGCGGCGGCGAGATCACCGGCGAGTTCTCCTCGCTGGTCAACCCGTTCGTGCCGATCCCCCCGTTCGTGACACTGCTCACCGGCATCACCCAGGCGATGGTCGCGACCGCACCCGCCATCGACGCGGCGCTGCCCGCCTTCCTCGAGTTCGCCGGCCTGGAGCGCGGCGCCCGCGACACCGTGCTGGTGGCCCACAACGCCCCCTTCGACGTGGGCTTCCTCAAAGCCGCCTGCGCCGAGCAGGACCGGCCCTGGCCCAACCCGCGGGTCCTGGACACCCTCGTCCTCGCCCGGCGGCTGGTGCCGCGGGACGAGGTGCGCAACCACAAGCTCGCCACTCTGGCCGCCCACTTCGGCGTGCCCGACGCGCCCACCCACCGGGCGCTGGACGACGCGCGCGCCACCGCCGGGCTGCTGCACGGCCTGTTCGAGCGGCTCGGCCCGATGGGTGTGGACACCGTCCAGGAACTGCTGTCGTTCCGGACCGCGCCCACCGCGGTGCAGCGCCGCAAGCGCTCCCTCGCCGACGGGGTCCCGTCCGCGCCGGGCGTCTACGTGTTCACCGACGCCCGCGGCGACACGCTCTATGTCGGCAAGAGCGGCGACCTGCGGCGCCGGGTGCGCTCCTACTTCACCGCGGCGGAGACCCGCGGCCGGGTCCGCGAGATGATCGGGCTGGTCGAGGGCGTCACCCCGATCGTGTGCCAGACCGGCCTGGAGGCCGAGGTGCGCGAGATCCGGCTGATCTCCGAGCGCAAGCCGCCCTACAACCGGCGCTCCCGCAACGCCGAGCGGTCCACCTGGCTGAAGCTGACCGCCGACGCGTTCCCGCGGCTGTCGAAGGTCAGCACGGTGCGCGACGACGGAGCCCCCTACATCGGCCCGTTCCGCTCGGCCCGCACCGCCGAGCTGGCCCGCCAGGCGGTGCTCGACGCGGTGCCGCTGCGCACCTGCACCCCGCGCATCACCGCGCCGCAGCAGGGCGCGGCCTGCGTGCTGGCGCAGATGGGCCGCTGCGGCGCACCCTGCGAGGGGCGCCAGTCGCGCGAGGAGTACGGCGCGCTCGCCGCGGGTGCGCGGCGGGCGATGGAGGGCGACCCCGGCGCGGTGATCGACGCGGTGCGGGCCGACATCGCGGCGCTCGCCGCCGACCAGCGCTACGAGGAGGCGGCGGTCCGCCGCGACCGGCTCGCCGCGTTCCTGCGCGCCGCGGCCCGGGCCCAGCGGCTGCGCGCGCTGGCGGAGGTGGGGCAGCTGGTGGCGGCCCGCCCGGCCGAGGGGCGGCCCGGCGCGTGGGAGGTGCACGTGGTGCGGCACGGGCGCCTCGCGGGGTCCGGGCTGATGCGGCCCGGCAGCGATCCGCAGGGGTTCGTCGACGCGCTCACCGCAACGGCCGAGACGGTGCCGCCGGGCCCCGGGCCGGCGCCGCGGGCGGTGCCGGCGGAGTCGGAGTGCGTACTGCGCTGGCTCGACCTTCCGGGGGTGCGGCTGATCGAGGCCGAGCATCCGTGGACCTGCCCGGCCGACGGCGCCGAGCGCCACCGGGGCCTCACCGAGCACGCGGCCGGCTGACCGGGCGCGATCCGCCTCCGTATGCCCGGGCGCGCGGCGGGCGGCCGCGCGGCGGCGACACGCCGCCCCCGGACACGGCCGGGGCTGCCCGCCGCCGGGGGCTGACAGACTGGGCGGCGACCGCGGCGCGACCAGAAGGGCACCGGCAGCAGATGGCGACCATCCCGCTCAGCGATGACTACCCGGTGCGGCGCATCCCCGCCGTGACGTACCTGCTGATCGCGGCGAACGTCGCCGTCTACCTGGCGTCGCCGATGTCGCTGATGGCGGTCTGGTACGGCGCCGACCCCGGCGAGCGGCTCTGCGCCGTCGAGCACTACGCCTTCCGCTGGGGCGCCGTTCCGTCCGAGCTGCTCTCCGGCGTGCCCGCCGACTACCGCGGCCCCTGCCCGGATGCCGGGGCCGGCACCGCACCGTGGCTGACCGCGCTGACCGCGATGTTCCTGCACGGCGACGCGTTCCACCTGCTGGGCAACATGGTCTACCTGTTCGTCTTCGGCCCGGTGGTGGAAGACCGCCTCGGCCGGCTCCGCTACCTGGCGCTCTACCTGGTCACCGGGTTGGCCGCCACGTTCGCGCACGCACTGAGCGATCCCGCATCGGCGGTGCCGCTGGTCGGCGCCTCCGGCGCGATCGCCGGGGTGCTCGGCGCCTACCTCGTAGTGCAGCGCCGCAGCCGCGTGATCACGCTGCTGCTGGTGTTCCCGGTACGGCTGCCGGGCTGGGCCGTCATCGGCACCTACTTCGTCCTCCAGTATGTTCTGTACCTGACGATGTCGCTGGACCCCGCGGGCCAGGCGAGCGTCGCCTACGCCGCGCACGTCTACGGGTTCATCGCCGGTGTCATCGGCGGCCTGCTGATGCACCGCATCCGCTGGCGCGCCGGCGCGCGCCTGTCGGACGTCCACTGACCGCCGCGCAGCCGGCGCAGCACCGCCGCCGGAGCACCGCAACCGCCGGCGCTGCCCCGCCGCACACCCGAGTGCGGCGCCGCCGGCCGGCCGCACACCTGACCAGGAGGGCCCAGAAGTGATCACCGCGATCGTCATGATCAAGACCGACGTCGACCGGATCCCGGAAGTCGCCGAGGCCATCGCCGCGGTCGAGGGGGTCAGCGAGGTCTACTCGGTCACCGGCGGAGTGGACCTCATCGCGCTGGTGCGGGTCCGCCGCCACGACGAACTGGCCGACGTCATCCCCGGCCGGATCAACAAGATCGACGGGGTGCAGACGTCCGACACGCACATCGCGTTCAACGCCTACTCCCAGCACGACCTGGAGACGGCCTTCTCCATCGGCGTCTGAACACGGCTGCCCGGCCCGGGGGCGCCGGCAGCAGCCCGCCCGGCCGCGAAACCCGGCCGCGAACACAGCGGGAGCGGTGCGCGCCCCCGGTGCAGTGCCTCCTGCGGCCCGGCGGCGCGCACCGCTCTGCTGCCTGCTCTGCCCGGGGCCGGCCCCGCCGAGCCGCTCAGCTGCGGGCGGCCTCCGCGTGCGCCTTGCCCGCCGCGATCCAGCGGTCCAGGGTGTCCCGAGCGGCGCCGGAGTCCACCGCCGCCGCCGCACGCTCCATGCCGGCGGCCAGCATCTCCTCCGGCGCGCCGGGCAGCTCCTCCACCGCGGCGATGGCCGCACCCGCGTTGAGCAGGACGGCGTCGCGGACCGGGCCGCGCCTGCCGTCGACGAGCTCGTGCACCACGGCGGCGTTCTCGTCCACGCCGCCGCCGCGCAGGTCCTCCGGCCGGGCCCGAGCGATCCCCAGGTCGGCCGGGTCGAGGACGTGCTCGGTGACACCGCCGCCGCGCGCGATCCAGAGCCGGGACGTGGTGGTGGTGGTCAGCTCGTCCAGCCCGTCGTCGCCGCGGAACACCAGCGCCGAGGCGCCGCGCCGGGCGAAGACCCCGGCGACCGTGGCGCACATCCCCGCGTCGAAGACGCCGACCGCGCCGGCCTGGGGCGAGGCCGGGTTGGTGAGCGGGCCCAGGAAGTTGAAGACCGTGGGCACGCCCAGCTCGCGGCGGGTCTTGGCGGTGTGCCGCAGCGCCGGGTGGAACCGCGGCGCGAAGCAGAAGGTGATCCCGGCCTCGGCGGCGACCGCGGCGCCGGCGGAGGGCGCCAGGTCGATGACGACGCCGAGCCGCTCCAGCACGTCGGCCGTGCCGCAGGACGAGGAGGCCGCGCGGTTGCCGTGCTTGACGACGGTGGCGCCGGCCGCGGCGGTGACGATGGCGGCCATCGTCGACACGTTCACGGTGTGCGCCTGGTCGCCGCCGGTCCCGACGATGTCGACGGTGCGGCCCGGCACCTCGATGCGCACCGCGTTGTCCAGCATGCCCTCGGCCAGGCCGGTGACCTCGGCCACCGAGGCGCCCTTGGCGCGCAGGGCGATGGCGAAGCCGGCGATCTGGGCGTCGGTGGCGGCACCCTGCATGATCTCGTTCATGGCCCAGGAGGTCTGCTCCTCGGCCAGCGACACGCCGTTCAAAAGGCGGTCGATCAGCGACGGCCACGTGGTCGGCTGCGTGCTCACGATGCGCTCCCTGTCGTCCTTCTGCTGCTGGATCCCCCGCGGCGGCCCGGCCGCGCCGGGCGGCGGGCGGGTGCGGGCGGTGTGCCGTGCGGCGCGGTCAGCGCCCAGTGCCGGTGCGCCATCGCCATCGGGCGGGGCAGCGGCAGCCGCTGCCCAGCGGCGCGGCGGGGGCAGGAGCACGGAGCAGAAGCGGATCGGGTCGGTGCATCGGTCTTTCTCGGTCATCCGGTGCCAGCGGCCGCGCCCGGCCGCGGAGGCGGCGGGGAGCGGACGGAGGGGCCGGCCGGAGTAGCCGCCCCCTCGCGAGCCTATCCGCAGCGCTAACCGGCGGCCAGCTCAGCGCTGCGGCTGCGCATCAGCCCGGCCAGGGCCTCGGCCAGCGCAACGGGGTCCAGCGGGTGGCTGACCACCGAGTCGGCCCGCGACCAGCTGCCCAGCCAGGCGTCGTCGGGGCGGCCGATCAGCAGCAGTACCGGCGGGCACTGGTAGATCTCGTCCTTGGCCTGGCGGCACAGGCCCATGCCGCCGACGGGCGCGGCTTCGCCGTCGAAGATGCACACGTCGATGCCGCCGTCGTCGAGCCGGCGCAGCGCAGCCGCCGACGTCGCGAACTCCTCGAAGAGGACCTCGGGCACATCGGCCGCCGGCCGGCGGCCGACCGCGGCGCGCACGCCGTCCCGCGCTGCGGCCTTGTCGCTGTAGACCATGACCCGCATCGCGGGTGCCCCGGAGGCCCCGCCCGCCGTGTCGCCCATGTCGAACCGCCCCTCAATCGCGTGTCGCTCTGAGACCTTCGACACGACAGGATGCCACCCTCGACGGGGGCCGGGCCACGCCCGGAGGTCCCGCAGCTGCACCGCCGATGCTCAGATGTGATCCGCATAAGGGCGTTGGCGCCCACGCCGGGCTTTCCGGGCCGTCAGCGCACCCCCGCAGGTCACAGGGAGGTCACGCGTGCGGGCGAGCCGCAGGCCCCGTCCGAGGGCAGTCCCGGCGCCGAAGCGGCGCGTTACGGGGGGTCGTGCACCAACCCCCGCCAGATGCCGCAATAATGCAGGCGTGGCGACAGCAACCGCGAACCCAGAAACAGCACCGACACCAGACCATGGTGCGGCTAAGCGTCCTGACCTGGTGAGTGTTGGCACCATCGTGTGGTTGGCCAACGAACTCATGTTCTTCGCAGCGCTGTTCGCGATGTACTACACCATCCGATCGGTGACCATCGGCAACCCCGACCTCGGGGAGTGGCCGGCCGCGCACCTCAACGTGCCGTGGGCCCTTGGCATCACCATCATCCTGGTGGCCTCCAGCTTCACCGCGCAGGCAGGCGTCTGGGCCGCCGAGCGCGGCGACGTCCGGAAGCTCCGGTTCTGGTTCTTCACCTCGTTCTTCATGGGCCTGGTCTTCGTTCTCGGCCAGGCGTATGAGTACTACGAGCTCATCGTCCACGAGGGCCTGACGCTGCAGTCCAGCGCCTACGGATCGATGTTCTACCTGACCACGGGCTTCCACGGCCTCCACGTGATCGGTGGTCTGATCGCGTTCCTCATCATGCTGGGACGCACGTACGCCGCGAAGCGCTTCACCCACCAGCAGGCCACGAGCGCAATCGTTGTGTCTTACTACTGGCACTTCGTCGACGTGGTCTGGATCGCTTTGTTCGCAACCATCTACTTCATCCAGTAACCCGAAACGGGGAAACCGTGAAATGGATTACCGCGCGGCGACGGCATCCCCTTGCGGGGTATGTCGTCGTCCTACTCGCGCTCGCCGTGTTCGGCGTGGGCTACGCCGCCGTGGCGCCCGATGCCGACCGGGCCCAGGCCGACGTGATGGCCGCCCAGGACACGGCTGACGACAAGGTCGACATCTCGGAAGGCCGGGAGATCTGGAACCGCAGCTGCGCGAGCTGCCACGGTCTCACCGGCGGCGGGTCCGGCATGGCGCCGGACATCACCGGCGCCGGCGGTGCCTCGGTCGATTTCCAGGTGAGCACCGGGCGCATGCCCTCCACCGACCCCGACACGCAGATGCCCCGCAAGGACGCTGCGTTCGACCGCTCCGAGACCGACAACCTGATCGCCTACTACGAGCAGGAGATCGGGCAGGGCGGCCCGGCGGTCCCCGAGGGCGTGCCCGGCGACGCGCCGGCCCGCGGGGACTACGACAGCGAAGAGGCCTACGAAGAGGCCCAGGCCGAGTACGACAAGGCGCTGCAGAGCTACACCGGCGAGGCCGCCGACGTCGAGGCCGGCATGACGCTGTACCTCGCCAACTGCGCCCACTGCCACTCCTGGTCCGGCGCCGGCGGCGCACTCACCGACGGCCACTACGCCCCGGAGATCCACGACGCGACCCCGCGCCAGATCTACGAGGCCATGGTGACCGGCCCCGGCGAGATGCCCGTGTTCAACGACGCGACCGTCATCCCGGAGCAGAAGCAGGAACTCATCGCCTACGTGAAGGACCTGCAGGCCGAGCCCAACGCCGGGGGCGTGTTCGCGCTCAACCGCGTCGGCCAGGTGGCCGAGGGCTTCATCGGATGGACGGTCGGCATCAGCCTGATCTTGGCCTGCGCCATCTGGATCACCGCGAAGCAGCGAGCCCATGACTGATAACAACGACACCAACGACAGCGGGGCGGGCGCCGGGCCCGACCGGGTCATCGGTACGCCGGCCTCCGGGCAGGGCGACACCGTGGTCACCGGCGGCGGCGCCGACCCGCGCGGCCACAGCGGCCCCTATCCCGCCGAGGAGACCCACACCCACAGCGAGGAGGACCAGCGCCGCGCCGAGAAGGCCGCGGCGGTCTGGTTCGTCATCGCGTTCCTGGCCGGAGTGGCGTTCTTCGTCGCCTACTTCGTGTGGAAGCCCGGCGCGGACGGCGGCATCGGCAACCCGCAGATCGCCCAGTACTCCAACATGGCGCTGGGCGGAACGCTCGCCCTGGCCCTGTTCGGCATCGGGGCGGGCATGACCGTGTGGGCGCGGCGCATCATGCCGCACTACGAGGTCTCCTCGCCCTATGACGACCTGCCGTCGGCCCCCCAGGAGAAGGGCTCGTTCAACGAGTTCTTCATGAAGAGCGCCGACGAGAGCGGCTTCACCAAGCGCCCGCTGCTGCGGCGCACGCTGCTGCTCTCCATGGTCCCGCTGGGGCTGGCCCCCGTCGTCCTGCTGCGCGACACCGGGCCCCTGCCCGGCGACCGCCTGCACAAGACGATGTGGGAGGACGGCACCCGCATGGTCGTCGAGGGCACCGGCCAGCTGATCAAGGCCGAGGACCTCGCCGAGGAGGGGTCGATGATCTCGGCCTTCCCCGAGTACCACAGCGACGACCCGGCGCACCCGCACCTGAGCCTGAACGACCAGGCGAAGACCGTCGTGCTGCTCATCAAGATCCCCGAGGGCGACTACAAGCCCGGGATGAGCAAGGAGCAGCTCAACTGGACGCACGACGGGATCGTGGCCTACTCCAAGATCTGCACGCACGTGGGCTGCCCCGCGGCGCTGTACGAGCGGGAGTCGCACCGCATCCTGTGCCCGTGCCACCAGTCGACGTTCGACGCCGCCGACGGCGCCAAGGTGGTCTTCGGCCCGGCCCACCGGCCGCTGCCGCAGCTGCCGGTCGGCGTCGACGGCGAGGGCTACCTCATCGCGAAGGGCGACTTCTCCAGTGCGGTCGGTCCGACGTTCTGGGACGCGGAGAAAGGGGCCTAGCCGATGAGTACGCAGACGCAGTCGCCGAAGGGCCTGCGCAACGTCGGCAACTACATCGACGACCGCTTCCACCTGGCGAAGACCGGTGAGAAGAACCTGCGCAAGGTCTTCCCGAACCACTGGTCGTTCATGCTGGGCGAGATCGCGCTGTACTCGTTCATCATCCTGCTCCTCACGGGCGTCTTCCTGACCCTGTGGTTCAACCCGAGCATGACCGAGATCCAGTACGACGGGTCGTACGAGCGCCTGCAGGGCGTGTGGATGAGCGAGGCCTACGCCTCGACCCTGCACATCACCTTCGACGTGCGCGGCGGGCTGCTGGTCCGCCAGATCCACCACTGGGCGGCGCTGATCTTCGTCGCCTCGATGGTCATCCACATGCTGCGGGTGTTCTTCACCGGCGCGTTCCGCAAGCCGCGCGAGATCAACTGGGTCATCGGCGGCACGATCTTCATGCTCGCCGTGATCGAGGGCCTCTTCGGCTACTCGCTCCCGGACGACCTGCCCTCGGGCATGGGCGTGCGGATCCTGCAGGGCGTGATGATGTCGCTGCCCATCGTGGGCACCTACGTCGCGATGTTCCTGTTCGGCGGGGAGTTCCCGGGCGAGGAGATCATTCCGCGCCTGTACATGCTGCACATCCTGCTGATCCCGGGCATCCTGCTGGCGCTCATCGTGGCGCACTTCATGATCCTGTGGCACCAGAAGCACACCCAGTACCCGGGCACCGGGCGCTCGGAGAAGAAGGTCGTCGGCACGCCGATGTTCCCCGGATTCGCCGTCAAGGCGGGCGGGTTCTTCTTCTTCGTCTTCGCGGTGATCGTGGGGCTGAGCGCCTTCGTGCAGATCAACCCGATCCACCTGTTCGGGCCGTTCAAGCCCACGTCCATCACGGCGGGCCTGCAGCCCGACTGGTACATGGGCTTCCTCGAAGGCGCGCTGCGCATCTTCCCGGACTGGTTCGACTTCCAGATCGCCGGCTACGCCGTCCCGACGGCGGTGCTGATCCCGGGCCTGGGGGTGATGGGGCTCGTCTTCATGGGCATCATCGTGTACCCGTTCATCGAGCAGTGGATCACCGGCGACAAGCGCGCGCACAACGTCGCCGACCGCCCGCGCAACGCCCCGGTCCGCACGGGCCTCGGCGTCGCCGGCATCGTGTTCTACGGCCTGCTCTGGCTGGCGGGGTCGAACGACATCCTGTCGCACACCTTCTCCATCAGCCTGTACTGGACGACGTACTTCTTCCGGGTGGCGGTCATCGTGGGGCCGGTCATCGGCTTCATCATCGCCAAGCGCATCTGCCTCGGCCTGCAGCGCCGGGACCTGGAGACGCTCGAGCACGGCTACGAGTCCGGCACCATCCAGCAGCTGCCCAGCGGTGAGTTCATCGAGGTCCACAAGGAGTCCTCGGAGGGCACCGTGCACGTGCTGGAGAGCAAGGAGCAGGTGGAGCGGATCAACGCCGACATCATCGCCTCGGTCGAAGAGCCGGCCGACGGCAACGGTGTGGAGGCGCCCGCCAAGCGCAAGAAGCTCGGCCGCATGCGGACCGCGCTCGCCCGCTGGTACACGAAGGACAACGTCTCCTTCTCCGGCGTGGAGGCGCACACCGGCCACCACCTGCACCACGGCGCCCACGGCGCCGAGGACCACGCAGGCGCGGTCCGGGAGCGCTGACCGCCCTCCGGGTGTCCGGAGTCCGCGCAGTGCCGAGAGGCCCTGCCCCGCACGGGGCAGGGCCTCTCCCTGTTTCCGGGGCTCCCTGCCCGCTCCGCAGCCCCGCCTGTGCCGCACGGAGGGCACGGGCGCCGCTCCCGGGCGCCCTGAGAGCCGCTGTGCGGCGCACGTCGCCGCCGGGCCGGGGGATGGAGCGGCGGGAGCCTCCCGACGCCGCTGCGGGCGCTCGGGCCGCGCGGCCGCATCCCGCCGGGCATGCGAGAGGCCCTCCCACCCGGGGGTGGGAGGGCCTCTGCGGCGCTCTCAGGCGGCTGCCGGACAGGAATGCCGGGCCGGCAGCCGGAGCGGCTCAGCAGCCGCTGGCGGGGCCGGTGCGGCCCGGGCGGCAGCGGCGCCCGCCGGGCCGGGCCCGCGGCGCCCCGCCGGCTACTCCTGCTTCTGCGGCTCGCCGTGCACCTCGCCCGGGGTGCCGGTGTCGTCGGTGGCGTCCGGCTCGCCGGTCTCGCTCTTCTCCAGCCAGTCCTCCCAGGACAGCTCCCAGAAGCTCCAGCCGTTGTCCCACTCGACCTGGCGGTCGGTGCCCTCCACGACGAGCGGGTCGCCCATGTAGGAGTTCTCGTAGAACCACTTGGCGTCGGCGGTGGACATGTTCGGGCAGCCGTGCGAGAGGTTGGCCTCGCCGAGCGAGCCGTTCCACGGCGCCGCATGGGTGAACTCGCCCGAGTTGGAGAAGCGGACCGCGTAGTCGACGTCGAGCTTGTAGCCTTCGGCGCTGTCCACCGGAACGCCCACCGTGGAGGAGTCCATCACCAGCTCGGCGTACTTCTCCATGGTCAGGTGGGTGCCGCTGGTGGTGGTGTAGGCGCGGGTGTCGCCGCGGCCGACGCTGACCGGGAAGTCCTTGATCTCCTCGCCGTCGCGCTCCACCGTCATCCGGTGGTCCTGGGCGTCGATCGTGGTGATCTGCTCGCGGCCCACCTCGAAGTTGAGCTGGTGGTTCTCCACGCCGTGCACGCCGCCGCCGGCGTCCACGCCGGCCAGGCGCATGTTGACGCGCACCTTCTGCCCGGGCTCCCAGTACTCCTTCGGCCGGAAGACGGCGTTCTTGTCGTCCATCCAGGTCCAGGAGCCCTCGTTGGGCTTCTCCGAGACGACCTCCATGGCGTTCTCCACCCGGGTCTTGTTCTCCACCGGGTGGTCGAAGGCCACGATGACCGGCATGCCCACACCGACGGTGTCGCCGCTGGTGGGGAAGTTCGACTCCAGCTGGAGCCGCTCGCCCTCCTCGGCGGGCGCGGTGCTGAACTGGGCGCTGACCTCGGTCTCCGCGCCGTCCTCGGCGGCGGCGACCGCGGTGACGGTGACGTCGGCGCCCGGCAGCAGGGTCCAGTCGCTGGTCCAGGAGGTCTCGTCCTCGTTGAGGCTGCCGGTCATCTCGTCGGCCTCGGTGAGCTCGCTGTCCTGGTCCTCGGCCGGCTCGGTGACCGCCTGCTCGACGGCGACGTCGGTGACGGTGCCGCCTTCGGCGTCAACGGTCAGCGGCACATCCGGCCGGATGCCGGAGGAACCGTCCTCCGGGCTGATGGCGATCTTCACCTCGGCGCCGTCGCCGCCCGCCGCCGGGTCGGCCCCGTCCGCTCCGGAGCACGCCGTGGCCAGCAGCAGCACCGCGCCGGCGGCACCCGCGGCCAGCGCGGACGGGTTCGCAGTGAGCTTCACAGGTCATGCCCTCCAGCCTTGCGCCGCGGCCCGGGAGCACCGCCCCGCACCGGGGCGGGACGCTCGCGCCGGGGCGATGGTCACCGATGCGGCCGGGTGTGCAGACCCCTCGTACCGACCGCCCGAAAAGGATACCGCGGTTGACCGGTACCCCTGCGGCACGGGGGTTGCGGCCCCGGCCGGTACGGCGTTTTCGGGCGTGTCGACCCTCTTGTCGGCAACCGCCCGAGTCTTCGGTTTTGGCCGGTGCCGCGGGCGGGCGATCCGGCACCGGCCCCGTCCCGGCGCTGCCCGGCGGCGGGGCGGGCCGCCCGTCCGCACCGGCCCCTCCGCACAGCACGCAGACGCCCGCCCGCGCCGGTCCGTGCTGCACCCCGGGAGGGGGTGCGCGCGGTTCCGGTGCGGACGGGCGTCTGTCGAGAGTCCCGGCGCGCCTAGTGCTGGAACTCCTTGCGGTAGTACTCGAACACCCAGCCGATGGCGGTCAGGATGATCGCGAAGCCGCCGACCAGCACCATCCACCAGCCGATGGCGACTCCGACCGCGGTGAAGGCCACGGCCATCGCCACGAACAGCGGCCACCAGCTGTGCGGGCTGAAGAACCCGTACTCGCCGGCGTTCTCCTGGATGTCGCCGTCGAGTCGCTCTTCAGCGGGCAGGCCGTGGTGGCGCTCGCTGCGGCGGGCCGCCTGCCAGAGCCAGAAGCCGACCATCCAGCCGAAGCCGATCGAGACGACCAGGGCGACGAAGCCCGTCCACTCGATGTGCCCCTCGGCCAGCCACGCCCAGTAGGCGTAGACGGCCGCGACGACGCCGAAGAAGCTGGAGACGCCCATGAACAGGTAAGCCTGCGTCTTCACTGCGGCCCCCCCTACTTCTCGGTTCCGGCGCCGGCCGGGACCGCGCCCGGAGCCGCCGCGTGCGGGTGGTTCAGGTCGAACGCCGGCCGCTCGGAGCGGATCCGCGGCAGCGACGTGAAGTTGTGCCGCGGCGGCGGGCAGGACGTCGCCCACTCGAGCGAGCAGCCGTAGCCCCACGGGTCGTCCACCTCGACCTTCTCGTCCTTGCGGTGGGTGATCCACATGTTCCAGAAGAACACCAGGGTGGACGCACCGAGCACGAAGGCGCCGATGGAGGACACCTGGTTGAGCGCGGTGAAGCCGTCGCTGGGCAGGTAGTCGGCGTAGCGGCGCGGGAAGCCCGCGGCGCCGAGCCAGTGCTGCACCAGGAACGTGGCGTGGAAGCCGAGGAACAGCAGCCAGAAGTGGACCACGGCGAGCTTCTCGTCGAGCATCTTGCCGGTGAACTTCGGCCACCAGAAGTAGAAGCCGGCGAACATCGCGAACACCACGGTGCCGAAGACGACGTAGTGGAAGTGGGCCACCACGAAGTAGGAGTCGGTCACGTGGAAGTCGATCGGGGGCGAGGCGAGCAGCACGCCGGTGAGGCCGCCGAACAGGAACGTCACCATGAACCCGACGGTGAACAGCATCGGGCTGGCCATGACGATCTGGCCGCGCCACATCGTCCCGATCCAGTTGAAGAACTTCACGCCGGTGGGTACGGCGATCAGGAACGTCATGAAGGAGAAGAACGGTAGGAGGACCGCTCCGGTCGGGAACATGTGGTGCGCCCACACGGTGACCGACAGGCC
The DNA here is from genome assembly GCF_054779695.1 of Nocardiopsis coralliicola. Classification (NCBI taxonomy): domain Bacteria; kingdom Bacillati; phylum Actinomycetota; class Actinomycetes; order Streptosporangiales; family Nocardiopsidaceae; genus Nocardiopsis; species Nocardiopsis coralliicola. The sequence goes on along the minus strand of NZ_BAAGXT010000047.1, from coordinate 9,823 downwards.
CGCGATGGCGATGGTGGCGCCGACGAGGCTCTTGTAGCCGAAGATCGGCTTGCGGCTGAACACCGGGAGGATCTCGGTCGCGATACCGAAGAACGGCAGCGCGATGATGTACACCTCGGGATGGCCGAAGAACCAGAAGAGGTGCTGCCAGAGGATGGCGCCGCCGTGCGCCGGATCGTAGACGTGGGTGCCGACGATGCGGTCGGCCCCCAGCGCGATCAGCGCGGCCGTCAGCACCGGGAAGGCGATCAGGACCAGCACGCTGGTGAGCATCGCGTTCCAGCAGAAGATCGGCATGCGGAACATCGTCATACCGGGCGCGCGCATGCACAGGCCGGTGGTGATGAAGTTGACCGCACCGAGGATCGTGCCCAGGCCGCTGACAGCCAGGCCGAGGATCCACAGGTCGCCGCCGAGGCCCGGCGAGCGGACCGCGTCGGAGAGCGGGGTGTAGGCGAACCAGCCGAAGCTGGCGGCGCCGCCCGGGGTGAGGAACCCGCCGACCGCGATGAGCGAGCCGAACAGGTACAGGTAGTAGCCGAACAGGTTGATGCGCGGGAACGCCACGTCGGGCGCGCCGATCTGCAGCGGCATGATGATGTTCGAGAAGCCGATGAACAGCGGCGTCGCGAACATGAGCAGCATGATCGTGCCGTGCATCGTGAACATCTGGTTGAACGACTCGTTCGACATCATCTGCATGCCGGGCGAGAAGAGCTCGGCGCGCATCAGCAGCGCGAGGATGCCGCCGAAGATGAAGAAGCCGAACGAGGTGATCAGGTACATGTACCCGATGATCTTGTGGTCGGTCGACGTCAGCCAGCTGACGATGATCGACCCCTTGCGGGTCGGCGCCTGCGGGGCGCCGGCCTGCGTGCTCGAAGCCTCGGTGGTAGCCATCAGCGGCCCGCCTCCTCATCCGCTTGAGTCTCGGCGTCCGCATCGGCAGCGGCACCGTCTTCGGCGGTGCCCTCGGCACCGGCCGCGCCGGCGCCGGCCTGCTCGTCCTGCTGGGCCTGCTGCTCCTGCTCGGCGTCCTCCGCCTCGGCCTGCTGCTGGCGCTCGGCGTACCACGCGTCGTACTCGTCGGGCTCCATGACCTCGACCTCGAACAGCATGCGCGTGTGGTCGACGCCGCAGAGCTCGGCGCAGCGGCCGGCGTAGGTGCCGGCGGTGCCTTCGTTGACCTTGACCTGGAACTGGTTGTCGTGCCCGGGGACGACGTCCATCTTGAACGCGAAGGCCGGGATCCAGAAGGAGTGGATCACGTCCGGGCTGTGCAGGTCGAAGTGCACGACGTCGCCCTCGCGCAGAACCAGCGTGGGCATCTCGTCGGGCGTGCCGACCTCGGAGAAGACCGTCTCGGGCGCAGCGTCGTCCGGGGTCGTGGTGTAGGGGGCGGGCTCATCGGCGCCCGCAGCCTCGGCCGCTTCGGCCTTGGACTGGTCGAGGTAGTTGAACTCCCAGCTCCACTGGAAGGCGACGACCTCGATATTGGTATCGGCCGGCTCGTCGGTCTCCAGCAGGTAGGTCTGGTCGCGCGCGGTGAAGTAGAAGAGCACCGCGATCACGACGATCGGGAGTGCGGTGTAGAGCGCCTCGATGGGCATGTTGTACCGCACCTGCGGCGGCAGCTGCTCAGAGCGCTTGCGGTGGAAGATGATCGACCAGATGATCAGCCCCCACACGAGGATGCCGACCGCGAACGCCGCCACCCACGAGCCCTGCCACAGCGCGAGGACGCGCTGCCCCTGCTCGGTGATCGGCTCGGGCACACCCAAACGAGTGAACTCGTTCGACGCGCACCCGGTCGCGGCCAGTCCCAGCGCGGCGAGCGCGGCGCCACGTGGTGCCCATCGGCGCAGTGCGGCGCGCCGATTCCTATGGCGGGTCGGACTCACGGAATGCCTTCCCAGCGGTGAAGCCCGCGCGCTCGCGCGCGGACGGTCGTTGATCCAAAGCGTGTCGGGGGGAACTTTATCGCGCACCGCCCGTCCCACCGGTCACGGACAGACCGGTCCAGCGTGTTGCCTCCGGCCGCCGTCGGACCTCCCCGAGGGCCGGGCGCGGCTGCGACTGCGCTCCCCGTCCCGCCCGGTCGGGCCTGCTCGGCCGTGCAGGGCGTGGACTAAGGCGAGAGTATCGCTGGATTTACCGCACCCTTAACCGGGTGCCCCTTTGCCGCGGGCGGGGGTAAAGATTGGGATACGGTGCCGCACGAGGGAGGCGCGGGAGGCGATGGCGGGAAGGCACAGGAGGCCGGGCGGCAGCGAGTGCCCGGAGCTCACGGTTGAAGCGGTGGGCCGCAAGTGCCCGATCCCGGTGATCATGCTTGCCCAGCGGATGCGGGACGTGCCGATCGGCGCGCTGATCGCCGTCACCGCAGACGATCCCGCTGCGTCGTCCGACATCCCGGCGTGGTGCCGGATGAAGATGCAGGAGTTCGTCGCGGAGGTTCCGCTGGACCGCGGGAGCGCCTTCCACATCCGCCGGATGTACTGAGCGGGCGCCGCGGCAGCCTCCGCCCGCGTCCGGACGGGGCGCGCGGCGGCCGGCCGGCGTCACCGATCCGTGACCATGGTGACGTTCCTCCTGCCCGGGCGCTCCGGTCCTCCGGGCGCCGCCGGGCGGCGGTCGGCGCCCGGCGGCGCGGCACCGGAGACGCGGAAGGGCCGCGCCCCGCAGCATGCGGAACGCGGCCCTCGCACGGCGCCTCGGCGGGCGCCCGGCCCGGTGTCAGCGGGCGTAGTACTCGACGACGAGCTGCTCGTCGAAGGGCACCGGGACCTGGTCGCGCTTGGGGCGGTCGACGACCGCGACGCGCAGGTCCTTGTGGCTGGCAGCCAGGAAGCCGGCGATGCGGTCGTCGGCGTGGATGCCCTCGGACGCCTCGACGAACGGGACCATCTGGCGGGACTTCTCCCGCACGCTGACGATCTGGCCCGGCTTGAGCTTGTACGACGGGATGTCGACCTTCTTGCCGTCCACGGTGATGTGGCCGTGGTTGACGAACTGGCGCGCCGCGTAGATCGACGGGGCCAGGCCGGAGCGCAGCACCACGGTGACGAGGCGCAGCTCGAGCTCGGCGATCATCTCCTCGCCGGTGCGGCCGGAGCGCTTCTTGGCGTTCTCGTAGACGCGCGCCAGCTGCTTCTCGGAGAGGTCGTAGTACCAGCGGAGCTTCTGCTTCTCCGCCTGGCGGACGGCGTAGTCGCTCGTGGAGCGGCGGACGCGGCGGCCGTGCTCACCCGGGGGGTAGGGCCGCTTCTCGAAGTAGCTGACCGCCTTACGGGTCAGCGGGGTACCCGCGCGCCGGGACAACCGCACCTTAGGTCCGGTGTAGCGCATTGTTCCTCCGTAGTGGATTGCTTGTGGAGGGAATCCCAGGTAAGGCCAGCCTAGTTCTGGGAGGCGCAGACTGCGCCCTGCCCGCCCTGCCGGGGGGCGGCTCCGTTCCCGCACCGCAGCGGCCGACCCAGCCGCGGCGGTGGTGGCGTCGACTGGCGGCCGGCGCGCATTTCAGCGCGCGGCCTCGCCGATGACACGCGCGGACTCCGGCCGGGGCCGGCTCCGCACACGTGGGTCGAGGATCCACTCTACGGCAGTGCGCGCAGTGCCCGGGCCCGCAGGGGGCGCCGGATGAGCAGCGCAGCGGCCGGAGGGGGCGCGGCGAGGGCCGCCCGGCGGTGCGGCCGGGCGGCCCTCGGGACAGCGGAGGCGGACGCCTACAGGTGCGGGCGGACGTCGGCGGCCGCGGCCTCGCCGTAGCTGGCGGTGATGCGCGCCAGCAGGCCGGCCGGGGTGAGCTCGTACTCCTGCGGGCCGTTGACCTCAAGGCTGTGCACGGCCAGGGCGTTGCCGACCTGGGCGGCCCGCTCCAGCGGCAGCTCCCAGGAGACGGCGGCCAGGAAGCCGGCCCGGAAGGCGTCGCCGACACCGGTCGGATCGACCTTCTCGGTCACCTCGGCGGCGCCGACGGTGACCGGCGGCTCGCCCTTGCGGTCGATGCGCACGCCCTTGCCGCCGAGGGTGGTGACCCGGATGCCGACGCGGTCCAGGACCTCCTCGTCGGACCAGCCGGACTTCTGCTCGGCGAGCGCCTTCTCGTACTCGTTGGTGAACAGGTAGGCGGCGCCGTCGATGAGCCGGCGGACGTCCTCGCCGCCCATCAGCGCCAGCTGCTGGGAGGGGTCTGCGGCGAACGGCAGGCCGCTGTCCCGGCAGGCGTCGCTGTGCCGGAGCATCGCCTGCGGGTCGTCGGCGCCGATGAGGGCCAGGTCGACGCCGCGCTCGCGGGCGAGCGCGCCGAGGTCGATCTCGCGGGCCTCGCCCATGGCGCCGGCGTAGAAGGACGCGATCTGGTTCTGCTCGCTGTCGGTGGTGCACACGAAGCGGGCGGTGTGCTTGCGCTGGGAGGTGCGGACGCCGGAGGTGTCCACCCCGTGCCGCTCCAGCCAGGTCCGGTACTCGTCGAAGTCCGCGCCGACCGAGCCGACGAGGAGCGGCGCGAGGCCGAGGCGGCCCATGCCGTAGGTGATGTTGGCCGCGACACCACCGCGCCGCACGTCCAGCTCCTCCACCAGGAACGACAGGGACACCTGCTGGAGCTGTTCCGCGATCAGCTGCTCGGCGAACTTCCCGGGGAAGGTCATCAGATGGTCGGTGGCGATCGAACCGGATACCGCGATGCGCACTCGGAGTGCTCCTTGGGTCGGGGAGATCGGAACGGTGCCCAACCCTACATAAGGCCGGACGCCCCCAGGCAGGCCCCTGCGCTGCACTGATCGTCGGTGCAGGTGGGCGCGGGCTTCCCGGGCCCCGGGTGCGGATGCGCGCTGAATCGGTCGAAACCGGGCGCCGCAGTGAACCGTTGCACAGGGCGCGCGGCGGTGCGCGATGCGGTCCGCCGCGAACGGCTGCGGCCCGCGCGCCGGAGCGCGCGGGCCGCGGGAGCGGGCAGCGGGTCCCGGCCGTGCCGGCGGGCCCCGCCGGGTCCGCTAGTTGAACGAGTCGCCGCAGGCGCAGGAGCCGGTGGCGTTGGGGTTGTCGATCGTGAAGCCCTGCTTCTCGATGGTGTCGACGAAGTCGATCGTGGCGCCCATGAGGTAGGGCGCGCTCATCCGGTCGGTCACAACCTCGACGCCGCTGAACTCGGTGACCTGGTCGCCGTCGAGCTCGCGCTCGTCGAAGAACAGCTGGTACCGCAGGCCGGAGCAGCCGCCCGGCTGGACCGCCACGCGCAGCCGCAGGTCGTCGCGGCCCTCCTGGTCAAGGAGGTTCCTGACCTTGCCCGACGCCCCCTCAGTGAGGACGATGCCCTGCGCCGTGGTCTCTTCGGTCTGAACCGTCATCTGCTCGCTCCTCCAAACGCGGCCGCTCGGGCGGCCTTGACGCTCCTCAGCGTTGGACAACACCCCGGCTCGGGACGGCTATTCCCACCCTCCCGCCACGCGCGGGGTACGCCGTGGTGCTCCGTCCAGGTTAGGCCCCCCGCGGCACTATCGCCATCGTCCGGCGCCGCACCGGTCCCGGCGGGCGCACCGGCCGCGCCCTCACAGGCCCGGCGCCCCGTAGACGGGGAACCAGCGGCCCTTGTCCTGCTCGATCGGCAGGTCCTTGCCGACCGCCGCGGCCAGCTGCAGCTCCAGGGCGTTGTCCCGGCGCTGCCCGCCCAGCGGCGCGAACGGGTAGAAGGTGCCGCGCTTGTACAGGTAGACCAGCGCCACCGTGCGGCCGCCGGCGCCGCCCCCGCCCTCCGCTCCGGCGGGGGCGTCGGTGAACGCCGCCAGGGAGCACAGCAGCGACGGGCCGAAGCCGGCGTTCTCCAGCGAGGAGTTGACGGCGTGGATGTCGGTCACCAGGTCGCCGAGGCCGCCGGCCACCGGCGCACGCACCACCAGCCAGGTGTAGCCGTAGTCGTCGGCGACCGCCTCGGTGGCGGGGCCACCGTCGGCGTCGAGCAGCTCGGTGGTCTCCCGCTGCAGGTCGGCGAAGGCGCGGCCCTCCGCGGCGCGGAACGCCACCGAGCCGGTGCCGGTCGGGCGGAACCCGGCGGTGGCCTCCAGCGTGACGGCGGCCGAGGGCAGGCCGAACAGCGCGTCGAGGTCGGGCTGGACCGGCTTGGACCGGCCGAGCAGGGCGCGGAGGAAACTCATGCGGGCGGCTCCTTCACTGGAAGCGGGGCGGTCGGTGCTCTCCCGGCGCCCCGCGGGCGCAGTCCCCGGCGGGCGGCGGTCACGCCCCGCTGCCGAGCTGGCGGGAGATGTCGGAGAGCTGCTCCAGGCGGCGCTCGACGGGAGGGTGGGTGGCGATCAGCTGGCCCATGTTGAAGCCGCTCTTGGAGAAGGCCGGGGTGAAGAAGAAGGCGTTGAACGGCTCGGCCTGGCGCAGGTCGCGGCTGGGGATGCGGGCCATGTCGCCGGTGATCTTGGTGAGCGCGCTGCTGAGCTCGGAGGGGCGGCCGGTGAGGTAGGCCGCGGCGCGGTCGGCGGCCAGCTCGCGGTAGCGCGACAGGGCCCGGGTCAGCAGGAAGCTCAGCGCCCACACGATGGCGCTGACCAGGACGACGAGCAGTGCGACGACGGCCGGCGAGGGGCCGTTGCCGTTGCGGTTGCCGCCTCCGCCGAACGCGGCGAAGCGCAGGCCCATCTGGGTGAGGAAGCCGGCCACGATGCCGAGGAAGCCGGCGATGGTCATCACCATGACGTCGCGGTGGGCCACGTGCGACAGCTCGTGCGCGAGCACCGCCTCCAGCTCGGCCGGGGAGAGCCGGCGGAGGATGCCGGTGGTGGCGCACACGACGGCGTTCTTCTCGTTGTGGCCGGTGGCGAAGGCGTTGGGCACGTCGGTCTGGGCGATGGCCACCTTCGGCTTGGGCATGTCGGCCATGGCGCACAGCCGGTCGACGACCGCGTGCAGCTCGGGGGCCTGCTCCGGGGTGACCTCGCGCGCGCCCATCGCGTACATGGCGAGCTTGTCGGAGGTGAACCACTGGAAGAGGGCGAAGCCCACGACGATCAGCACGACCAGCGGCCAGGGCAGGCCGACCACGATCAGGGCCGCGATGAAGACCACGTAGACGAGCGCCAGCAGCGCCATGGTCACCACCATGCGCCGCGTCAGTCCGCGGTCCGGGATGAACTTCGAGCCAGCCACAGCGCCCCGCCTTCGCGTCGGTAGGTCCTGCCTTGGCGCGGCCGAGCGGCCGGCGCCGCCAGGGGAGGCGGAATTGTCCGCTTGCTCCCCGCAGGCCCCAGTCTAGGGACCGAAACCGGTGGTCGGACGGTGCGCCACCCGCCGGCGTTCCGGCGGACCCGCCGCAGCACCCCCGGAAAAGCGTCGACCGCCCCCCGCTGCTGCGGGGGGCGGTCGGCCTCACCGGTGCCGGCCGTGCGGCCGGCGCGCCACCGGGAACGGCGCGGTGGGCGGAGTCTCAGGTGACGTCGGGGATCAGCCCCTCGTCGCCGAGCATCGCCCGGACCTCCTCCATCGTGGCGTCCTCGTGCGGCAGGATGAACTGCGACGGCTCCAGCGAGTCGAGTGGGAGCGCCCGGCCGTGCTCGCGGACCGCGGCGAGCAGCTCGTGCAGCGCCGTGCGGAACGTGTCCTCGCTGCCGGAGGCGAGGGCCTCCTCCAGCGTGCGGTCGGCGGAGTTGAGCAGTTCGAGGTCGGCGTCGCTCAGGTCGATCTGCCCCTCGCCCATGATCCGCACGATCATGCTCCCTCCCCCTGCGGGCGGGGCTGCGCCCCGCCTTCGATCTGCGGGGCGGAGTTGCCGGAGCCCTGGCCGAGCTCCTGCTTCATCTGCTCCAGTTCGAGCTCGACACCGCTGGTGGAGGCCATCCGGTCCAGCTCGGACTGGATGTCGTCCTTGGAGCTGCCGGAGACGTCGTCCAGGGCTCCGGACGCGAGCAGCTCGTCCACCGCGCCGGCGCGCGCCTGCATCTCGGCGGTCTTGTCCTCGGCACGCTGCACGGCCATGCCGACGTCGCCCATCTCCTCGGAGATTCCGGAGAACGCCTCGCTGATCTGCGTCTGCGCCTGGGCGGCGGTGTAGGTGGCCTTGATGGTCTCCTTGCGCGTGCGGAAGGAGTCGACCTTGGCCTGGAGCCGCTGCGCGGCGAGGGTGAGCTTCTGCTCCTCGCCCTGGAGCTGCTCGTGCTGCTGCTTGAGGCCGTCGATCTGGGACTGCAGGCCGGACCGGCGGGTCAGCGCCTCGCGCGCAAGGTCCTCGCGGTTCTGCTGCAGCGCCGCACGGCTCTGCGTCTCGAGCTTTCCGGACTGCTGCTCGAGCTGCTGGATCTGCAGTTCGACCCGCTTGCGCGAGGTGGCTACGTCGGCCACGCCCCGCCGCACTTTCTGCAGCAGCTCCAGCTGCTTCTGGTACGAGTAGTCGAGGGTTTCGCGCGGATCCTCGACCGAGTCCAAGGCGCGGTTCGCCTTGGATTTGAACAACATGGAAAGTCGCTGAAACACGCTCATCGGCGTGGCCGTCCCCTTCTCGGTCCGTACATCGGCTGTTCCCGGCGGGCGCTGTCAACCAACCCTACGCGCTCTGGCGAGCGGTCGCTATGAAGCGGAGAACGGCTAGTCTGAAGGATGTGTTCCGACGTCGCTCCGCATCCGCATCAGAAGGGACGGCCGCAGCCGCCCCTGCCGGCAACGATACTGAAGCCCCTCAGGACAAGGGATATACCCCCAAGAAGGGCGTTCCGACCCCGAAGCGCAGCCAGAGCCAGGCCGACCTGCGGCGGCCGCTGAACGCGCCGCAGAGCCGCAAGGAGGCCTACCGGGAGTTCCGCGAGCGCCGCGACCGCGACCAGAAGCGCGCGGCGTCCAAGTCCGGCGCTCCGAAGGGCCAGGAGCGCTACTTCCGCCCCCAGGACTACGGGCCCGCGCGCGCCTATGCGCGCGACATGGTCGACTCCCGGCGCAGCCTCAGCGAGTTCTTCCTGTACTTCTCGCTGCTCATCATCGTGCTGCTGATCGCCGCGCCGCTGCAGGTCCAGGCCGCCATCACCTACATCGGGTGGCCGGTGATGATGGCGACCATCATCATCGAGGGCGTCCTGGTCGCGCGCCGGGTGAAGAAGTACACCCGCGAGCACTTCCCGAACGACGACCGCCTGCGCGGCATCGGGATGTACGCGGCGACCCGGCAGCTGCAGATCCGCCGCCTGCGCCTGCCCAAGCCGCGGCTCAAGCCGGGCCAGCCCGTCCCGCCGCCGGCCTGATCCCCCGGTGTGCGGCCGCTCGGCCGCCGCACACCGCACCGGTCGGGACACGCCTCCCCCACCCGAATCCGCACGAATCCGCACGAAGACGGCGCGCGGCACCGGACACCCGGTGCCGCGCGCCGTCCTTTCGGTCAGGGCCGGCAGCGGCCAGTGCACCGCCCGGCCCTCAGCCGTCCTCGGCGAGGCGCATCGTGTACTGGGTCTGGCCGTCCTCGAGGAGGGCGGCGCGCTCCACCCCGGCCTCGGCCAGGGCCCGCCATTCCTCACCGAGCCAGCTCTCGGCGTCGCCGCGGGACGGAAACTCTTCGGCCGAAGGCGTGTCGACGCTGAGGACCTCGCCGCTCTCGCTCTCGTAGCGCCACGTCCAGGCCATGGTCCCTCGCTCTCGTCCGGCGGCTGCGCCGCCGCGGTCGCTGCTCCCGGCGGCACCTCCGCCGCCCGGCTCCTACCCTTCCGCACGGTGCCGCATCCGCGCCAGGCCGCGCCCGCGCTGCGCTGGGCACCGGCCCGGACGCGGCCTCCCGGGCCGTGCCGGCCGGCACTGCCGCGCCGCAGGAGCCGCCCGCCTGCACTGCCCGCCCGCGCAG
>NZ_BAAGXT010000046.1:0-46281 GCF_054779695.1 Nocardiopsis coralliicola | reverse complement strand
GCCGGACGGCGGGGCCCGGCGCAACCGGAGCCGGGGCGCCCGCCGCCCGTGGGCGCATCTGCACTGGACCGGTGCCGGCGGCCGGCCGCACGCGCGCCGCGGGGGTGCGCCCGCAGCCGCCCCCGCGGGCGGCCGCAGCAGACCGCCCCCCGATACGGAGACGGGGAGGAGCCCCGGCGGGCGGTGGTCCTCCGCCTGCGCGCGGACGCACGAAGGCCGCGCAGCCCTGCCGGGCCTGCCGGGCCGCCGTCTGCCGAAGGCCCTGCGGCGGCCGCGCGGCCGGAGAGAGCGGGCTGCCCGCGGTTGCCCGGGACCGGCTCCAGCCGCTGGATCCGCAACGCGCGGAAGAGCGGCAGGCTCCGGGGCGGGGACCGTGCCGGGGATCAGCCGGAGAAGCCGAGCATCTGCTGGATGCGGCTGGCGTAGCGGACCTGGACGGAGCCGCCCTTGGCCGTGCCGCGGATGATGAAGTGCGGCGCGGGCGGGGCCGGCCGGTCCGGAACACGGCTGTCCACCGAGCCGAACCAGGACGAGTCGACCGCGATCTCGGCGGAGGCGCCCTCGGGAAGCACCACCCGCACCTCGCCCCAGGAGGCACCGATGTCGATCGACGTCGTCGCCGCGGCGAGGCGGGCCGACCGGAAGTCGAGCAGGGTGCTGCCCATCGGGTTGGCCACCGAGATCTGCGCCGGAGCGTCCCAGGTGCCCTTGCGGGTGAGGGTGCCCGCGGTGGCCTTGAGCTCGAGCGGCTCCCGGCCCCGCGCCGCAGGTACCGCCGGCTCCGCGCCGGCCGCGGTGCTCTCCGGGAGGTCGGCGGTGAGCGGCTCGAGGTCGCCGTAGGTGCGGGCGGCGAACACCGCCGTCAGCCGCTCGTCGAGCTCGTCGAGGGTGATCCGGCCCGTGGCGGCCGCCTCCCGCAGCACTTCGGCGACCCGCTCGCGGTCAGCGTCGCCCGCGCGCATCTGGGACCCCGGCTCTTCGCGCGGCACCTTCGACCACCTCTTCGTCAGACGTCTGCTCCCGGCCGCGGCGTCCCGCAGCGCCTCGGCGGCCCGCTCGCGGGCGTCCCCGACCCCCATCCGCGACTGCGGCTCCTCACCCGGCACATCGACCGCCTTCCTCCGGCGCGCCCGGCGCAACCGCGGAGCGCTGTGCCCTGGATCATACCGGTTGCACCGTTTCCCTCCGCGCGCGCTTCCGCGGCCGGGACGGGCCTCCCGCACCGCCGGGGCGCCCGGTCAGCGGCCGGACCGGTGCGGTTCGAGGTGCCCGCGGGCGCCGGCCACGCGCTCGAACAGGACCGTACCGAACGGCGGCACACTCGCCGCGAGCCCGATCAGGCCCGTCCACAGCGACCAGCGGTGCACGCGCCAGGCCAGCAGCGCCACCGCCCCGTAGACGACGAACGCCGCACCGTGCAGCGGGCCGAAGACCTGCACGCCGATCTCGTTGCCGGCCGCTCCGTACTTGAAGAACATGCCGACCAGGAGCCCGGCCCAGGTGAACGCCTCGAACGCGGCGATCGCACGGAACGCGGTCAGGGTGCGCGCCGCGAAGCGGGACGGGGCGGCGGCGCTCGGAGCGGCTTCGGCCGCGGCCTGCGGGGACGGTGTTGGCACGGGTGCTCCCGGGGAGAGGGTGACGGGTCCCCTCCAGTGTGTCCGAACCTCGGCACCGCACCGCACCGGCCCCGGAGTGCTGCTCCGCACGCCGATCGCCCGCCGGGCGCTCCAGCGGCCGGCGGGCCCTCCCCCGCCCTGCCGGTCCGATATCGAGCCCCGGCCACCGCTCGGACGCCCCTCGCCGTCTACTCCGCCAACTGCGGCGAAGCAGCCACCGGCGCCCCGGTTGACCCTGATTCGGACTGTTCAGATCATGCTTTCCGGACACCTGGCCACCGCACGGAACCGCAGGTCGCGGAGCCCGCCGCGGAACCCGGCGGAAAACCTTCCCCGCGCATTCGAAAACATCCCCGAAAAACACCCTTTGAGCTGCACAGACTACAGGCCGCGAAACCCGCCGGAATATCTTCGCCCACCCGCACTCTGCGGCGTTTGCCCAAATTCCGCGCCGAGCATGACGTTATTGACAAAAGCGCAGGTCGGCCCGCATTTCTGGATGTGTTCCGGCCGGCCGCGCCCCCCTCGCAGGCGACGGAGGACAGCTGGACGTGCCCAGCCAGGACGTGCCCAAGACCGCGATCTCCCCGAACTTCCTCTCCGACTTCTCCCGCCTCGGCCCCAGCATGCGCAGCGCGGTGCTCACCGTGGTCGAGGCGTTCATGGGCGGCGCCGAGGACCGCTTGGAAGCCGTACCCGGCGCCCCCGACCCGCGCATCCGGCTGCTGCGCATCGGTCCGGAGTGGGCCGGTGTCGTGGTGCCCGCCGCGGACGGCGCCCGCCTCCTGGACGCCCTCCGGACCAGCGACGACGCGCTCGCGCTGGCCCGCGACCACACCGGCCTCCCGCCGGCCCCGGCGGCGGAGCTGGTCCCGGCCCAGGCGACCGGCGCCACCGCGCCGCGGATCAGCGGCCCGGACGAGCTGTCGGCGCAGCTCGGCCGGTCCTTCGACGAATGGCAGATCACCCTGCACCCCAACCAGCACCGCATCGTCGACGCGCGGTTCCGCGGATCGGCGCAGGTCACCGGAGGGCCCGGTACCGGGAAGACGGTGCTGGCGCTGCACCGCGCCGCGCACCTCGCGGCGCGCGACGCCGCCGCCAACCCGGGCGAGGTGCGCCCGCCCGTCCTGCTGGCCACCTACAACCGGCTCCTCGCCCAGACGCTCTCCGGCCACCTCGACCGGCTGCTGCCCGATGCCGGCGTGCGCGCCCGCGTGCAGGTGTCGACCATCGACAGCCTGGCGCGCAGCATCGTGCACGAGCACTCCGGCCTGGTCCCCGAGCCGCTGGGCTCGGACGCGCTCGCGGAGCGCTGGCGGACGGCTGCCGCAGCCGACGGCCTGCCGTACTCGGGCCGGTTCCTGGTGGACGAGTGGGAGCAGGTCATCCTGGCGCGGGGCTTCACCCGCGCCGCCGACTACATCCGCTGCGAGCGCAGCGGGCGCCTGCTGCACCTCGCGCCCGAGCACCGCGCGCACGTGTGGGATGCGGTCCAGCGCTACACCGCCGACCTGCGCGCCGACGGCGCCTGGTCGTTCCCGCAGATCGCCGAGGCCGCCGCCGGACACCTGCGGCGCACCGGCACCCGCTATCGGCACATCATCGTCGACGAGGCCCAGGACCTGCACCCCGCACAGTGGCGGATGCTGCGGGCCGCCGTCCCGGAAGGCCCGGACGACCTGTTCATCGTGGGCGATCCGCACCAGCGGATCTCCGACAACCGCGTCTCGCTCGCCTCGCTCGGTATCAACGTGCGCGGCCGCGGCCACCGGCTGCGGATCAGCTACCGGGTGAGCCAGGAGATCCTCGACTGGGCGGTGCCGATCCTCGGCCGCGGCTCCGCGGTCGGGCTCGACGACGACGCCGACACACTGGCCGGCTACCGGTCGCTGCTGCACGGGCCGGAGCCGGTGCTGCGCGGCTGCCGCGACCGCGCTGAGGAGCGCGCGGCGCTGGGCGAATGGGTGCGGGTGTGGCTGGAGGCGGGGGTAGCGCCCTCGGCCGTGGCCGTCGCCGGCCGCAACCAGTGGGTGGCGCGCGCCGCAGCCAAGGAGCTTCAGGCGCGCGGCATCCCCACGGCCGCGGTCGACGCCCCGGACGCACCGGCGTCGGTGCGGGTGGGCACCCTGCACCGGTTGAAGGGGCAGGAGTTCCGCTGCGTCGCGGTGGTCGGCGTCAGCGAGCCGCTGCTGCCGCCGCGGGCCGCTCTGGACGCCGCCGAGGGCGACCCGGTGGCTCTGGAGCAGATCCACCAGCACGAGCGCAACCTGCTCTTCGTGGCGTGCACCCGCGCCCGGGACGCGCTCTACGTCTCCTACGTCGGCGCGCCGAGCCGGCTCCTGCCGCAGGCGCAGGCGGCGGACCAGGAGCAGGAGGCACTGCTCTGACCCGCCCGAGGACCGCGCGGAGCCGCTGACCGGCCCACGCGGCAGCGGTCCGGCCGCGGTCCCCTGCGGGAGCCGCGGCCGGTTCGCGCCTGGGGGTGCGGCGGCGCGCGTCCGGTGGCGGGAGCAGCAGGGGTGCCCGCCCGCCACCGCCGACTGCGCGTCACGGCGTGTGCCGCGAGCGGTGTCGCCAGGTCCACCCGTCGCACGCACCCCTGGGACATCTGCTCATCCGCCCAGCACGCCCAGACGGGCCCGGGAGGGTTCCCGTCCCCGTCCTGGCTGCACCAGCGCAGCACAGCGATCATCCGGATGCCGGAGAACCAGCCCGGCCCGGAACACCGCGACGCCCGCACCGCCGAAGGACTCGACGCGGGCCTGCCGCCGCACCTACGCGCCCGACACCGCGGTTCCGAACAGGCTGACCGGCGCTCCGGCCGAGCGGCCACCGGCCGCCGACGACCACCGGCCAGCCCCTCGCGGCGTTCTCCTCTCCTCGACAGGGAAACCCGCCCTGACTCCCTCGCCGGCCGTGCGGCGGGAGCACCGCCGACACCGCTCGCGACGAACGCCACCCGCCCCACAGGCCCTAACTGCTCGCACGCAGGTCGAGGCCGTCCACGGCCAGGTGTCCGGCGTCGGCGACCGGGCGGGTGACCTCCACGTTGGGGATCGGGATGAGGGACGGCAGCAGCGGCGGCGGGAAGTCGGGGGTGAAGGTGATGCTGATGCCGAGGATGGTGATGGTCAGCTCCTGGACGTGCAGCACCAGCTGCCCGCCGTCAGCGCCCGCCAGGTCCATCTCCGGCAGCCCCAGGGACGCGCGGCTGCCGTTGTGCATCCACCACAGCTCGCCGCCGGTGACGGCGCCCTCGTCCATCCGGATCTGCAGGTAGCGCTCGGTGCCCGAGCTGGTGGGATACTCCACGACGCCGCCGAACTGCGCACCGTACATCGTCATCGAGTCCGCGGTCAGGCCGGACTCGGCGTCGGAGGCGGTGAAGGGCCCGGCGCCGTCGGCGAGCGGAGCCTGAGGGGCGGTACCGGCCTCGCGGGCCGCCTCGCACGCCTCCACGGCGGCGAGGAACTCCTCCTCGGTCTCTGCTGCGGACTCCGCGCCCGTGCGGACCTCGCAGTCGGCGGGGTCGCCGTCGCCTTCCGGCTCCGGCGCCGCCTCCGATTCCTCTTCCTCCTCGCCGCCGTCTCCGCCGGAGCCGCCTCCCGGCTCCTCTGCGGGCGGCGTGCCCTCGCCGGGCTCGCTGGGCGACGGCGACGGGGATGGTGACGGCGAGGGCGACTCCGGGTCGGCCGGGGCCGACTCCCCGCCGTCTCCGCCGCCGAACCAGTCGTCCCACGGCCACCGGATGTCAGCGGGAGCGGCGGCGGGCAGGGCCAGCGCGAGCGCCAGCGGCGCGGCGGCCCACCCGTGCAGCCTGCGGTGCTCCCCGCCCGCGTCGGGACCGCGGCCGGATGCCTCCCCGGAGGCGGCCCCGCCGCCGGCTGGGCCGGAGCCGGACTCCTCCGGCGGCCGTTCGGCGCGGCGCACGATCGCACCGGACCGGGCCTCGGCGGCGCCGTCCTCAGCACCACCGGAGTCCGCGGCCTCGTCCGGATCCGCCGGCTCGGGCCCCCCGCCCCTGCTCCGCCGCGGCGGGCGCTCGGGCCGCCAGGAGAAGACGAGGGCGCCGCCGACGATGCCGAGCAGCATGCCGATGACGAAACCGCCGAAGTTGGCGGTGACGAACGACGCCACCGACAGCAGCGTGCCGACGACCGCGTAGAAGGCGCGCTGCTGCGGCTGGAGCCACACCAGGACGCCGAGTGCGATCAGCAGCAGGCCGATCAGGTACAGCGAGATGCCCGCGACCCCGGCGTAGATGACCAGGTTGAGCGGGAGGATCAGGTCCACCGCGGCAGGCGCGGCCATGAGCTCCACGCCGGCCGCGGCGAGCAGGGCTCCGCCCCAGAAGGGCCGGGTCCTGCGCCAGTCGCGGAAGGCGCGCAGCGGGCCGCGCGGCCGCGCCGTCGGTTCGGGCGTCGGTTCGGGCATGGGCTCTAGAAGCACTCGTGGTTGCCGGGCTTCAGCGCGAGGCTGAGGCCGCTGAGCTTGAGGCTGCCGGCGTTGACCGCCCACGAGGTGATCTCGGGGTCCGCCACCGAGATGGTGTCGGCCTGCAGTCCGAAGCCGCCGGCCGGCCCGGAGCCGCCCTCGGCCTTGTCCAGGGTGCTGGCGTCGCGGCCGATCTCGATGTTGGAGAAGCTCGCGTTTCCTTCGAGCTGCTCGATGTCGAGGGTGAGGTTGCTTCCTTCGACGGGGGTCTCGCCGCCGCCGGCGCCGATCAGCAGGGTCGCTTCGCCGATCGGCAGCGGCAGCAGTGCCGACATGCACATGTCGGTGATCTCGGCGCTGTCCACGGTGGACAGCCCCACCGGCCGGGAGGAGTCGTCCACCGAAGTCGCGACGTCGCCGTACTGGGTGAAGCCCTCCCCTTCCAGCTGGGAGGCGGAGAGCTTGAAGTTGTCGCCGGAGACCGCGAACGAGGCCGCGAGCAGCCCCTGCGTCGTCATCAGGCCGAGGATGGCGGCGGCGCCCAGGCCGGGCAGCACGGCGAGCCCGAAGGTGCGCCAGCGGGTGCCGCCGCTGGGAGTGGGGGGATCTACCGGATTCGCATCGATCGGCTCGTCAGGCATAAGGGGGGTTCTCCTGAATCTCTCGCCCGCCCGCATCCGCGGGCGGTCCGCAGGGTGAAGGGCCTTGCGCTGAACACCACCTCGCGTGTTACATGACTCACGCCTACTCGGGGGTAGGTGAGGAACATTACAATAGTTAATGTCACGTTTCCAAGTGTTCGCTCCGCCCTGGCGCCGCGATGAAGACCGGCACCGGGCGGGCGCCGCCCCCGAGCCCAGGAAAGGTGCCCCGTGCCCTCCCAGACCCCTCCCTCCGCCGCCGGAGGATCCGCGCACGCCGCCGGCCCGGGCGGCCCCGCCGGCAGTGAGTCCGGAGCCGACGTCGTCGTCATCGGCTCCGGGTTCGGCGGCGCGGTCAGCGCGCTGCGCCTCACCGAGAAGGGCTACCGCGTGGCCGTCCTGGAGGCCGGCCAGCGGCATACCCCGGAGACCCTGCCCGCGACCTCGTGGGACCTGAAGCAGTTCCTCTGGGCCCCCCAGCTGGGCTGCTACGGCATCCAGCGGATCCACGTGCTGCGCGACGTGATGATCCTGGCCGGCGCCGGCGTCGGCGGCGGCTCGCTGAACTACGCCAACACGCTCTACGAGCCGCTGGACGACTTCTACGCCGACCCGCAGTGGCGCGGGATCACCGACTGGCGGGCCGAGCTGGCGCCCTACTACGACCAGGCCAAGCGCATGCTGGGGGTGCGGACCAACCCCACGATGACGCCCTCCGACACGCACCTGAAGGCGGTGGCCGAGGACATGGGCGTGGGCGGGAGCTTCCACTTGGCCCCGGTCGGGGTCTTCTTCGGCGACGGCGGGGACGCCGGCGGCGGCAGCGCCGCCCCCGACGTCGCTCCCGGCACCGAGGTCGGCGACCCCTACTTCGGCGGCGCCGGCCCGCGCCGGCGGTCCTGCACCGAGTGCGGGGAGTGCATGACCGGCTGCCGGCACGGAGCGAAGAACACCCTGCTGGAGAACTACCTCTACTTCGCCGAGCGCGGCGGCGCCGCCATCCACCCGATGACCACCGTCGAGCGGATCCGCGAGCTGCCCGGCGGCGGCTACGCCGTGGACACGCTCGCCACCGGCAAGCGCCGCACCCGCGCCAACGCGCGCACGTTCACCGCTCAGCACGTCGTGGTGGCGGCCGGCGCGTGGGGCACGCAGAACCTGCTGCACCGGATGCGCGACCAGGGCCGCCTGCCGCGGCTGTCGGCGCAGCTGGGCACGTTGACCCGGACCAACTCCGAGTCGCTGGGCGGCGCGATGACCCGGCACCTCGACCCGCCGGAGGACTTCTCCCAGGGCGTCGCCATCACGTCCTCGATCCACCCCGACGCGCACACCCACATCGAGCCGGTCCGCTACGGCAAGGGCTCCAACGCGATGGGCCTGCTGTCGACGCTGCAGGTGCCCGGCGGCGGCAGAATCCCGCGCTGGCTGCGGTTCCTCGGCACTGCGGCGCGCCACCCCTACCTGTTCGCGCGGAGCCTTTCGGTACGGCGGTTCTCCGAGCGGGCGATCATCGGGCTGGTCATGCAGTCGCTGGACAACTCGCTGACCACCTCGCTGAAGAGGGGGGTGCTGGGCCGCCAGGTGCTGACCAGCCGGCAGGGCCACGGCGAGCCGAACCCGACATGGATCCCGCAGGGCCAGGACGCGATGGAGCGGCTGGCCGACCGGATCGACGGCTTCCCCGGCGGCAACGTCGGCGAAGTCCTCAACATCCCGCTGACCGCCCACTTCCTGGGCGGCTGCCCGATCGGCGCGTCGGCCGGCGACGGCGTCGTCGACCCCTACCACCGGCTGTACGGCCACCCCGGCATCAGCGTGGTGGACGGCTCGGCGGTCTCGGCCAACCTGGGCGTGAACCCCTCGCTGACGATCACCGCCCAGGCCGAGCGTGCCATGGCGCTGTGGCCCAACAAGGGCGATGCCGATCCGCGCCCGGAACCGGGCGCCGGCTATGCCCGCGTCGCGCCCGTCTACCCGAAGGAGCCGGCCGTGCCCGCGGGCGCCTTCGCGGAGCTGCGGTTCGGCCGGCCGCTGACGATCTCCCCCGCCGGCCCGGACGGCGCCAGCGCCGCTGCCGCCGCCGGCGCCGAGCCCGGGGCCGGGGAGGACTAGCCGCGCCCCGCCCGCCTCGGCCCCGCCCCCGACCCGAGGAACCGCCGATGACGCACCTGCGCCATACCGCCGACCGTACGACCGCCCTCACCACGCCCGACGGCGCCGAACTGCGCGTCCGAACCCGCGGACCGCGGGACGCGCCGGCCACCGCCCTGCTGGCCCACGGCTGGGCGCTGACCTCCGACACCTGGTCGGCCGTCGCCTCGCTGCTCGCCGCCGCCGGCGGCGGCGCGGTGCGGGTGGTGCGCTGGGACCACCGCGGCCACGGCGCGTCGACCCGCGGCACAGCGCCGCTGACTATGGCGCAGCTCGCCGCGGACACAGCGCTGGTGGCGCAGGAGGAGGGCGGCAGCGGGCGGCTGGTCCTGGCCGGCCATTCGCTGGGCGCCATGGCGGTGGCGGCGCTGGCCGCGGAGCGGCCGGAGCTGTTCGCCGGGCAGCCGGGGGGCGGCGGCAGGGTCGGCGGGGTGCTGCTGGCCTGCGGTTCGGCGACCGCCCTGGACACGTCCGCGGCGGGCTTCGCGCCGGCGGAGCGCGCGGCGGGAGCCGCGGTCAGGACGGGGATGGCGGTCCTGCGCGGCCTCGCCGGGCCGGCGGATGCGGTGCACACCCGCCTACCGCCGCACCTGCGCGCCTACCGGGCGGCGGTGCGGCGGGCCCTGTTCGGCCCGGAGGCGCAGGACACCGACGTCGCGGCCGTCGCGGCGCAGCTGCACACCGCGCAGGCGCAGACGGTCGGCGAGGCGCACGCGGCGATGTCGGGGCACGACGTGCGGGGTCGGCTGGGCGCGCTGGCCGCGGTACCGGCCGTGCTGCTGGCCGGGGAGCACGACCCGGTGGTTCCCGAGCGGCACCTGCGCGCACTGGCGGCGGAGCTGCCGCATGCGCGTGTCCATACGGCGCAGGGAGCGGGGCACATGGTCCCCCTGGAGCGTCCGGAGGAGACGGCCGGACTCCTGGCAGAGCTGTGCCGGGTGCCCTGACCGCGGCGGGGCGGCGGTGGCACCGTCCGCGGCCGCCGCGGTGCGCCGGCGCGGACGGGCCGTGCCAGCGGGCAGGCGTGCGGCACGGCACCGCGCGCGGCGCGCCGCGCCGGGAGCCGGGCGCCGCTCAGGCGGTCTCGGCCTTGCCGGAGGTGACGATCTCCATCATCTCCGAGAAGTGCTCGCCCAGGACGTCCTGCAGGTGGCGGGCCATCGCGCGGGCGAGCAGCGCGTCGACCGCGGTCTGGGCCAGCGGCCGCAGCCGGCGGATCAGGTCGGCCGCCTCTCCTATATCGGTTCCGGCGAGCACACCGTCCGGGGCATGCGCTTCGAGGATGTGGTCGGCGACGTCGCGGACAAGCTCCTCGGCCGCCGGGTCGATGTGCCCGCCGAGCCGCTCGGCGATGTCGAGCACTGCGGGCAGCGACATGCCGGCGGCGACGAGCTCAGCGCCGGCGTGCAGCAGCCGCGGGCTCGGCACCCGGAAGCGGTCGCCGTCCTCCTCCAGCAGGCCGAACTCGATCGAGCGCTGGATGTTGGCGTCGGTGACCTCGCTGCCGAAGAGCTCGGCCAGCTCGGCCCGGGTGGCGTGCCCGGGGATCTCGTCGCTCCACGGGTCGCCCACCGCCGACTCGAACCCGAGCACGTCGTTGAGGTCGCCGCCGCGCTCCCAGACCGAGACCAGCTCGCTGATGTTGGCGAAGGTGTACCCCCGGGAGAGCAGCTGCGCGATGAGCTTCAACCGGGCCAGGTGCGCTTCGGTGTAGATGCCCACCCGCCCTTCCCGCCGCGGCGGGGAGAGGAGCCCGCGGTCCTGGTAGACGCGCACGTTGCGCACGGTGGTGTCGGCACGGCGCGCCAGCTCGTCGATGCGGTATTCGGCCATGGGCTCAGCCTAGGGACTGCGCGGGAACATCTCGACTGCCGGGAGTCCTCCGCTGCGCTGCGCCGCACCGGCGCTCCCCTGGGTGCCCGCTCCGCTGCACGCGGCAACGGCCCTATTGCATCGTGACAATGGCCGTTGTAACGTTCTGGAAAGACATGTGGAGGAGATCACATATGCGTCGAGCGCCCCTCACGGACCTGCGCGGCAGCCGTGTCCTGGTGACCGGCGCATCCGGCGCCTTCGGCGGTGCCGCGATGCTCCTGCTGCGGCGCCTCGGCGCGCACGCCGCCGGGCTGGACCGCAAACCGGGCGGCCCCGACGGCGCGGTCCTCACCTGCGACGTGGCCGACCCGGAGTCGGTCCGCGGCGCGGTGGGCGAAGCCGTCGAGCGGCTCGGCGGGCTCGACCGGCTGATCCACTTCGCGGGCGTGGGCCCGGCCACCGACATCGGCTCCATGCCCGGGCCGGCGGGCTCCGGCGACTCCGCGGCCGCCGACGCCTTCGACGTGAACGTCCTGGGGACCTGGCGGGTCACCGCCGCGGCACTGCCGGCTCTGCTGGAGGCCCGCGGCCGGGTCATCGTCACCGCGTCCCTGCTCGCCGGGCTCTCGGTGCCGTTCGCGGGCGCCTACGCGGTGTCCAAGCGGGCGCTCACCGCCTACGCCGACACGCTGCGGACCGAGTACGGCACGCACATCGGCGTCACCACCGTCTACCCCGGCTACGTGGACACCCCGATCCACGACGCCTCCCGCGCGGCGGGCGTCTCACTGGACGGCCTGGTCCCCGCCGAGCAGGTGCGCGACACGGTGCTCACCGTGCTGCGCGCCGCGGCCGCCGGGACCCCTGCACGCGACCTGGCCTCCACCGCCGTCGGCACCGCCGCCCTCCGGCTCACCCGGCACGCTCCCGGCCTGATCGACCGCATCGCCGCGATCGAGATCGCCGAACTGGTCCGCACCGGCGAGCTCGCCGGCGGGCCGATCACCCGCGGGCTGCGGGAGCGCCACGGCGCCCCCGCGCTCGCTCCGTCCGCCGGCGGCACCGGCGGCCCCCGCCCCTGACCCCCCTCCCGGCCGAGCGCTCGCACGTCCGCAGCACCCCCGAAGGAGACCCGCGATGACCGTGCAGACCCAGGCAGCCAAGCCGTCCGTCACCAACCGCGAGGACATCGCCAAGCGGCTGCTCCGCTCCTCGGCGAAAGCCTCCTACGACCCGCTGATCGAGATCGACTGGGACGCGCCGGTCGCCATGGACCGGTACGCGCTCCGTCCGGAGCGCATCTCGCTGTACGGCACCGAGCTCTGGGACCGGCTCACCGAGGACCAGCGCAAGGAGCTCAGCCGGCACGAGGTGGCCAGCATCGCCTCCATCGGGCTCTGGTTCGAGACGATCCTGATGCAGATGCTGGTCCGGCACGCCTACGACCGCGACCCCACCAGCAAGCACATCCAGTACGCCTACACCGAGATCGCCGACGAGTGCCGGCACTCGGTGATGTTCGGCAAGATGACCGAGAAGCTGGCCGGCCGGGCCTACCGGCCGGACTGGATCACGCACAACCTCGGCCGGGTGTTCAAGGCCATCTCCAACGGCCCGCTGACCTTCTCCGGCGCGCTGTTCGTCGAGGAGATCCTCGACCAGCTGCAGCGCGAGGCCATGGTCGACGACACCCTCGACCCGCTGGTGCAGGCCGTCTCCCGGATCCATGTGATCGAGGAGGCGCGGCACATGCGCTACGCCCGCGAGGAGATCATCCGCGACTGGGACAACCACGGACCGCTGGTGAAGGCCTACAGCCGGTTCGTGCTCGGCCTGGTCGTCTACTTCTCGGCGACCCGCCTGATCAGCCCCGAGGTGTACCGCTCGGTCGGCCTGGATCCGCGCGAGGCGGCCCGCGCAGCCCGCCGCAACCCGCACCACATCGACACCAAGACGTGGGCCGCCCGCAAGGTGGTGGCCACGTTCGACAAGGCCGGGCTGCTCGCCGGGCCCGCGAAGTACGTCTGGCGCCGCGCCGGCCTGCTCGGCCGCCCCGGCGCACCCGCCGCGGTCGGCGCCTGACGCCCCGCCCCCTGATCGGCCGGGCCCCGGGTACAACGCGCCTGGACCCGCGGGCCCGGCCCCGCCGCCCTGGAAGTGCCTGCACCGCCGCGCTCGGGGCGCGGCGCAGTGCGCACGCACCCCGCTCCACCGAAGGGACCGTCCACGGTGACCCCAGCAGAGACGACGCCGCACTACCGGGTGGCCATCATCGGCACCGGCTTCTCCGGCATCGGCATGGCCGCCCGCCTCAAGCGCGCCGGCCTGAAGAGCCTGGTCCTCCTCGAACGCGCCGGCGACGTCGGCGGCACCTGGCGGGACAACACGTTCCCCGGCGCCGCCTGCGACGTGCCGTCCCACCTGTACTCGCTGTCGTTCCGGCTCAACCCGGGCTGGTCCCGCACCTTCTCGCCGCAGCAGGAGATCCAGGAGTACCTCCGCCGCGTGGCCGAGGAGGAGGACGTCTACCGGCACGTGCGCTTCCACCACTCGGTGGACGGCGCCCACTGGGAGGCCGACCGCGGCCGCTGGCGGGTCGAGTCCGAGCGCGGCACCATCACCGCCCAGTTCCTGATCAGCGCCTGCGGCGCGCTCGCCGACCCGGCGATCCCCGAGTTGCCCGGCCTGGACCGCTTCGCGGGCACCGTCTTCCACTCGGCGCGCTGGAACCACGACCACGACCTGTCCGGGCGCAACGTGGCGGTGGTCGGCACCGGCGCGTCCGCGATCCAGTTCGTGCCGCAGATCCAGAAGGAGGTCGCCCGGCTCGACCTCTACCAGCGCACCCCGCCGTGGATCATCCCCAAGCACGACCGGCCGGTGACCCGACTGGAGAGCTGGCTGTTCAACAACGTGCCGCTCGCGCAGCAGGTGTTCCGCAAGAACATCTACTGGGGCCGGGAGAGCTACGTGCTGGGGTTCGTGAAGTACCCCGGGATCATGAAGGGCGTCGCTGCCCTGGCCAAGGCGCACATCCGGCGCCAGGTCAAGGATCCGGGGCTGCGCGCCAAGCTCGTGCCGGACTTCGTGCCGGGCTGCAAGCGGCTGCTGCTGTCCAACGACTACTACCCCGCGCTGGACCGGCCCAACGTCGACGTGGTCACCGACGGCGTCGCCGAAGTGCGCGAGAAGTCGATCGTGGCGGCCGACGGCACCGAGCGCGAAGTCGACACGATCATCTTCGGCACCGGCTTCCACGTGACCGACATGCCGGTCGCGAAGATGGTGCACGACGCCGAGGGCGCGACCCTGCACGACCGCTACGGCGAGGACGTGGAAGCGCTGAACGGCACCACCGCCGCCGGCTACCCGAACCTCTTCATCATGGCCGGCCCCAACACCGGGCCGGGGCACACCTCGCACGTGTTCTTCCTCGAATCGCAGATGCGCTACATCCTGTCGGCGCTGGGCTACGCGGCGCGGACCGGCGCGGCGGTGCTCGACGCACTGCCCGAGGCGCAGAGCACCTACGCGGCCGAGATGCAGCACAAGACGCGCAACTCGGTGTGGGTGACCGGCGGCTGCGACAGCTGGTACCTGAACGACAAGGGCGTGAACGTGACCCTGTGGCCGGGGTTCAGCTTCGAGTACGCACTGCGCACGCGGAAGTTCGACCCGCACAACTACCGGGTCCGCAGCGCGCCGGAGCGGGCCGGCACCCCCGTGGAGGCGGCGGCATGAGCGGCTTCGACGACGGCGAAGAGGAGTACCGCGGCCCGGTCACGCTCGTCTTCGACGGGCGCGCGGTCGCGGCGGAGGCGCACATCGCCGGGCACTTCGACCCGCTGACCGGCGACTACCGCTGGATCGGCCGGATCGCGGCCGCACCGGAGGTCGCCGCGGAGTACGACGCCGGATGCACGGCGGTGCTCGTGCGCACGCCGGGCGGGTACGAGGGCGCGGGCACGCTCACCGAGACCAACCCGTGGGGCGGCCACCGCCTGCAGGGCAGCGGTGCACCGCCGTTCGCGGTCCCCGAGGTCACCGGGGAGGGCGAGCCCGCCGGCCCCGGAGCGAACGGCCCGGGCGGCGCGGAGAGCGCTTAGCGTCCAGGGCCCTGGTCCGGGGGCGCCAGCGGCGCCGCGCCCCCGCGCTGCCCCCCGCGGAGAGGCGGCCCTCCCTCCTGCTCCGGGGAGGGTCCGCTGCCGCTCCCCATGGCGCCGCACCACCGGCTCCTCCCCTGTGGCAGGGGGAGGAAGCGGCCGCCGGGCGGGCGGAGTGCGTAAGGGGACCGTCTGCCTGCCCGGCGTCCCACCCGCGGTGCGCGGCCCGCCGGGCTCGCGTCACCAGGGGTCTTCGGCGCGCAGGAACGGGGCCGCGGCCCGGTTCGCGGCGAGCCGCGCGTACCCGGGCTTGATGACCCGGTTGATGAGGTCCAGGCGCTCGTCGTGGCCGACGAACGCCGACTTCATCGCGTTCACCGTGAACCAGCGCAGCGTGTCGTGCCCGTAGCCGAAGACCGCGTTGAGCCGGTCGAACTCCGCCGTCATCGAGGTGGCGTTGAGCAGCCGGGCATCGGTGTTGACGGTGGCCCGGAAGCGCAGCCGCCGCAGCGCCTCGATCGGGTGCTCGCGCAGCGACGGGACCGCGCCCGCCGCAACGTCGGAGGTCGGGCAGAGCTCCAGCGGGATGCGCTTGTCCCGCACCGACGCGGCGAGCCGGCCGAGCTTGGCGGTGCCGTCCTCGGCGAGGGCGATGTCGTCGGCGATGCGGACGCCGCGGCCGATGCGGTCGGCGCCGCACCACTGGATGGCCTCCCAGATGGAGTCCAGACCGAAGCCCTCGCCGGCGTGCAGCGTCAGGTTGAAGTTCGCGCGCTGGACGTACTCGCAGGCGGCGAGGTGGCGGGTGGGCGGGTAGCCCGCTTCGGGCCCGCCGATGTCGAAGCCCGCCACGCCGTCGTCGCGGTAGCGCACTGCGAGCTCGGCGACCTCGTGCGAGTCGGCCGCCTGGCGGAGCGCGGTGAGCAGCAGCCGCACGGTGACGGGCCGGCCGAACAGCCGGGCCTTCGCGGCGCCCACCCGCAGGCCCTCCAGCACCGCGTCGACGGCTCCGGCGGCGGACAGGCCGCCGCGGGTGTGCTGCTCGGGGGCGAGCTTGACCTCGGCGTAGACCACCCCGTCGGCGGCGAGGTCCTGGACGCATTCCACCGCGGCGCGCACCAGGGCGGGGGCCGTCTGCAGCAGGTCCACCACCCGCTCGGTGCGCGCCAGCAGCTCCTCCTGCCCGGCGGGCGCGGAGAACCACGCGGCCAGCCGGTCCTCCTCGTCCGCGGGCAGGGCGGCCCCCTGCTCGGCGGCGAGGGCGAGCAGCGTCGCGGGCCGCAGCCCGCCGTCCAGGTGGTCGTGGAGCAGGACCTTCGGCATCGCGCGCACGGTGTCCAGGTCGAGTCGGGTCATTGTCCTCCTCAGTGCCGGAGGCCCTCCCGCCGGCAGTCGCAGCGGGAGACGGCGACGGATAAATTGCCGCGATCCTAGACCAGCGGCCCCGGGGCCGGCCTCCGCAGCAGGAGTGAGTCGTGTCTCGGCGCCCCCGGGCAGGGCGGAGGTCCGTACCGGGGACCGCGCTGCGGCCCGCTCCCGCCGGGACCGGGAGGACGCGGCGCGGGGCGCGCCGGGGCGGTGCGCAGCAGGGCAGCCCCTTCCGCGCCTAGGCGCGGAAGGGTGCCGGGGCGATGTGCTCGGGGACTTCGGCGTCGACCTGGTGGAGGCGGGCCTGCGCGGCGCGGCGGAGGCGGCCGAAGCACTCGACCGCGGTCGTGGCGTCGCCGACCAGGCCCCCCTTGGTCACCGCCGGAACGCCGTCCAGCGGGCCGCCGCCGAGCACTCCGTGCACCGCGAGCGGCACGATCTCGCCGGCCACCGCGAACGAGCGCACGCCCAGCTCGTCGAGGAGGTGCGCGGCCAGGTCGCCGCCGGTCAGATAGAGGCCGGTGGGCAGCGCGTGGGCACCGGCCCGGTCCTCCACACCGCGGAGCGCGCGGGCCACGCACGCGGCGAGCGCGGAGGGCAGCGCCCAGAGCACCGCCCGGTCGAGGGCGGCCGGGGCGGTGCCCTCGGGCCGGGCTCCCGCGGGCCCGGCGGTGGATTCCCCGGCACCGTCCGGCTGCGGGCTTCTCAGCCGCACCACCACGAACTCGGGGAAGACCGCCGTGGTCAGCCGGTCGGCGAGGGCGTCGGCCACGGCTGCGGCATGGTTCCCGCCGTCCGTGCACAGCACCACCGGGTCGACGTCGACATAGCGGACCGGTCCGGTCCGGGCCACCGTCTCCAGCTGGCGGGCGGTGGCCGCGGTCGGGCTGCCCATCACGGCGAGCAGCGGTCCCGGCGCCTCGGCGCGGCCGCGCAGCCGGAGCGCCGCGGCGAGCGCGGCGCCGGCCGGTCCGGGGTCCACCGCGACCCACACGGCACCGCGGTCCCGGGAGGCCGCGGCGGCCGCCTCGGCGATGTCCTCGATCCGCGTCTCGTCGAAGGCGTCGCAGAGCACCACGGGCTCACTCCCCGCGGTCAGGTCGGCGGTGAGCAGCTCCCGGGTGACCTGCCGGACCGGCACGCGGCGCACTGCAAGGTCGGTCTGGCGGGCGAGGATCGCCGCCACGTCGCCGGTGTCCATCGGGCAGAACGGGTCGGCGGCGACCTCGGTGCGCTCCAGCGGCTGGCCGTCGAGCAGCTGGACCCCCTCGGCGGTGACCCGGCCGGCCGACGGCAGCGCCGGCACCATCAGCGCCCGCACCGGCGCACCGGTCCGCTCGCCGACTGCGCGCAGCGCCGCCTCGACCTCGGCGCCGACGTTGCCGCGCAGCGTGGAGTCGGTGCGCTTGACCACCAGGCCGACCGGCCACACCGCCTCGACCACGTCGGTGACCAGGTCGGCGGCCTGCTCCGCGGGCAGGTGGCGGCTGTCCAGGTTGGCGACGACGACGTCGTGGTCGGCGGCGGCGACCGCCGCCTGCTCCGGCGGCACCGAGGCCACCCGCAAGCCCGCGCGGGCGAAGCGGGCGCCGGTGGCGTTCGCGCCGGTGAGGTCGTCCGCAAGCACCAGGACCTGCGCCACGGTGGTCGCTCCTTCGCACGTCGCGCCCGCACCGCGGCCGCGGTCAGACCCGGCGCCGGGCGGCGCGTCCGAGTCGATCCGAAGGCGGCGGCGCCGGCGAACCGGGATGGGTGGGCGGGCGGACCCGCACCTCACAGGGTCTCATCCGCGGCGGGTGCGCAGCCCCGCAGCGGCGATCGCGGCGGCCGCGGCGCACAGCGCGCAGACGTAGCCGACCACCGCGCCCCATCCGGCCCGGTCGAACACGAGGCCGCCCGCCCAGCCCAGTGCGCTGGAGCCCAGGTAGTAGGCGAGCGTGTACAGGCCGGCGGCCTGAGCGCGGACGGCGGGCGCGGCGCGGTAGCCGACCCATGCCGAGGCGGCGGTGTGCGCGGCGAAGAAGAAGAACGTGACGACCAGCAGGCCGGTCGCGACGGCGGCGAAGGCCGGAGCGGCGAGCAGCGCGGCGCCGATCCCCATCGCCGCCACCGAGCCGAGCAGGACCGGTCTGCGGCCCCACCGCTCAATGGCGCGGCCGGTCTGCGAGGAGCTGGCCGTACCGGCGAGGTAGGCGACGAAGAGGAACGCGACGAGCGTCTCGGACAGCCCGAACGGCGGCGCCGCCATCCGGAAACCGAGGTAGTTGTAGACGGTGACGAAGGCGCCCATCAGCAGGAGGCCCTGCAGGTAGAGCGCGAGCAGGCCCGGGTCGCGGACCGCCTGGACCAGGCGCGCGACGGGGCGCGCCGCGCGGCGCTCGGCCGCGCTGCCCGCGGACTCCGCCGCACCGGCGGATGGGCGGGAGCGGCGCCGGGGCGTGAAGCCGCGCGCAGGCGGCACCGCGGCGAGGAAGACGAGCAGCGCGACCAGCGCGAGCAGGGAGTCGGCGGCGATGCCCCACCGCCAGCCGCCCACGTCGGAGACCGCGCCGGCTACGAGCCGCCCGGCCATCCCGCCGACGCTGTTGCCGGCGATGTAGACGCCGGCGGCGCGGCCGAGGTGCGCCGGGTGGATCTCCTCGGCGAGGTAGGCCATGGCGACCGCGGGCACACCGCCGAGCGCGGCGCCCTGCAGCGCGCGCAGCACCATCAGGACGGTGATGTCGGGGGCGAACGGCGCTGCCAGGCCGAGCACGGTGGAGGCGATCAGCGCGGCCGACATGACCGCGACGCGGCCGTAGCGGTCGGCGGCACCGCTCCACACCAGCACGAAAGCGGCGAGGCCGCCGGTCGCGAAGGAGACGGTGAGCGCGACGGTCGCCGCGGTCTCCTCGAACCCCGCGGCGAGGCCGGGCAGCAGCGCCTGCACCGCGTAGAGCTGGGCGAAGGTGGCGACGCCGGCGGCGGTCATCGCCGCCACGACCCTGCGGTAGCCGCTGCTCCCCGCAGCGTGGCCCTGGGGTCCGCCCTCTTCCGTCACCCGTCGATCACCCTTAGTGCCGCCTCCGGGCGGGGTGACGACCCCCCGCGCCCCCCGCAACCCGCGGTCGCCTGCGGTTGTCTTCGGCGGGGCTTGCTTCCCGTGGCTTTCGTGCCGCCCGGAGCAATTCCGTATCGGGGAAAACCGTCTCACAGCACGTTGTAGCGCCGGCGCACCGGCCCCCGCGGTTCTGCAGCGAATAGCCAGGCCACCGCGGCGTGCCGCGCGGGCGTACTCCCCCTTCCGAAATCCTCGGCAGGCAAGCGCGGGGTGCGGGGGTTCAGGGGGGCGTCCCCCGGTCCGAAGGCAGCGTGATGGCGCGGTGCTCGGTCGCGCTGAGCAGGGCGGCCTCGATGACTTCGAGGCCGTGCACCACTTCGTGCAGTTCGACCGGGAGCGGGTCGCCCTCGCCGACGGCCTCGCGCAGGCCCGCGTAGAAGGCCGGGTAGTCGCCGCGCTCCGAGGGCACCGGGTGGACGTCGGGGCCGTGCCCGACCACGCCCCACTCGGGTTCGGGCTGCACGCCCCAGTCGGGGCCGCCGGGGCGCTCGCCCGCGGCGAGCCGGTCCTCCTGGCCGTCGAAGCCGGCGACGGTGAACCCGCCGGCGTCGCCGAGGACGCGGAACCGCGGGCCGGGCAGGGCGGTGAGCGCGCCGGCCCAGAGCCGGCTGACGGTGCCGCCGCGGTGGGTGAGGGTGAGGAAGGCGTCATCGATGGGGAGGCCGGGCCCGGCGGCGCTCTCCGGTGCCGCGGGGCGCAGCGAACGGAGGTCGGCGGCCACCCGGTGGACCGGGCCGAACAGGGTGATCGCCTGGTCGACGAGGTGCGGTCCGAGGTCGTAGAGGACTCCGGAGCCCGCGCTGCCTGCGCTCCCGGTCCCGTTGTCGCGCCAGGTGTCCTTGCGCTGCGGGCGCCACCGCTCGAAGCGCGACTCGAAGGTGTGCACGCGACCGAGGACACCGTCGTCGACGAGCTTGAACAGGGTCAGGAAGTCGGCGTCCCAGCGCCGGTTCTGGAACGCCGTGCAGACCAGTCCGGCCCGCTCGGCGTGCTCGGCGAGCGCGCGCCCGTCGGCGGCGGTGAGCGCCAGCGGCTTGTCGACGACCACGGAGAGCCCGGCGTCCAGCGCGGCGTGCGCGAGCGGCGCGTGGGTGTCGTTCGGCGTGGCGACCACGGCGATCTCGAACGCGCCGCTGCGCTTCCACAGCTCCTCGGCCGAGGCGATGACCTCGGTCCGCGGATACCTCGCCCGCACCCGCTCCGCCTTCTCCGGGTCCCCGGTGACCACCGCTCCCAGCTGCAGCCCGGGAGTGGCGTCGATCAGCGGAGCGTGGAACACCTCCCCGCCCTTGCCGTACCCGAGGAGGACAACGTGCAGCTGCTGCGGAGATCCGGCGTCATCAGAACCCATAGGCCCACCGTAACGGCCGTCAGTTGGCCCTTCCCCGGCGGCGCGTGGTCAGTTCCGCGGTGAAAGCGAACGGCTCCTCCACCTTCACAAATCCTTCGTAGCGCCCGGTCAGGTGGTACGCGGCAGCAGCGGAATCGAGGCGGTAAGTGTGGACAATTCCGCTGGAACCGTCCCGTTGGACCCGCCAGAAATGCGCGATCCCGGCGCTGGCGTAGCGAGCAGGATCGACGAACCGGTCTCGCTCCAGCGATTCGGGTGATTCGACCTCGATCGCCAACAGCAGATCGTCGGGATAGTAGTACGTCGAGGGCCCGGTGGACTCCGCTCGCTGGAATGCCTCAGCGCTGATGACGAGGAGATCGGGCTCGGGTACCTGACTGCGCCCCATGCGCACGGCCATCTCCCGGGCGATCTCGTAGCGCTCCGGAGCCTGCTCGTCCAATCCGCGTTCCAGTGCGCTGATGATGCGGCAATGCCACTGATCCTGAGGGCTCACGAAAACGAGGTTGCCATCAATGAGCTCACTGTGCGGGGGAAGTTCACGCATTCCCAGGAATTCTTCGGCGGTGAACCCCCCGCGGGCAGGGACCTCCGGAATTTCCCAGGCGGGCAGCGGAGCACTCATGCATTTTCAGGCTACCCAGGGAGCAGCCCGCTGTCAGCGTGAATCCGCCACGCGCACTCGGCCTGCCCGCCCCGGTGCGGGGCGGGCGGGCCGGCGGGCGGATGGGCGGGTCAGGCCGCGACGGGTTCGCGGGACTCGGCCGGGGAGAGGGCGAGGTCGAGGACCTCGCGGACGTCGCTCACCGGGTGGACGGTGAGCTGCTCCAGGACCTCGTCCGGCACGTCGTCCAGGTCGGGCTCGTTGCGTGCCGGGATCAGCACCGTGGTCAGGCCGGCCCGATGCGCCGCGAGCAGCTTCTGCTTGACCCCGCCGATCGGCAGGACGCGGCCGGTCAGCGACACCTCGCCGGTCATACCGACGTCGGAGCGCGCGGGGCGGCCGGAGAGCAGCGAGGCCAGGGCCGTCGTCATGGTGACGCCGGCGCTGGGGCCGTCCTTCGGGATGGCGCCGGCGGGCACGTGGATGTGCACGCCGCGCTCCTTCAGGTCACCCACCGGCAGCTCCAGCTCCGCGCCGCGGGACCGCAGGTAGGAGAGCGCGATCTGCGCGGACTCCTTCATCACGTCGCCCAGCTGCCCGGTGAGGGTCAGCCCGCTGGCGCCCGACTCCGGATCGGCCAGTGACGCCTCCACGAAGAGCACGTCGCCGCCGGCGCCAGTGACGGCGAGCCCGGTGGACACGCCCGGCACCCCCGTGCGGTCGGCCGACTCCGGCGTGTGCCGCGGCCGGCCCAGGTAGCCGGTGAGGTCGTCGGCGCCCACCGCGGCGGGCAGCGGCGCGTCCTGCCGTGTCTGCTGCGCCTCCTGCGCTGCGATCTTCCGCAGCACGCGGGCGATGCTCCGCTCCAGTCCGCGCACGCCCGCCTCGCGGGTGTACTCCGAGGCGAGCCGGTGCAGCGCCGCGTCGTCGAAGGAGACCTCCGACTCGGCCAGGCCCGCCTTCTCCAACTGCCGCGGGAGCAGGTGGTCGCGGGCGATGGAGACCTTCTCGTCCTCGGTGTAGCCGTCCAGCTCGACCAGCTCCATCCGGTCCAGCAGCGGGCCGGGGATGGTGTCCAGCGCGTTGGCGGTGGCGAGGAAGACCACGTCGGACAGGTCGAGGTCGACCTCCAGGTAGTGGTCGCGGAAGGTGTGGTTCTGCGCCGGGTCGAGGACCTCGAGCAGTGCCGACGTCGGGTCGCCGCGGAAGTCGGCTCCGACCTTGTCGATCTCGTCCAGGAGCACGACCGGGTTCATCGAGCCGGACTCCTTGATCGCCCGGACGATGCGGCCCGGCATGGCGCCGACGTAGGTGCGCCGGTGCCCGCGGATCTCCGCCTCGTCGCGGACGCCGCCGAGGGCGACCCGGGTGAACTCGCGGCCCATCGCGCGGGCCACGGACTCGCCGAGCGAGGTCTTGCCGACGCCGGGCGGGCCGACCAGGGCGAGCACGGCGCCGCTGCGGCGGCCGCCGATCACGCCGAGACCGCGCTCCTCGCGCCGCTTGCGCACCGCGAGGTACTCGGTGATGCGGTCCTTGACGTCGCTGAGCCCGGTGTGGTCGGCGTCCAGGACGCCGCGGGCGCCGGAGACGTCGTAGGCGTCCTCGCTGCGCACGTTCCACGGCATGGCGAGGACGGTGTCCAGCCAGGTGCGGATCCAGCCCGACTCGGGCGAGGAGTCGCCGGCCCGCTCCAGCTTGTCCACCTCGGCCAGCGCGGCCTCGCGGACGTGGTCGGGCAGTTCGGCGCCCTCGACGCGGGAGCGGTAGTCGTCCTCCTCGCTGCCGGGCTTGCCGTCGAGCTCGTTGAGCTCCTTGCGGATCGCGTCCATCTGGCGGCGGAGCAGGAACTCCCGCTGCTGCTTGTCGACGCCCTCCTGGACGTCCTTCTCGATGGTCTCGGCGACGTCGAGTTCGGCGAGGTACTCGCGGGTCCACTCGATCAGCAGGCGCAGCCGTTCGGCGACGTCGCCGCTCTCCAGCAGCTGGAGCTTCTGCGCGGTGGTGAGGAACGGCGAGTAGCCGCCGCGGTCGGCGAGCGCCGCGGGGTCCTCGGTCTGCTGGATGGAGTCGACCATCTGCCAGGCGCCGCGCTTCTGCAGGAAGGTCGCCGCGAGGCCGCGGTACTCCTTGGCCAGCTCGGTGACCTTGCCGGGGTACCCGCCCTCGGGGGCGGGCTCGGCGCGGATGTCCACCGAGACCCAGAGCGCCGCGCCGGGGCCGGTGGTGCCGGCGCCGACGCGGGCGCGGTCGGTCCCGCGCAGCACCGCGGCCGGCTCGCCCTGCGGCGTGCGGCCGACCTGCTCGACCGTTGCGACGGTGCCCGCCGCCGCGTGGGACCCGTCGATGCGCGGCACGATCAGCACGCGCGGCTTGGATGCGGACCGCCCACCGGGCGCTTCCCCGCCGCGCGCCGCGGACTGCGCGGCCTCCACGGCGGACCGGATCTCCGAATCGGACAGGTCCACGGGAACGACCATGCCCGGAAGTACGACGTCGTCGTCGAGAGCAAGGACCGGCAGGGTGGTACCGGACTGCGCGTCAGTCATCGAACCCTCCATGGTTGAGTCACTAACACTCAATAAAGAAGAGCCTCTGTTTGTTCCCCTCCCCGTGTTCGCTGTGAGCGATCGCGGGCCGGGAGGGCGGAATCCGGCTCATCGCGGGGGATCCGGACCCGCCGGACCGAACGGGCGGCCGACCGCCAGGGGCGCCGCTGCGGGCGCCGTGCGCCGGACAACAGCGCCGCGGCGCCGCGTGTTCCCGTGCGACGGGCGCCGCCCCGAGGACCGCCTGGTCGCCGCGCCGCAGCGGGGATGCGGTGCCGATGCGGCCGGAGTGGCGCATGGGGCCTTCGCGCCGGAAGACGCCCCCTGCGCTTGCAGTGGCGCTCTGTGACCGAACCGATGCCGAGCGCGCCGCAAGTGGCCCTGGACATCGCCGCGCCCGCCGGATTCCATCGGTGCACCGGTCTATACCACCGGCCTAGCTGGAGGTGCGTGCGCATGGATCCCTCGCTGCCCCGCCGGTCCCCCCGGCGCGCTCCGCACGGCCCGCCCGGGGCTGGGACACCGTCCCGGGCGCTGCGCGCCGCGGCGCTCGCGCTGCCGCTCGCGGTGGCGGTGCCCGGCTGCGCCTACCTGTCCGGCGAGCAGACCGGCGGCGCGGATCCCGACTCGGCCGCCTGCGAGCCGTACCGGCAGTGGCAGGACATCGGCGGCACCGTCGAGGTGTACTCCTCCATCCGCGACGACGAGGGCGAGAAGCTGCAGCAGGCGTGGTCGGATTTCGCGGACTGCACCGGGATCACCGTGAACTACGAGGGCACCGGCGAGTTCGAGGCGCAGATCCAGGTGAAGGTGGACGGCGGCAACGCCCCCGACGTCGGGATCTTCCCGCAGCCCGGCCTGCTGGCCCGGTTCGTCGAGTCGGGCGACGCCCTGCCGCTGCCGGACGGCGCCGCCGAGTCGGTGCGGGAAGGCTGGACCGAGGACTGGCAGTCCTATGTGGAGCACGGCGGCGACCTGTACGGCATCCCGCAGGCCGCCAACGTGAAGTCGCTGGTCTGGTACTCGCCGGAGGTCTTCGCCGAGCACGGCTACGAGGTCCCGGAGACCTGGGACGCGATGGTCGAGCAGTCGGAGCAGATGGCGGAGGACGGCATCGTGCCCTGGTGCGCCGGCATCGAGTCGGGCGAGGCGACCGGCTGGCCGGCCACCGACTGGCTGGAGAACGCGGTCCTGCAGGAGCACGGCCCCGACGTCTACGACCAGTGGGTCGACCACGAGATCCCGTTCGACGACCCGCAGATCGCCGCGTCGCTGGAGCGGGTCGACGGCATCCTGCGCAACCCCGACTTCGTCAACGGCGGCCACGGCGACGTCCAGTCGATCGCCACCGTCCCGCAGGGCGACGCCGGCCTTCCGGTGCTGGACGCCGAGTGCGGCCAGTACATGATGGGGTCCTTCTACGCCGCCAACTGGCCCGAGGACACCGAGATCGCCGAGGACGGGCAGGTCTACACCTACAGCATGCCGCCGATCGACCCCGAGGTCGGCACGCCCGTCGTCGGCGGCGGGGAGTTCGCCGCCGCCTTCGCCGACCGGCCCGAGGTGGTCGCGTTCCAGGAGTACCTGGCCACCGCCGACTTCGCGAACAGCCGGGCCGAACTGGGCCGCTGGTTCTCCGCGCACCGGGATCAGGACCTCGACCTGCTGGAGAACCCGGTCGACCGGATGTCGGCGGAACTGCTGCGCGAAGAGGACACCGTGTTCCGCTGGGACGGCGCCGACTCGATGCCGGCGGCGGTCGGCGCCGGCACCTTCTGGCGCGGGATGACCGACTGGATCAACGGCAAGGACTCCGGGGACGTCCTCACCTACATCGAGGAGTCCTGGGACGACTGAGTCCGGGCGCGGGAGGCCGGCCGGGGAGCACCGTCCGGCGCCCGCTCCCCGCGCACGCCGCCCGGTGTGCGCCCGCCCTCCGGCCAGCCGCACCCGGCCGGGGTGCAGACACCGCTGAGGAAGGAGGGGCCGGTGGGGTTCACCGTCACTGACGAGCTGCCGAAACTGCTGTGGCTGGTGATCGCCGTCGCCGCGTTCCTCGCCGCCGTCGGCGCCGTGCTCCTCATCGTCGACCGCGGCCCGCGCACCCGCCGCGAGTGGTGGCAGGCGGCCTGCTTCCTCGGCCCGGCGGTGGTGCTCCTGCTGGTCGGGCTCGTCTACCCGGTGTTCCGCACGGTCGCCCTGTCGTTCATGGACGGCCCCGGCGAGGCGTGGGTGGGGTTCAGCAACTACGTCTGGATGTTCACCCGGCCGGAGATCCTGATCGTCCTGCGGAACACCCTGCTGTGGGTGCTGTTCGCCCCGGTCCTGGCGACCGCGACCGGTCTCGTCTACGCGGTGCTGGTGGACCGCTCCCGCTACGAGGCGGTCGCCAAGTCGCTGCTGTTCATGCCGATGGCGATCTCCTTCGTCGGCGCCAGCATCATCTGGAAGTTCGTCTACGCGCACCGCCCCGCGGGCTCCGACCAGATCGGGCTGCTCAACGCGGTGTGGACGGCGTTCGGCGGCCAGCCACGGCAGTGGATCCTGGACGCGCCGCTCAACACGCTGCTGCTGATCGTCGTGCTGGTCTGGATCCAGGCCGGGTTCGCGCTGGTCATCCAGTCGGCGGCGATCAAGGCGATCCCGACCGACATCGTGGAGGCGGCGCGCATCGACGGGGTCTCCGCCTGGCAGCTGTTCTGGCGGGTGACGCTGCCGATGATCTGGCCGACGGTCACGGTCGTGCTGATCACCATCTCGGTGCAGACGCTGAAGATCTTCGACATCGTCCGGACGATGACCGGCGGCCAGTTCGGCACGTCGGTGATCGCCAACGAGATGTACAGCCAGGCGTTCCGCTACGGCGAGGTCGGGCAGGGATCAGCACTGGCCGTGATCCTGTTCGTACTGGTCGTGCCGCTGGTGTTGATCCAGATCCGCAAAACCCGGCGCTCCAGGGAGGCGGCATGACCAGCACCGGCAGCGCGGGCGCGGACCGCGGGGCACCGCAGTCGAGCGCGGGCCGGGTGCGCCGCCGGCTCAGCGGCGCGGGCGGCAGCGCCGCGGCGATCGCCATCGCGCTGCTGTGGACGGTGCCGACGGCGGGCCTGCTCGTCTCCTCGCTGCGGCCCGAAGACCAGATCAAGACGACCGGCTGGTGGACGTTCTTCGGCGCGCCCGAGCTGACCCTGCGCAACTACGCCGACGTGCTCTTCGGGTCCTCCGCGGACGGGCGGCTGGCCAGCTACTTCGTGAACTCCTTCGTCATCGCGGTACCGACGATGGTGTTCGTGGTGCTGCTGGCCGCGCTGGCGGCGTACGCGGTGGCCTGGATCGACTTTCCCGGCCGGGACTGGGTGTTCATCGGGATCTTCGCCCTGCAGATCGTGCCGATCCAGATGTCGCTGGTGCCGCTGCTGAGCCTGTTCTCCGAGGGGGCGGCGATCGGCGGCGTGCAGGTACTGCCGGCCCTGGACCTGCCGGGGGCGTTCCAGTTCACCACGGTGTGGATCGCGCACACGATGTTCGGCCTGCCGCTCGGCATCTTCCTGATGCACAACTTCGTGGCGGGGCTGCCGCGGAGCATCGTCGAGGCGGCACGGGCAGACGGCGCCGGGCACGGCGTCATCTTCGCGCGGATCGTGCTTCCGCTGACCGTGCCGGCGCTGGTGTCGCTCGCCATCTTCCAGTTCCTGTGGACCTGGAACGACCTGCTGGTGGCGCTGATCTTCGCCGGCGGCAGCGTGGAGGTCGCACCGCTCACCGTGCGCCTGGCCGAGCTGGCGGGCACCCGCGGCACCGAGTGGCAGCGGCTCACCGCGGGCGCCTTCGTCTCCATGATCGTGCCGCTCGCGGTGTTCTTCTCGCTGCAGCGGTACTTCGCCCGCGGGCTGCTGGCCGGCAGCGTGAAGGGGTAAGGACGCCTTCGGTGTGGGGGACGCCCCCCACGCCAGCGCTCCCGAGCGGGGTGACGACCCCCCCACCACCAGCGCTCCCGAGCGGGGTGACGACCCCCCGCACCCCCCGCAACCCGCGCTTGTCTGCCGCTGCTGCCGGGTATTCCGCTCTGTCCTGCAGCCGCTGCCGGGCACCCCGCTCCCGCCCGCCGCCGCTGCCGGGTATTCCGCGCTTGCCGGCCGCTGCTGCGGGGAGGCGGAGGCATGCGGGCTGCTCTACCGCACCAGCCCGGCCCGGTAGGCGATGACGACGAGCTGCGCCCGGTCGCGGGCCTGCAGCTTGACCATGGCGCGGCTGACGTGGGTGCGCGCGGTGGCCGGACTGACGAAGAGGCGCTCGCCGATCTCGGCGTTGGAGAGCCCTTCGCCGACCAGGGCGAGCACCTCCCGCTCGCGCTCGGTGAGTTCGCCGAGGTCGGGCCGCGGCCCGCCGGAGGAGGAGGGGCTGGCGGCGGTGAACGCCGCGATGACCCGGCGGGTCACCGACGGCGACAGCAGCGACCCGCCGTCGGCGGCGGTGCGCACCGCGCGCAGCAGCTCCTCCGGCGGGCTGTCCTTGATCAGGAAGCCGGAAGCGCCGGCGCGCAGCGCGTCGAAGACATACTCGTCGAGCTCGAAGGTGGTGAGCACGACGACGCGGGTGGCGGCCAGCGCGGGGTCGGCGGCGATCTCGCGGAGCGCCTCGATGCCGTTGAGCACCGGCATGCGGACGTCCATCAGCAGCACGTCGGGGTGCTCGCGCCGCACCAGGTCGACGGCTTCGCGGCCGTCGGCGGCCTCGCCGGCCGGCGCGAGGTCGTCCTCTTCTTCAAGGAGCACCCGCAGGCCCATCCGGACGAGCGCCTGGTCGTCGGCGATACCGACGCGCACGGTGCGCGGCGCGCCGTGCGCCGGGCCCTCCGCGGTCACCGGCGCCCCTCCGGAGCCCTCAGCGGGAGCAGGGCGCGGACGGCGAAGCCGCCCTGCGGCCGCGGACCGGCGTGCAGGTTGCCGCCGGCGGCGCGGGCGCGCTCCCGCATCCCCGCGATCCCGCTCCCCTCGGCGGGATGCGCGCCGGGTTCCGGCACGCCGTCGTTCTCGATGTCCACCGCGACCTCCGTCGGTCCGTAGGCGATCCGCACGCGGGCTCCGGCGCCACCGCCATGCCGGACCACGTTGGTGAGCGCCTCCTGCACGATGCGGTAGGCGGCGTGGTCGACGGCTGCGGGCGGCACCGCCGGCTCCCCTTCAGTCTGCACCGCGATGCGCGGCCCGGCGGCCTCGATCCGGGCGGCGAGCGCGGCGACCCGGTCCAGGCCGGGCGGCGGGGCCGAGCCCGCGCCCTCAGCCGGTGCGGCCGCGCCGCCGGCTTCAGCTCCGACCGCAGCACCCTCGGTGGCGGTACCGCGCGGGTCGCCGCCGTCGCGGAACACGGCGAGCGTGGCGCGCAGCTCGTCGAGGGCGTCGCCGCTGGTGGAGCGGATCGCCTCCAGCGATTCGCGGACCCGGTCCGGGCGGCGGTCCAGCACGTGCAGTGCGACACCGGCCTGCATGCTGATCACCGAGAGGCTGTGCCCGACCAGGTCGTGCACCTCGCGGGCGATGCGGAGCCGCTCCTCGGAGGCGGAGCGGCGCAGCTCCAGCTCCCGCTCGCGGCGCGCCGTCACCCGCCGTCCGCGCACCGTGGCGCCGAGCGCGATGGCCGCGGCGAGCAGCGCTACGTAGGGCAGTGCCGCTGCGTAGGCGGCCGGGTCGAACAAGCCGGCGTAGGGGCGGTCGATGTTGGCGGCGACGAGCACCGGCAGCACGGCGGCGGTCCACGGCGCCCAGGCGCGGATCGGCAGCGCGGCTCCCAGCGCGTAGCCGGTCAGCAGCAGCGCCGCCAGGATCGGGCCGTGGATCCCCGTGCCGCCGATGAACACCGCGGTGCCGGCGCAGGCCGCGGCGAACGCGGTGCGCGGGTAGACGCGGCGGACCGCCACCGCCAGCGCCAGCACCGCGATCGCGGCCCACGTCGGCGCACCGACATCGGCCGGCCCGAAGTCGGGCGGGCCGGGCGGGCCGGGCGGGCCGAACCGGTCCGGCTTGCCGGCGCCGGCGAAGCGTGCGGCGAACGAGGCCCCGGCGGCGATCACCAGCGCGAGCGGGACGTCGACGAGGAGCCGGCGGGCCGCGGCGGGTGTCCAGGCGGCACCGGACGCGGCGCGGAGCCGGTCGAGAGCAGTGGTCACCTTCGCGACGGTAGTCCGCGGGGGCGCCCAGCGCATCGGCTCGGGCGCGTAGCGCGCGTCGGCCGAAACGCGTACCCGGACAGACGCGCTCCGGGCGACGCGCGCGACGGCGGCCGGAGCGGAGTGTGGCGGTATGCGGTTCTCCAGCGCAGCGGCGCTGCCGGCCGCAGTCCACCGCCGCCGACCGGAGGAGCCATGTCCTCTGCACTCGCCGCCGCCGTGACCGCGGCACCCGCCTGGGCGGGCCACGGCCCGCCGCCGTTCGCACCCCTGATCGGAGTCGCCATGCTCTGCCTGATCCTGCTCATCGCGCTGCTCGCGTTCCTGGTCCTGCGCTCCCGCGGCCACCGTCCGCCGTGGGCCCGGGGCCCGGCCGCCGACAGCCCCGACGACACGGCCCGCCGGGTGCTCGCCGAGCGCTTCGCCAACGGGGACCTGACCGTCGAGGAGTTCCTGGAGCGCGCGAGCGCGCTCAACTGGGTTCCGGGCCGCGACACCAAGGGCCGGACGTGACCACCGGCCCCGCCTCCCGCTCCGGCTCCGCCCGGGC
The DNA here is from genome assembly GCF_054779695.1 of Nocardiopsis coralliicola. NCBI lineage: Bacteria > Bacillati > Actinomycetota > Actinomycetes > Streptosporangiales > Nocardiopsidaceae > Nocardiopsis > Nocardiopsis coralliicola. The sequence goes on along the minus strand of NZ_BAAGXT010000046.1, from coordinate 15,824 downwards.
GCGGGAGGCCGCCCGGGCTCCCGGCCCGGGGCGGCGCGCCGCTGGGCGGCGCCCCCGCTGCGGCAGCGCGTGCCGCCGTTCTGCCGAAGGAGGATTGCGCCATGGACACGACCCCGGCGAGGGCCCGGGCGGCAGGCGCGCCGCCGCGGGCGCTGCCCCGGTTCGGACCGCGGAGCCGCGCCGCCCTGCGCTCGGCGCACGCGGTTGCCGGAGCCGGCTGGGTCGGGGCGCACGCGACCCTGCTGGCGCTGGCCGCGATCGCGCTCGCCGGCCCCGCGGCGGAGCGGGACACCGCGCTCGCCGGAGTCGGACTGTCGGCGGGCGCACTGGTCCTTCCGCTCAGCCTGGCGACCCTGGCCACCGGCCTCGCGCTGTCGCTGGGCACGCACTGGGGGCTGGTCCAGCACTGGTGGGTGGCCGTGAAGCTGGCACTGACGGCCGCCCTGGTGGTCGGCAGCAACCTGAGCATCGGGCCGGCGGTCCGCGCCGCGGGCGCCGACCCGGCCGCGGCCGACGCCGCCACCCGGATCTCGGCCACCGGTGCCCTGGCCGTCTCCTTCACGGTCCTGCTCACGGCGCTGGTGCTGTCCACCGTCAAGCCCTGGGGCCGGACTCCGTGGGCCCGCCGGCCGCGCCGCCTGCCGCGCGCCGCCGCTCGGGGTTGAGCCCGGCCGCGCCCGCGGGGGGCGGCTGTCCGCCCTGCACGCCCTAGCCGTCGGTGCTGGCGGAGAGGTTGCGGACGCTCTGCAGGATCTTGTCGATGCGGCCCTCGGAGAGCGCATCGCCGGTTCCCGCGTCGGCGAAGACGGAGACGGTGCGCAGCTGCCCGTCGCGCTCCTCGTCGACGAAGGCGACGGTGTGCACGACCGCCTTCTCCGGCGCGCACTCGGCCTTGCCCTCCGGCACCGAGATGTCGACGATGGCGCGGTGGCCGGTCAGGTCGTTGGCGGCGAACGCCTCCACCGAGCGCACCTTGTTCGCCGGCGCCGAGCCGTCCTCCTCCGAGTAGCCCAGCTCGGCCCAGCGCTCCGCGACCTTGGGTGCGGACTCCTCGGTGTCGGTGGACTCCAGCACTCCGAAGGAGCCGACGAGGGCGACACTGCCCCAGTCCTCGCACGGCTCGTTCTTGTAGATCGCCGCGCCCTCCAGGACGTAGTCCATGGAGCCGTCCTCGTCCTCGTCGAAGCCGACGGTGGCCTCCCGGCCGGGGACGCGCCAGTCGCTGTAGGGCACCTCGTAGGCGAAGTCGAACTCGGGCACGGTGACCTGGCGCCAGCCGGCGTTGAGCGGCTCGGGGCCGTCGGACGCGGACGCGGACGGGCTCTCCTCCGCGGACGGCGACGCCTCCGGCGAGGCCGACGGCGCTGAGCCGCCCGCCTGCGGTGCGCCACGCAAGGTGTCCGCGACGAGCACGACGGCGATCACGACGGCACCCACCATGACGAGGACGATCGCGGCGATCAGCGTCCGGCTCGCGGCGCTCCCCCGGCGCCGGCCCCCCGGCGGGGGGCCCTGCGGCTGCGGGGGCTGCGGGGGCATTCCGCCTGCGGGCGGCCCGCCGCCCCCCGGGTACCCGCCGCCGTGCTGCGGGCCGTACCCTCCGCCCTGGTAGCTCACTCGTCTGCTCCTCACCGGTGCCGGCGCCCGCGCGGCGCGGGTGTCCGGAATCGTCAGAAGCGAGCCTAGAGGACCGTCGCGGCACACGCGGCTCCCGGGTGGGCCCGCTGCCCGGCCGGTCCCGGCCAGCGCTGCGGCAGGTGGGCCCGGCCGCGGCGCCGGGAGGGCGGGTCAGCCGCCGTGCAGCGCGGTGCGGGCGGTGTCCATCGTCGTCGTGCGGTAGGCGGCGCCGAACAGGCAGACGTGGACCAGGAGCGGGAAGAGCTGGTGCAGGGCGATCCGGCCGCGCCAGCCCGGCGCCAGCGGCGCGGCCTCGTTGTAGGCGTCGCGCACCCGGTCCAGGAAGGGCAGGCCGAACAGCGCCAGCATGGCAAGGTCGCCCTCCCGGTGCCCGCCGTGCGCGGCCGGGTCGATCAGCACGGCCGCGTCGTCGCTCCACATGACGTTGCCGTTCCACAGGTCGCCGTGCACCCGGGCCGGCGGCTCAGGCTCGCCGGCGAGGTCCTCCACTGCGGCCACCACCTTCTCCACGGTGCGCACGTCGCCCGGGGTGAGCGCGCCGCGGTCGGCGGCCCGGCGCAGGAAGGGCTCCAGGCGGCTGCGGGCGTAGAACTCCGCCCAGGAGTCGGCGGGGGTGTTGTCCAGGGGCAGCGGGCCGATGTAGCCGTCCCGGTCCGCGCCGTAGGAGTCGGCCCCGGCCAGGTGCATGGCGGCGAGCCGGCGGCCGAGCGCCTCGGCGGCCTCCGGCGTGGCCGGCCGCTCGTCCAGCCAGGGCAGCACGAGCATGCCGTCGTCCCAGCCTTCGACGGGCGCGGCGGGCGAGGAGAATGCGCGGCCGAGCCAGTCCAGACCGAGCGCTTCGGCGCGGAACAGGCCCGGGTACCCGGCACCGGACTCCTCGGGCAGCGCCTTGACGAACAGCGGCGGGCCGTCGGCAGTGGTGACGCGGTAGGTGCTCCAGGCGTGCGAGGAGCCGAGGGGGGCGGAGTCGACGGCCGCTCGGCCGGTCAGATCGCGGACGCGGGAGGCAATGGTGTCCACGCGGTCTCCTTGTGCACTCGGCCGGATTCTGCAGGGGGGGAGGTGGGGCGGCTCGGCGGCACCAGTGCGGCCGGCCGCGCTGCCGGCCCGGGAGGGCGCGAAGCAGCGCTGCCGGCGCGGTCAGCCGGAGTCGGGGCCGAACCGGTCGGCGCACTCTTCGGCGAGGCCCTTCGCGGCGGCCTCGACCATGGTCAGGACCGCGGTGAAGCCGTCCTCGCCGCCGTAGTAGGGGTCGGGGATCTCCGGGTTGGGCCCGGCGCCCGGCGCGAAGGACCGGAACAGGGCGGTGCGCGCCCGGGCTTCGCCGTCGGGCGCCAGCGCGTGCAGCTCGGCCAGGTTGTCGCCGTCCATGGCGAGCAGCAGGTCGCGCCGGCGGAACAGGGCGGGGTCGAAGCGGCGCGCCTCGTGGTCGGTGGGATAGCCGTGCACCCGCAGCGTCGCGGCGGCGCGGTCGTCCATCCCGGAGCCGATGTGCCAGCCGCCGGTCCCGAAGCTGTCCACCGCCACCCGGCCGGCGAGCCCCGCCCGCTCCAGGTCGGCGGTGAGCACCTTCTCCGCCATCGGCGAGCGGCAGATGTTCCCGAGGCAGACCAGGGCGATGCGGTAGGTCCCCGCGTCGCCGCGGGGTTCGGGCAGGCTCATGGCACCACCGTATTGCAGAACGGCGCCTCGGCGTCCGCGCCCCACGGGGGCACCCGCGATCCCGCAGTCCGGCCTGGAGCGCCCCGGCGCTCGCGCCGCACCCAGCGTGTCCGGTGCAGCCTCCCCGGCCGCCCGGAGCGGGAGCCGCGGGCATCCGCGGCCCGCGGCGGCCGGGGCCCGGTGCCGCTCTGCGTTCCGCCCCCGCTGCGCCGCCCGGCCTGTTCAGCCCTTGGGCAGCCGGACCACGGTGACGAAGAAGTCGTCGATCTGGCGGACAACCTGGATGAACTGCTCGAAGTCGACCGGCTTGGCCACGTAGGCGTTGGCGTGCAGCCGGTACGAGCGCAGGATGTCCTCTTCGGCCTCGGACGTGGTGAGGACCACGATCGGGATGTGCGAGAGCTCCGGGTCGCCCTTCACCTCCTCGAGGACCTCGCGGCCGTCCTTGCGGGGCAGGTTGAGGTCGAGCAGGATCAGGTGCGGCTGGGGCGCGTCGGCGAACTCCTCCTCGCGGCGGAGGAAGCGCAGCGCTTCGACCCCGTCGGAGACGACGTGCAGCCGGTTGCCGACCTTGTGCTCCTCGAACGCCTCCTTGGTCATGAGGACGTCGCCGGGGTCGTCTTCGACCAGCAGGACCTCTATGGGCTGCACCAAGCTGACCTCGCTCATCGTCTGCCAGACCTTCTGGAGTCGTCGGGGGCACCGCCGTCGCTGCCGGACGGCCCGGTGCCGTGCTCTGCGCCGGCCTCTCCCCCGGGTTCCGGGGCGCTGCCGGGCGGCGGGGGCGCCGCGCCGGGGGTGTCCGCTGCCGCGCCGGGGGCGTCCGCGGTGCCTGCGGTGTCCCCCGTGTCCGTTTCCGGGGGCGCGGGTGCGGCGTCCACCGGAGGAACCGTACCGTCCCCGGCGCCGGAGTCGGCAATCGGCGCGTCCTCGGGCCCGGATCCAGCCGCGGCGGCACCGGCCGGAGCGGCCCCGGCGGCCGGTTCCGCCGGCACCGCCGGATCGGGCTCAGCAGCCGCGGGCCCGTCCCCGGCCGCCGGCTCTTCCGCGTCCTTCGCCTGCACCTGGGCCGGGCCGGGCTCCGCAGCGGCCGGCAGCGACCAGCAGATCCGGGTCCCCGGCTCGTCCGCGGTGTCCAGCCAGATGCGGCCGCCGTGGAACTCGATGATCTTCTTGCACATGGCGAGCCCGATACCGGTGCCGCCGTACTTGTCGCGGGTGTGCAGCCGCTGGAAGATGACGAAGATCCGCTCGGCGTACTGGGCGTCGATCCCGATGCCGTTGTCCGCGCAGCAGAAGACCCACTCGGCGCCCTCGCGCCGGGCGCTGATGTGCACCTGCGGCGCCTCTTCGCCGCGGAACTTCACCGCGTTGCCGACGAGGTTGAAGAAGACCTGGGTGAGCAGCGTGCGGTCGCCCTCGACGGTGGGCAGATCCTCGCCGGTGATCACCGCGCCGGCCTCGTCCAGCCGGGTCTCCAGGCTGCTCAGCGCATCGGAGAGGGCGACGTCGAGGTCGACCGGGGCGAAGTTCTTGGTGCGGCCGACGCGGGAGAACGCGAGCAGGTCGTTGATCAGCGTCTGCATCCGCTTGGCGCCCTCGACCGCGAAGTCGATGTAGGAGTCGGCCCGCTCGTCCAACTGGCCGGCGTAGCGGCGCTGCAGCAGCTGGCAGAAGCTGGCGACCTTGCGCAGCGGCTCCTGCAGGTCGTGCGATGCCACGTAGGCGAACTGCTCCAGCTCCAGATTGGACCGGCGCAGCTCGTCGGCCTGCGACTCCAGCAGGTCGGACTGCTCCTGGAGCTTCCTGCGGGCCGCGCCGACCTCCTGGAGGTCGCTGACGATGCGCTCGCGCATCGCGTCCACGTCGCGGCCGACCCGGGTGATCTCCGGTGGGCCGGTGAGCTCGATCCGGTGCGCGTAGTAGCCCTCGGAGACCTGCTGGAGGTGGGTGCCGAGCTCGTCCAGCGGCCGCAGCACCCAGTGCTGCAGCATGATCCACAGGAAGACCGACACCATCAGCACGGTGAAGCCGACGAGCACCAGCAGCGCCACCACCTGCTGACTGGCGGTGGTCAGGCCTTCGCGGGCGGAGGCGATCTCGGCGTGGATCTCGTCCTCGGCCTGCGCGGTGGCGGTGTTGAGTTCGTCGAACAGGTCGCGGCCGAGCTCGTAGTCCTCGGCCCGGACGGGTTCGCCGGCGCGCACCTTGGCCCGGGTGGGCTCGGCGTAGTCCTCGGCCCACGCCTCCCCGGCGTCCAGCACCCGCTGCAGCGACGGCGCGATCTCGGTGTCCCGGTCGATGGCCGCGCGCAGCACGGCGCGGTTCTCCCGGACGGCGTTGTTGCCCTGCTGGTAGGGGGTGAGGAACTCGAGGTCCTCGGTGAGCGCGTAGCCGCGGATCCCGTTGTCCATGTTGAGGTAGGCCGAGCGGGTCTGCTCGACCGCGGACAGTGCGGGCGCCAGCTCCTCGACCTGGCTCTCCAGGGCGTCGCGGACGCGGAACGCCGAGACGGTGATCACCGAGACGGCGCCGACCAGCAGTGCGGCGACGACAACCAGCAGTACGGTGACCCTGCGGCGCAGGGACCAGGGTCTCACCGGGCGCTCCCATGGGTGACCAGCAGCATGGCCACGTCGTCCTGCAGGGGCCCGCCGTTGGACTGCTCGGCATCGTCGACGACCCGCTCGGGGAGGTCGACGATGGAGGTGCCGGCGGAGAGCACGTCGCCGAGGATGCGGCGCAGGCCGGTGACCTCCAGGCGGTTCGGCGGCGCGCCGTCATAGGCCTCGACGAGGCCGTCGGTGTAGAGCATGAGGGTCGAGCCGCGCGGGAACGCGAACTCCTCCACCAGGGTCTCGGAGTCGGGGAAGACGCCGAGCGGCGGGTGCGGCGTGGCCGAGACCTCGGCCACGTCGCCGCCGGTGATCAGGAGCGGCGGCGGGTGCCCGAACAGCCGCAGCCGGGCCCGGTCGCCGCCGGTGTCCAGGCTGACCTGGCACAGCGTCGCGTACATCTCCTCCTGGGCGCGTTCGCTGATCAGGATCGCCTCGAGCGCGGGCAGCAGGCCGGCCTCGTCGACGCCGCCCATCACGAGCGCGCGCCAGGCGATCCGCAGCTGGACGCCGAGGGCGGCCTCGTCCGGACCGTGCCCGCTGACGTCGCCGACGAGCACGTGGGTGGTGCCGTCCTTCTCCACCGCGTCGTAGAAGTCGCCGCCGACCAGGGCGCGCTTGCGGCCGGGCCGGTAGAAGGTGCGGTGGGTGAGCGGCGACTGGGCGAGCAGCACCTGCGGCAGCAGGCCGCGCTCCAGCCGCATGTTCTCCCGCGCGTACAGCTCGGCGTCGCGGAGCTGGCGGGCGTTCTCGTCGGCGCGCTGGCGCTCCACCGAGTAGCGCAGGCTGCGCGCGAGCAGGCTGCCGTCGACCTGGCCCTTGACCAGGTAGTCCTGGGCGCCCGCGGCGACCGCCGCCACCCCTTCGTGCTCGTCGTCCAGGCCGGTGAGGACCACCACGGCGGCGGATCCGGCCAGATCGAGCACGCTGCGCAGCAGGTCCATGCCGCCGGCGTCGGGGAGGTTGAGGTCGAGCAGGACGCAGCCGCGGAAGCTGCGCAGCGAGTCGCGCGCTTCACCGAGGGTGCGGACCCAGGTGATGCGGCTGTCCAGGGCGCTGTCGGCGAGGAGCTCCTCCACGAGGAAGGCGTCTTCGGCGTCGTCCTCGATCAGGAGCACATCGACGGCGGACATCGCCGACGGAGCCGGCTGCACCGCGGATGCGGCGCGGTCGGCCCGTCCGGCACCGGCCGGCCCCGCTGAGTCGGATCGCGTCACGCTCACAGCCCCATGTCTTCGTCCGCCGACACTGCACCCCCGCCGCGGCTGCGGCGGAATGTGCACCGTCGGGCCTGCACCGCGCCCGGGCACGGCGACCCACGATATTGCCCCGCCGGAATCACCGCCACCCTGCGCAGATGCGGTGCGCCCGCCGGCTTTCGGCGGGATTCTCACCGGTCACAACGCGCACGGGCGCCCGCAGCGTTCCCCGGGGCGGCCGTTGCGCACTGCCCTTCGCCGCCCCGGTCGGAGCGGACGCGGAGCGTGTCCGCCGCCCGGCGGCGGCTCCGCAGATCTCCCAAAGGATACCGGGGACGGCACGCACACCGCGGCGGCGCGGCCCGCCGCGGCCGCGTCCGGCCGCCGGACCGCCGCGCGACCGGCGGCGGCGCAGCGGAATCGGATTCGGAATCGGTGCCGGACGCGGCACTGCAGGCGGCCCGGCCGCTCGCCCCCGGCGGGGCGCGCGTGATCTTTCTGACGCAACGTCATCTCCCCCTTGACACCGGCCGGACCGTTGGCGACACAATGTCGTGAAAGCGGCTTCCGGGCAACGGGGGCCGAACCGGACCGACCAGGAGGCCCCCCGGTGCACGGCGACCCGCACGGCCGCGGCGCGAGCGGCGCAGCCGCCGCCCAAGCGTCCTCCGGCTCCACTCCCGCCCCCTTCTCCGCACGCCTGAAGGACACCACCTGGGCGGCCCACCAGGAGACCGAGGAGCACGGCTTCACCCAGGCCCTGCTGGACGGCGGGCTCGACCGCGCCGCCTACGCCGACATGGTCGCCCAGCACTACTTCGCCTACGTCCCGCTGGAGGAGGCCGGCCGCGCCCTGGCCGGGGACCCGGTGGCCGGCCCGTTCGTCCTCCCCGAGCTGGAGCGGGTGCCGGCGCTCCGCGCCGACCTGGCCTACCTGCTGGGGCCGGAGTGGGCCGACCGGATCGCGCCCAGCACGCCCACCGAGGAGTACGCCGCCCGGCTGCGCGCGAGCGCCGCCGACCCCGCGGCGTTCGTCGCGCACCACTACACCCGCTACATGGGGGACGTGTCCGGAGGCCAGTTCATCCGCCGCACCGCAGCCCGCACCTACGCCTTCCCGGGTACCGACGGCACCGCCTTCTACGACTTCTCCGCGCTCGGCAGCCTCCCCGCGTTCAAGAACCGGTACCGGGAGCGCCTCGACGCCGTCCCGGCCGCCCACCACGACCGCATCCTCACCGAGACGGCCGCCGCCTACCGCCTCAACACCGACGTCCTCGCCGACCTCGGCCGCCGCCACACCGCCACCCGCGCGGCCTGACCCGCCCGCTCCCGGGACCGGCGCGCAGGGCAGCGGCTTCCCGGCGCCGGTCCGCGCCGATCCCGGCCGCGCATCCGGCCCCACCGGGCACGCCGCAGGTGCCGCGGGCCGGTGCCGGGCCGGTCCGCGCTGCGCACCGCGGCGGGCGCCGCCGTGCGACCATGAGGACATGCCCAAGATCTCCGCCCCCACCATCGCCGCGCACCGGGCGCAGACGCGTGAGCGCATCCTCGGCGCCATCGCCGAGCTCTCCCGCACCCAGGGCATCGACGAGATCTCCATGACCGACGTGGCGCACGCCGCAGGCATCACCCGCACCGCGCTCTACAACTACTTCCCGGACAAGGCCGCGCTCCTCGTCGCCTTCGCCGAGCAGGGCACCGACGACTTCCTGGAGCGGTACCGCACCGAGGTGCTGGCGGAGTCCGGCGCCGCGCAGCGGCTGGACTCCTTCATCCGGTTCCAGCTGGAGGCGATGGCCGACCACCCGCACCCGGCCGCCGCCGAACTCGGCGCGTCGCTCGGGCCGGACGCCTACCGCCGCCTCTCCGACCACGTCGAACCGCTTCAGCGCCTACTGGTGGAGATCCTGCGCGGCGGTGTCGAGGCCGGCGAGTTCGACGACGTCCCGCCCGAGGCCACCGCCCGCCTCGTCCTGGCCATGGCGGGGGCCCAGCGCGTCCCCCTCCTCCAGGGCGAGACCACCCTCGCCGAGGCCCACACCCTGCTCGCCGCCTTCACCCTCAAGGCCCTCGGCACCCGCACTCCGCCCGCCGCCGGCCCGCAGGGCGCCTGACCGCCGCCGCACCGCGGCGTTCCGGGCCGTCGGCCGGCGCTGCGGCCCGCACCCGGGAGAACCCCGGCGCAGCCCCCTTCGAATCAGTGCCCGACCTGGTCGATACCGAGGCCATCCAGCAGGGGATCCGCACCAGTGGTTCCGTTTTGGGCGCGGAACGCCCGGGAGCGAATGTCGGTCCGAAACACCGAAGCGAGGCGGGGCGATGGGGCAGAATCAGTCTGTCCGCAGGTCACCGCACTGACTCGACGGGGATGCACGTGTGCTCTCTGCTGCTGCTCCTCGCCGGAATCGGCACCGTTGCCGTGGCCGTGACCAACCGCATAGTGCGGCTGCGGCCGCCGGCGGTGGCCTCCGCCGGACTGACCGAGAGCGGGCGGGCGGCGCTCACCACTTTCGGCGGCAGCGTGCTGATCGCCGCAATCTTCCTGGCGCTGGCCGGAGTGTGAGCGCGGGTCAGCGCAGCGCCCGGAGCAGGCTGCCGGCGGCTCCGGCCGCAGCGAGCGTACCGGCCAGCACCGCCGCCGACGCCGCGGTGTCCCTTCGGGTGCGCCGGGCGGCGGCCGCAGCGGCCGCGTCCGCCCGGTCCTGGGCGGTGAACGCGCCGCCGCACAGCTCCGGCGGCAGCGGGTCCGCCCGCCAGGCGTCCGGCCACGCACCGGGACGGGCGCCCAGGGCGCCGCGCGGCCGGGTGCGCGGCTTGATCCGGGCAGCCCGCGGCAGGCCCTCGGCGGACCACCGCTGCGGTTCCGGGCCCGAATAGTAGAGCGGTCCGGGAGCGGCGGCGAGCAGCTCAGCGAGGATTCGGGCGCAGGCGCGCGCGTCGCCCAGTGCGGTGTGCTGCGCGGTCGGCCACTCGCCGCTGAGTGCCTTGCTGGCGTGCGGCAGGGAGTAGCGCTCCAGGTCGAGCTGGGAGCGCAGGGCGCGCAGCGTGCACAGCCCCGGCAGCCGGCCGGGCAGCCCGGGGGCGAGCTCGGCCGTGAGGAACGCCGCTTCGAAGTCGAGGTTGTGGCCGACGACGACGGCACCGGACAGCAGCCGGGCCAAGTCGGCCGCCACGTCGCGGGCGGCCGGAGCGCCGACGGTGTCGCCGGCCGCGATGCCGTGGAAGACCTCTCCGGCGACCGGCCCGCGCGGGTCGATGAGAGTGGAGAACTCCTCGCTGACGGTGCCGTCGCCGCGCATCCGCACCACGGCGGCCTCGACGATGCGGGCCCCGGCAGCGGGGTCGAGACCGGTGGTCTCCAGGTCCACCACCGCGTAGTCGAGGGAGCGCGCCGGCCGCCCGGTGCCGCGGATGCGGGTCAGCGCCCCCTGCACGACCGCCTGCGCCGCCGGCCGCGCGGCCCGGCCTCGCTGAAGCACGAAAGGTCCTCTCCCTCGGGGCGGCCCAGCCCGCCCCGGAGTCCGGCCCGGGGCAGGGGCCGCGGCCCCGACCCTATTAGGACCGCCCCGGTGGCTGCGCCGCCGCGGGGCCCGGAGGTCCGCACACGCTGCTGGGCGGCGTCCGTGCACCGCGGAGCGGCGGTCGGCCGGCACCGCTGCCGGGCCCCGCACTGCCCCCGGGCCGAAATCCGGCGGCCGGGACCGCTCCCCCAGCCGCTCGGACCACCGCAGGCGGGCCCCGGTGGACGCGCCGCCTCCCGGGCCGCCGCCCGCTGCCGGACCGATGGCCTCGGCCGCGCCCGCCCAGCGGATCCGGAGGACCGCAGCGCTTTCAGCCGGCACTGCCGCAGCGGGTCCCGGCAGGCGCCCCCCTCCGCGCCTGCCCCCGGGGCGCGGCGCACTCCGGAAGGGTGCTCTTCGGCCGCCCGCCTTCCCCGGCGTCCCGCCGCCGCGGCCGGGCGCCTGCGCCCGGACCGGACGGGCCGGGCAGCCGCCGGGAAGCGCGCGGGCCCGCGATACGTTGTGCCGTCTGCCGGGTCCCCGCCCGGCCCCGCTGCGACCTGCGCGCCGGCGGGTTCCGCCAACCGCCTGGAGGCCGCGTGTCCCGCACCGCTCCCGCCCTCGACTCCTACGTGCCGCTCGCCGAAACCACCCGGTCCGGCCTGCGGGAGAGCGTGCACTACGGCGCCGCAGCGGGGATCGGCGCGGACGGGCGGCTGGCGGTGGCCCGCGGCCCGGTCGGCGACGCGGTGTTCCCGCGCTCGGCCGCCAAACCCTTCCAGGCGCTGGCCTGCCTGCGGGCCGGCGCCGAGCTGGACGGCCCCGCGCTCGCGATGGCGGCCGGCAGCCACAGCGGCGAGCCCCGGCACGCCGCGCTGGCCGAACAGGTCCTCGCCGGTGTCGGCCTCACGCCCGACGCGCTGGGCTGCCCGCCCGACTGGCCGCTGCACCGCCCCCAGCGGGATGCGCTGCTGCGCGCCGGCGGCGAGCGGTCCCGCACCCTGATGAACTGCTCGGGCAAGCACGCCGCCATGCTCGCCGCCTGCGTCGCCGCGGGCTGGAGCACCGCTGACTACCTCGATCCCGCACATCCGGTCCAGGTGCTGGTCCGCGAGGCGATCGAGGAGATGTGCGGCGAGCCGGTGGCGCACACCGCCGTCGACGGCTGCGGCGCACCCCAGCTGGCGGTCTCCACCGCGGGGCTGGCGCGCGGCTTCCGCACCCTCGCCGCAGCGCCCGAGGGCAGCCCTGCGGCGCGCGTCGCCGCCGCGATGCGCGCCCACCCGGAGTACGTGGCCGGCGAGGGCCGCGACGACACGGCCGTGATGCGGGCGCTGCCCGGCGCGATCTCCAAGATCGGCGCGGAGGGCGTCGTCGCGATCGCGTTGCCGTCCGGTGCGGCCGCCGCGGTGAAGATCGCCGACGGCGACCTCGCCAGCCGCGCCCGCACCGCCGTCGGCCTGGACACCCTGGCCCGGCTCGGCGCCGACGTCGCGCCAGTGGCCGAGCTGCGCACCGGCACCGTCTACGGCGGCGGCCGGAAGGTCGGTGAGATCCGGCCGGTGTGACCCGCCGGCCGTCCGGCACCCATCCATCCACTCCTCATCCCCGCGCCCGCGGCGGGCGCGATCGAAAAGGCGGTTGAGAACCATGCGCGACGTCGTCATCGCCGGCGCCGGAATGGCCGGCCTGCACGCGGCCGAGAGCTTGCGCGCGGCGGGCTTCACCGGGCGGATCACGCTGCTCGGCGACGAGCAGCACCGTCCCTACTCGCGGCCGCCGCTCTCCAAGGAGCTGCTCACCGGCGCGGGCGCCGAGGTCGGCGCGGACACCCCGGCCGCCGCGCAGCTGCGCACCGACGAGGAGTTCGCGGCGCTCGACCTCGACCTGCGGCCCGGCGCCCGCGCCGCGCGGCTACTCCCCGGCGAGCAGGCCGTGGAGCTCGCCGACGGCAGCCGGGTGCGCGGCGACGCGGTGATCGTGGCGACCGGCGCCGCCGCCCGGCGGCCGGACACCGATCTGGACGGCGTGCACGTCCTGCGCACCCTGGAGGACGCCGCCGCGGTCCGGGCGGGGTTCGACGCGGCGGCCGCGGCGGGCGGCCGGATCGCCGTGGTCGGCGCCGGCTTCATCGGCGCCGAGGTCGCCGCGAGCGCCCGCGCCCGCGGGCTCGACACGGTACTGGTCGAGGCGGCCGAGACGCCGCTGCTGCGCTCGGTCGACCCGCGGGTCGGCAGCGTCCTCACCGACCTGCACCGGGACAACGGGGTGGAGGTGCGGCTCGGCGCGCCGGTCGCCGCCTTCGAGGGCGCCGGGCGGCTCAAGCGGCTCCGGCTGGCCGACGGCACCGCGATCGACGCCGACCTCGCGGTGTGCGGTCTGGGCGTGGAACTGAACACGGGCTGGCTCGCCGGATCGGGGGTGCGGCTCACCGCTGACGGCGGCGTGGCCACCGATGCCTACGGGCGCACCTCCGTGCCGGGTGTGTACGCCGCCGGCGACCTGGCGGAGTTCCCGCATCCGCACCCGCACTACGGCGGCCGGCTGCGGCTGGAGCACTGGACCAACGCGGGCGAGCAGGCCGAGGCGGCCGCGCGCAACCTGCTGGCCGGCGAGGGCGGCGAGCCCTACGCGCCGGTCCCCTACTTCTGGTCCGACCAGTACGGCCGGAAGATCCAGCTGCTCGGCCGCGCGGCGCCCGCCGACACGGTGGAATTCGTGCACGGCGCGCCCGAAGACCGCAAGTTCGTGGCGTTCCTGGGCAGGGACGGCATGCTGACCGGCGTCCTGGGCCTGAAGTCCACACCGAAGGTGATGCGCTACCGGCGGCTGCTGGCCGAACCCACCACCTGGGACGAAGCCCTGGCGGCGGCACGGGGCTGACGGAGCCGGCGCAGGCAGCGCCGCCGCTGCAGCAGGCCTCGGCAGCGGTGCTGCGGCGCACGGCGGCGTCCAGGACGGCGCGGTCCGAGCCGGTTCCCGCCCCCCGGTGGACGGCGGAGCCGGGCCCCGCCGCACCGGCGGTGGCGGCCCGGGCGGCCGGACATCCCCTCGGAAGGGGACGCCGGCCTGCGGCTCAGCCTTCGACCGTGAGGGCCTGCTTGGGGCACATGCGGACCGCTTCCTCCACCTTGGGGCGCAGCGACTCGTCCGGCTCCTCCTGGAGGATGTACAGGAAGTCGTCGTCGCGGACCTCGAACACCTCGGGCAGGACGCCCATGCAGACCGCGTTGCTCTCACACAGGTCGAAGTCGGCACTCACACGCATGGGGGGCTCTCCTTACGTCGCGGAAGTGCCCGCAGTCTAGGACGCCGGGCCCGGTGCCCGCCGGGCGGCGCAGCAATCCCGCGCCGCAGCGCCCGGCGGAGACGCGCCGCCACGCGGTCGGGACGGCGCGGAGCGCGGCGGATAGGGTGACTCCGATCACCCTCGGACGCGGAGGTCTCCATGCCGGACAGCCCCACCGCCGCCTTCCGGGCGGCCCGCGACGCACTCCTCGCCCACCGCGACCCGGAGCAGGCCCGAGCAGCCTTCGCCTGGCCGCGCCCGGAGCGGTTCAACTGGGTCGAGGACCACTTCGATCCGGCGGCCGGCGAGCATCCGGACCGCACCGCCCTGCGCATCGTCGCGACCGGCGACGGCGGACCGGAGACCGACACCTCCACCGCGCTCACCTACGCCGAGCTGGCCGCCCGCAGCAGGCAGGTCGCGAACTGGCTGCACGCCCAGGGCGTGCGCCCCGGCGACCGGATCCTGCTGATGCTCGGCAACCAGGTCGAGCTGTGGGAGACCGTGCTCGCCGCCATCCGGCTGGGCGCCGTCGTCATCCCGGCGACGACGCTGCTGACGGCGGCCGACATCGCCGACCGCATCCGCCGCGGCGGCGTCGCGCACGTCGTCGCCAACGCCGCCGACGCGCCGCGGTTCGAGGGGATCGAGGGGCACTGGACGCGGATCAGCGTCGGCTGGATGGAGGGGTGGGCGCACTACGAGGACTCCCAGCACGCCGGCCTCGACTTCGCGCCGGAGCACCGCACCCGCGCCGCCGACCCGCTGCTGCTCTACTTCACCTCCGGAACCACGGCCGAGCCGAAGCTGGTCGAGCACACCCACCTGTCCTATCCGGCGGGCCACCTGAGCACGATGTACTGGATCGGCGTGCGGCCGGGCGACGTGCACCTGAACATCTCCTCGCCGGGATGGGCCAAGCACGCCTGGTCGTCGCTGTTCGCGCCGCTGAACGCGCAGGCCACCGTGCTCGTGGTGGACCAGCCGCGGTTCGACGCGGCCGCACTCCTCGACCGCGTCGCGGCTGCCGGGGTGGACACGTTCTGCGCCCCGCCGACGGTGTGGCGGATGCTGGTCCAGGCCGGGCTGGGCCGCTGGCAGACGAGCATCCGCGAGGCGGTCTCGGCCGGCGAGCCGCTCAACCCCGAGGTGATCGAGCAGGTCCGCACGGCGTGGGGCCTCACCGTCCGGGACGGCTTCGGCCAGACCGAGACGACGCTGCTGGCCGGCAACGTGCCCGGTGGCACCGTCACGCCGGGCGAGCTGGGCGGGGCGATGCCCGGCTACGACATCGTGCTGGAGGACCCGGCGACCGGGGAGCCGGCCGGCACCGGCGAGATCTGCGTCGACCTGGCGAACGCCCCGGTGGGCGTGATGCGGGGCTACCGGGACGACGCGGAGCGCACCGAGGCGGTGATGCGCGGCGGGCGCTACCACACCGGCGACGTCGCCACCTACGGCGCAGACGGCGGCCTCGTCTACATCGGGCGCAGCGACGACGTGTTCAAGGCCGCCGACTACCGGATCTCGCCGTTCGAGCTGGAGAGCGTGCTCATCGAGCACGCGGCGGTGGCCGAGGCCGCCGTCGTCCCCGCGCCGGACCCGATCCGGCACGCCGTACCCAAGGCGTACGTGGTGCTCGCCGCCGACACCGAGCCCGACGCGGCGACGGCCCGGTCGATCCTCGCCTTCTGCCGGGAGCGGCTGGCGCCGTTCAAGCGGATCCGCCGGCTGGAGTTCGCCGCGCTGCCGAAGACGATCAGCGGCAAGATCCGCCGGGTGGAGCTGCGCACCGCCGAAGAGAGCCGCGGCGGCGAGCGCGGCGCGGCCGAGTTCCGCGAGGAGGACTTCCCGGACCTGCGCTCCTGACCGCGCCGGCCGCGCCCGGAGTCCCGGCGCCCCGGGGGCTCCGGGCGCG
>NZ_BAAGXT010000045.1:0-54027 GCF_054779695.1 Nocardiopsis coralliicola | reverse complement strand
TCATCAAAGGCCCCACCGCCGCGGCCTACCTGCACCGCCTCACCACCGCCATCCAGATCTGCCGCGACATCCTCAACTTGGCCGACCCCCGCCCCGACGCCCACCTCACCCACGAGGCCTCGACGACGAAGACGACGAAGACGACGAAGACCAGTTCGACGAGGACGAGGAGGACGCCATGGACGACGACGACAGCGCCGAGGCCCGCCGCTAACCCCCAACCGCAGCTCGAACCGCAGTAGCCACCGCACTCCGGAAGCGCCCACCCACACACACCCGGCGGAAGAGCACCCGCACGCCCATAGCCACCCCGCAGCCCCCGCTGCCGGGCCGCGTGCCAGGCACAGCCACCGCCCCACCCACCAACCGCGCTATGCACACACCGCGGCAGCGCACCCGGAACGCTCACACTGCACGGCGTCCCGTCGACACAGCTCCCCAGGCCGGGGGCGCTCCCGATCTACAGGTCAGGGGCGGCTAGTGTCGACGGGGCGCCTCGGTGCGGCAACGGGGCCGGGCCTATCGGGGGCGCCAAGGGGTCCGATGATGTGGAGGCGCACGTGTCCCCGGTTTTGGACGAGAAGGTGGAACCGCTCTACCAGGTGATCCTGCAGAGGAACCCTGGCGAGGAGGAGTTCCACCAGGCAGTACGGGAAGTGCTTGAGTCACTCGGCCCGATGCTCGCCAAGCGGCCCGAATTCATCGATGCCAACCTGATCGAGCGCATCGCCGAGCCCGAGCGGCAGATCATCTTCCGCGTGCCCTGGACCGACGACCGCGGCGAGGTGCACGTCAACCGCGGCTTCCGGGTGGAGTTCAACAGCGCATTGGGTCCGTTCAAGGGCGGGCTGCGCTTCCACCCCTCGGTCGACCTGGGCATCGTCAAGTTCCTGGGCTTCGAGCAGATCTTCAAGAACGCGCTCACCGGGATGCCGATCGGCGGCGGCAAGGGCGGCAGCGACTTCGACCCGAAGGGCCGCTCGGACTTCGAGATCATGCGGTTCTGCCAGTCCTTCATGACTGAGCTCTCCCGCCACCTCGGCGAGTACACCGACGTGCCGGCCGGCGACATCGGCGTCGGCGCGCGGGAGATCGGCTACCTCTTCGGCCAGTACAAGCGCATCACCAACCGCTACGAGTCCGGTGTGCTCACCGGCAAGGGCCTCTCCTGGGGCGGCTCGCAGGTCCGTACCGAGGCCACCGGCTACGGCACTGTGCTGTTCACCGCGGAGATGCTGCGCGAGCGCGGCGAAGACCTGGACGGCCGCCGCGTGGCGGTGTCCGGCTCGGGCAACGTCGCCGTCTACGCGGTGGAGAAGGCCCAGCAGCTCGGCGCCCGCGTGGTGACCGTCTCCGACTCCTCCGGGTTCGTCGTCGACGACAAGGGCATCGACCTCGACCTGCTCAAGGAGATCAAGGAGGTCGAGCGCGGCCGCATCGCCGACTACGCCGCGCGCCGCGGCGGCTCGGCCCGCTTCGTGCAGGGCACCAGCGTGTGGTCGGTGCCGTGCGACGTGGCGCTGCCGTGCGCCACGCAGAACGAGCTGACCGACGGCGACGCCCGCCAGCTGATTGCCAACGGCGTGCGCGCGGTCGCCGAAGGCGCCAACATGCCCACCACGCCGGAAGGCATCCGCGTCTTCACCGAGGCCGGCGTCGCGTTCGGTCCGGGCAAGGCCGCCAACGCCGGCGGCGTCGCCACCAGCGCGCTGGAGATGCAGCAGAACGCCTCCCGCGACTCCTGGTCGTTCGGCTACACCGAGGACCGCCTGGACGCCATCATGCGGCACGTCCACGCCACCTGCCGGGACACCGCCGAGCGCTACGACCGCCCGGGCAATTACGTGGCCGGCGCCAACATCGCCGGCTTCGAGCGCGTGGCCGACGCCATGCTCGCCCTCGGCGTCATCTGACCGGATTACCTGGTCACCGCCCCGCCGCGCACTGGGAACTCCAGCGCGCGGCGGGGTTTTTGCGTGTCCGGGCCGTTTCCGTGTCACAGCCGCCGGCGCCGCCTCGTCTACGGGGTGGAAGCATCGGCAGATCGGAAGGGGCACCCCATGGAAGCGCGCATCGACTTCGTCCACTCGCGGGATGCGGCCGCCTACATCCGCCCGATGATGGCGGTCGGCGGCGTGCTCAGGAAGTCGCCGCTGCCCGCCCTCACCCAGGAGCTGGTGTCGCTGCGGGTCAGCCAGATCAACGGCTGCGGGCCCTGCATCGACATGCACACCAAGGAGGCAGTGGAGGCCGGCGCAACGCCGGAGCAGCTGGCCCTGGTCGCCGCCTGGCGCGAGGCCACCGTGTTCTCGGCGGCGGACCGGGCCGCCCTGGAGCTCGCCGAGCAGGGCACCCGCGTCGCCGACGCCGGCGAGGGCGTCAGCGATCCGGTGTGGACCCGCGCCACCGAACACTTCGACGAGGCGCAGCTCATCGCCCTGGTCACGCTGGTGGCGTTCATGAACACCGCCAACCGGATCAACATCATCACCCGGCAGCAGACGGCCGGCGACTACAAGGCCGGATCGCTGCACTGACCGCGGCACAGCAGGGTAAGCGGAAGGCAGGGGCGGGCCCGGTCTCGGGTCCGCCCCGGTCGCACAGGAGGTGCGGACGTGGGCAGCGCCGAAGAGGGCAGAGCCGAGGAGTTCGAGGAGCTGCGCCCGCTGCTCTTCGCGATCGCCTACCGGATGCTGGGCAGCGTCAGCGAGGCCGAGGATGCCGTCCAGGAGACCTGGCTGCGGTTCGCCGCGGCCGAGGTGCGGCCCGAATCGGTCCGCGCCTGGCTCTCCACCACCGTCTCCCGGATCGCGGTCGACGTGCTCCGGTCGGCGCGCAAGCGGCGGGAGGCCTACGTCGGCCCCTGGTTCCCCGAACCGCTGCTCACCGACCCCTACGACGATCCGGCGCGCTCCGCCGAGCTCGCCGACTCGGTGTCGATGGCGGCGCTGATGGTGCTGGAGCGGCTCAGCCCGCTGGAGCGCGCCGCATTCCTGCTGCGCGAGGTGTTCGGCTTCGGATACGGCGACATCGCCGCGGCGGTGGGGCGGTCGGAGGCGGCCTGCCGGCAGCTGTGTGCGCGGGCGCGGCGGCACATGGCCGACGGCCGGCCGCGCTTCGACACCGACCGGGCCGCCCAGCGCGAGCTCGCCGACCGGTTCTTCGGCGCCATCCGCGACGGCGACGTCGGCGGGCTGCAGTCGCTGCTCGCCGCTGACGCCCAACTGGTCGGCGACGGCGGCGGCAAGAGCCCGCAGCTGGCCCGCACCGTCGCCGGAGCCGCGAAGATCGCCCGCCTGCTCGCGGGGGCGCTGCCGTCGGTGCTGGAGGTGGGCGCCACCATCGAGCCTTGCGACGTCAACGGCGGGGCCGGTGCGGTGCTCCAGGATGCGCAGGGCCAGGTGGTCACCGTCATCGCGCTGGAGGTGCTCGACGGGCAGATCCAGGCGGTGCGCGCCGTCAGCAACCCCGACAAGCTCGCCCATCTGGGCGGCGTCGGCGACATCTGGGCGGTGCACTACGCGGCACGCGACGCCCGGTCGGAGCGCTGACGTCCCGGGCCGGCGGGCCCGCGCTCAGCGGACCGCGGGCTCGTCGTCGCGCGCGCCGGAGCGGTCGGCGCGGAGTTCGGCGACCTCGGCACGGAGAGCGCGCAGCTCGGCGAGGATCTCGTCCGCCGCGGCCGGGCGCTCGGTACCGCCCGGCCGATCCTCCGGCGGCGGTCCGCCCTGATCCGGGCCTGCGCCGGGCGGGGGCGGCGACAGCGGCGGGTGCGCCGGCCGGTCGTCGTCGGCGCCGTGCTCCAGGGCCTGAACCGCAACCGCGATGAACAGGTTCAGCGCGATGAACGTCGAGACCAGGATGAAGATGACGAAGAAGATCCAGGCCAGCGGCTGGTCCTCCATGACCTCCAGGGCGATCGTGCTCCACCCGTCGCCGGTGGTGATCTGGAAGAGCGTGAACAGGGACGTCCACAGGTCGCCGAAGTACTGCGGCGCGGCCTCGGCGAACACCTTCGTCGCCATCACGCCGGACACGTAGAGCAGCAGCAACAGCAGCAGCGAGATCGACGCCATCCCCGGAAGCGCGCGGAACAGGCCCGTCACCACCAGGCGAAGGGACGGGATGACCGACAGCAGGCGCAGCAGCCGCAGCACGCGCAGCACCCGCAGCACCGAGAACGGGCCGGTGGCCGGCATCAGCGCCAGGCTGATGATGGCCAGGTCGAACACGTTCCAGGGGTCGCGGAAGAACGCCCGCCCGTAGGCGTACCAGCGCAGGGCGATCTCGGCGGTGAACACGGCCAGCAGGGCGCGGTCGGCCAGGTAGAGCAGGCCACCGTGCTCGGCCAGCACGCTCGGCCAGGTCTCCAGGCCGAGCGTGACCCCGTTGGCCAGGATCAGCGTGACGATGACGCGTTGGAACAACGGGGCGTCGACAAATGCGCGGACGCGCGTACGCACAGGGGAGAACTCCCGGCTCGGGGGCGAGGGCGGGACCGAGGGGGATGCGCGGCGGTCGGTCTGAGGAGCCGCCGGCCCAGCTCCGCGGCAGCTGCGGGGCCCGGGATAGCGGATCGGTTGGTAGAGCGGTCAGGCGGAGCAGTCGGGAAGGCAGCGCCGGCAGCGGCCGGCATCGCACCCGCACCGGCGCCGTGCGGGCCGGACGGCCCGGCAGCGGCTAGAACAGGCGCGGGGTGTCCGGTTCGATGCCGCGCAGCGCGTCGTAGTCGAGTGTGACGCAGTCGATCCCGCGGTCGCCGGCCAGGACGCGGGCCTGCGGCTTGATCTCCTGGGCTGCGAACACGCCGCGCACCGGCTTGAGCGCGGGGTCGCGGTTGAGCAGCTCCAGGTAGCGGGTGAGCTGCTCGACGCCGTCGATCTCGCCGCGCCGCTTCAGTTCCACGGCGACCGTGGCGCCGTCGGCGTCCCGGCACAGGATGTCGACCGGGCCGATGGCGGTCGGGAACTCGCGGCGGATCAGCGTGTAGCCGGAGCCGAGCGTGGTGATGTGCTCGGCCAGCAGCTCCTGCAGGTGCGCTTCGACGCCGTCCTTCTGCAGGCCGGGGTCGACGCCGAGCTCGTGGGCGGAGTCGTGCTGGATCTCCTCGATCCGCAGCACCAGCTTCTCGCCCGACTTGCCGTGCGTGACGGTCCAGATGTCGGTGCCGTCCTCATCCACCGACTCGCGCACGGTGCACGGCGGGTTCATCCAGTTCAGCGGCTTGAATGCGCGGTCGTCGGCGTGTACCGAGACCGAGCCGTCGGCCTTGAACAGCAGGAGCCGCGGTGCCATCGGAAGGTGCGCGGTGAGGCGGCCTGCATAGTCGACGCTGCAGCGGGCGATCACGAGTCTCACGGTCGCGATCCTAGCGGCGCCCGGCCACCGGCCTGGTTGCGGTCGCAGAACCGGGCCGTCCGCAACCGGCCCAGGTGCCCGCGGCGGCGCGGCAGGGGGATCCGGGGTGCGGAAATGCCGCCGATTCCGGAGAACCGGTGGCGCATAGCGAAAATGAAAACTATTTTCATATCATGGCGGGGCCCACACCTGAGCGGCACGGTGATGTGTCCCGTCGGCCCGTGCTGCTGCGGCACGCGGGCGGTTACCGTCGCACCACCCGACACAGAGACGAGGATCCACATGTCCCTGACGGTCTCCCCGGAACTTCTCGACCGGGCGCAGCAGGGCCCCGTCGACGACGCGGACTTCATCGACTGCATCCGCACCTCCCTGCCCTACGCCTGGGGCGTCATCAGCGGCCTCGCCGACGAGGCCAAGGGGGCGGAGTTCGCCGCCAACGAGGTGCCGCCGCCGGGCGAGCAGGAGCGCGGGCAGCTGCTGCGCCTCGTGGCCAGCGATGCCATGCGCGCCGCAGTCGAGCGCCACTTCGGTATGCGGCTGGCCTTCCAGAACTGCCACCGCGTCGCCCTGTTCCAGCCCGGCGCCGAAGAGGCCCGCGCCGAGTTCACCACCCCGCGCGCCCAGCTCCTCAACCAGAGCCCCGAGCTCGTCGACTGCTGACGCCCCTGCCTGATCACCGCCCGGGCCGGTGGGACGGCCCGGGCGCCGTTCAGCGGGCGGTGCGCACCTCGGGCAGGACCTCTGCCCCCAGCCGCTCGATCGTCTGCAGCACCGATTCCGTCTCACCGGTGCCCTCGACCATCAGCAGCAGCTCGGCGGCGCCGGTCTCGGTGAACCGTCCGGTGATCCTGCGGGCACACTCCTTCGGCGTGCCCACCATGTGGGCGTCGCACAGGAATTCGGCGTAGGCGGAGGGGTCGCGCTGCGGCGCCGGATACCCGCCGATGCGCCGATAGCCGGCGAGCCCCGGCCCCAGCCAGCGCGGCATGGCCGCCAGCAGCTCCGCGCGCGCCTGCCCGGTCGTGTCGGCGAGGTGCGCGACGGCCGTGACGACGTGCCCGGGTGCCGCGGAGGTCCCGGAGGCCGAGCCGGCCGCTGCGGCGAGTCGCCCATAGGCAGCCAGTGACTCGGCCTGCTGCGGGCCGGTCTGGTGCATGCCGAGCAGCACTGGAAGGCCCCGTTCGGCCGCCATGGCCAGGGAGGACTGCGAGGACGCGGCAAGGAGCACCGGAGGGTGCGGCCGCGTCCGCGGATCAGGGGCGATCCGCACCTCCCAGGGCGCCTCCGGCGAGGCGAACGGCGGGGCATCGGCCCGCACCGGCCCACCGCGGGCCGCGTCGAGCAGGAGGTCGAGGCTCTCTTCGGCGGCCTCCCAGCGGCCCAGCCCGGTGCCGAACACGTCGAGGTCGATCAGCGGCTGCCCGCGCCCCACGCCCAGCCGGAACCTGCCCTGGCCCACCTGGTCGAGGAGGGCCGCCTGCTCAGCGAGCGCCACCGGATGGGCGGTCGCCAGCACGCTCACCGCGGTGCCGACCGCGATCCTCCGGGTCCGCCCGAGCGCGAACGCCGCGAGCGCCACCGCCGACGGGCACCGCCCATAGGGCATGAAGTGGTGCTCGGCGAACCACACCGAGTCGAACCCCGCCTCCTCCGCCGCGACGGCGGCCGCCACCGCCGCCTCCAACGTCTCGCTGTCGCTCCGCCCGGGAAAGCCCGCCGCCACAAGAAAGAGCCCGATCCGCATGCCGCCAGTGTCTCTGGTGCGCCGTCCCCTGTGTGGGTGAATCCATCAGGCTGGCGGACGCCGCCGCCTCGCCCCCGGCCCCCTGGCGGCGCCGGCGAGGGCCTCGACATGGCGCCGGTCCGGCGGGCCGGCGGACTGTCCGCTGGTGAGGCGCGCTGGTGCGGATCCTCCACCGGGATGCACCACGGTGATCATCGGGCCTCTGACCCTCACCGCGATCCGAAGCCGTCGACCCGGTCGCTCGGGAGGACTTCCTCGCCCTGGGACCAGGGCAGCCGGCGACGGAACGCCCAGTAGCGGACCGCGATGCCGCCGCCGTCAACCCCCAGCCGCGCCGGGACGGAAGTCAGCCATCCTGCAACGAGGACGACGAGCAGGACGCACCCGCCGAGCGGCCCTTTCCCGCCTGCGCGGGAGTCGCTCACGTGGCGGCCAGCGCGACCTGACCGGGGTCGGTCCATTCCCGCGTGCGCGCGAGTCGCAAGGGCTGACCTGGGATGATGTGCGGCGTTGCTGAAATGATATTCGGCGTGTCCTCATTGTGGCCACATCGGAAAGGGCGAGGGATGGGCCTCTGACCTGCAGGGCAGTCGCCTCCTTGGGTCGGTCGGGGGCCGCCTGGTGCAGGCGGATCGCAGTGAAGGAGCGGGGTCGTGGGAGACGTTACCGTTCTGCGATGCGGGGCGGTCAGAAGTGGCCACAATGTGCCGGTTGGTCAGAACGGGGTCGGCGCGGTGGGGGAGTACCCAGGTTGGGCGGTGGCCGGACTTGTGCCAGACGCGCCATGCCGGGGGCGTAGGTGACGGCGCCGGGCCCAGGAGGGCGAAGTCGGTGGCCACCGATTCCCCCCGGCGAGGGGTTCTGGCAGGGGCATCGGATCTTCTAGTGGCAGCGGTAGCCGTTCTCCAGGTAGTACGTCGCGCCGTGGTGGGCTGCGATCCAGCCCTGCTCAACGCGGCGGGCGATGCGGTCGGGCAGCATCCGGGCGAGGTCGCGGCGGGGCGCCCATTCCCATCCGGCCAGCTCCTCGGCAGGGAGGCGCACCTGGGCGTCCTCCGGGAGTTGCGCGGTGAACAGCCACTGCAACGAAGCAGTGCGCTCCTGCTGGGGCGGCGTCCAGTCGACGACGGCCAGCCGTCCGGGCTCGACGTCCATGCCCAGCTCCTCGAAGAGTTCCCGTCGGCACGCGGACCGCGGGGACTCCCCGGCTTCGATGATGCCGCCGGGGAGTCCCCAGGACCGGTCGCCGTAGGCGCGGCGCACCAGCAGTAGTCCGTCATCGCCCGCGTTGCGGATCAGGGCGCCGGCGGCGCCGCGGGTGGCGGGCAGAGCAGCGAGATTCAGCGTCACGAGCGCAGGTTAGGGCAGCTCACTGCGGGTGCGCCGCAGATCGGATCAAGTCGTGAACGACGGGTTCGGCTGGATCTGCCTGGCGTCGCCTGCAGCATGGCGGTGCGGTCCATTCCCGCGTGCGCGGGAGTTGCTGACCGGACCGCTCATGGAAGACCCGGTCGACCCGGTCCATTCCCGCGTACGCGGGAGTCACAAGGGCCGACCTGCGATCATGTGCGGCGTTGCTGAAATGAGATTCGGCGTGTCCTCATCGTGGCCGCATTGAAGAGGGGCGTACTGGGCCTCTGGCCTGCGTGGGTGTCGCCTCCTCGGTCGGTCAGAGGGCCCCTGGTGCGGATGAGGCGCCGGTAGGAGACGTTACCGTTCTGCGATTCGGGGTGGTCAGGAGTGGCCACAATGTGCCGGTTGGTCAGAGTCGGCGCAGCCAGGCAGGCCCCGCTTCCAGGTCGGGCGGTGGCGCCGGCGCGGAGACGGAGTACCCGGAAGGCGCAGGGGTGCTCCGCTAGTCTGATGCCTCCGCCGAACCCTGGAGGACCCATCGAACCCTGGACCGTGCTGGCGATCTGCGGCAGCCTGCGCCGCGGGTCGCACAACGCCGCGCTGCTGGAGCTGGCCGGCGCGGTCCGTTCCGACGTCGTGCTCTCCGGCGCCGGCATGGCGGGCCGCCTTCCGCTGTTCAACCCCGACCTCGACACCGAGCAGGCCCTGCCGCCGGCCGTCGCGGAATTCCGGGCCTGCGCCGAGCGCGCCCACGGGATCGTCATCGCGACCCCGGAGTACGCCCACGGCCCCTCCGGCGTCACCAAGAACGCGATGGACTGGCTGGTCGGCTCCGGCGGGATGGCCGACCGCCCCACGCTGCTGATGGCCGCCTCCCCGGGCCAGGCCGGCGGGCTGCGCGGGCACCTGCCGCTGATCCCGGCACTCACACTGATGGGCGCCCACCTGGTGGACTCGGTGACGGTCTCCCGCGCCGCCGCCCGGCTGCGCGGCGGCGGTGCGGCCGGCGCCGACGCCGACGTGGTGGCACGGGTGCGCGCCGCGATGGGCGAACTGGCCGCGGCGATGGAGTACGCCGACCGCAGGGCCGCCGCCCGGCGCCCCCTCCCGCGAGTGCTCTGACGCCGATATCCGGCGCTGTCCGGGGTGGCGGTGGGGCGCGAGGGAACTAGTATGGGTATTGACTAAATCAAGGGGGCGGGATGGCGGAAGGTGGCGCGGACGGCGGGCCGGAAGCGCGGGAAGCGGTCGACTTCTACTCGTTCGTGGAGCTGGCCAAGCACCGGCTGTACCACGAGTACGGGTTCGAGCACCGCGGCGCGACCGAAGTGCTGCTCACCCTCAACCGCGTCTCCGACATCGTCACCTACGACATGGCCGCCGCGGTGCACCGCCCGCGCGGCCGCTCCTGGTCGGGGTTCCGGCTGCTCTTCGTCACCTGGCTGGCCGGTCCACTGGAGCAGAAGCGCGCCGCCGAGCTGACCGGGATGAGCAAGGCCGCCGTCTCCAACCTCGCCAAGACCCTCATCGCCGACGGCATGCTGGAGCGCTCGCCCTCCGCCTCGGACGGCCGCGCCGTGGAGCTGCGGCTCACCGAGGCCGGCCGTGCCGAGATGGTCGAGGTGTTCCGCGAGCAGAACGAGCGGGAGCAGGCGTGGGTCGGCGCCCTGACAGAGGCCGAGCAGCAGATCCTGGTGCTCCTGCTCGACAAGCTCGTCGCCGGCGGCCGCGCCATCGGCGCGCGCGAGCGCACCTGACGCCGGGCTCAGGCCGCCCTGCCGGGCTCGCCGGGGTACGCCGCCCCAGGAGAAATCCGCTGCTCAGGCCACCGGTAGGCCGCTGTCCGGCCGCTTCTCCGGGCGCGCTCCCTCTCCTCCGGGCCGAATGCTTCCGGGGTGTTTCCAACCCAATAGTCAATGTGTTAACTATATGGAGACGGCGCGGGCGCACGGCCCGGCCACGCACCGGACATCGGAGGCGAGTCATGGCGTACTACCGCCGAGTGGGCGAGGTCCCGCCCAAGCGCCACACCCAGCACCGCAGCCCGGAGGGCACGCTCTACTTCGAAGAGCTGATGGGCGAGGAGGGCTTCTCGTCCGACTCCTCGCTGCTCTACCACCGCAACATCCCCTCGGCCATCGTCGACTCCGCGCCCTGGGAACTGCCCGACCTGGCCACCGTCGCCAACCACCCGCTCAAGCCGCGCCACCTCAAGCTGCACGGCCTGTTCGGCGACGAGTGGAAGGACACCGACGCCGTCACCGGCCGCCGCCTCATCCTCGGCAACGGCGACGTGCGCATCTCCTACGCCGTCGTCGGCACCGCCTCCCCGCTCTACCGCAACGCCACCGGCGACGAGTGCGTCTACGTCGAGTCCGGCACCGCCCGTGTGGAGACGGTCTTCGGCGCGCTGGAAGCCAAGTCCGGCGACTACGTCATCATCCCCACCTCCACCACGCACCGGTGGGTCCCCACCGGCGACGAGCCGCTGCGCCTCTACGCGATCGAGGCCACCAGCCACATCGCTCCGCCCAAGCGCTACCTGTCGCGCTACGGCCAGCTGCTGGAGCACGCCCCCTACTGCGAGCGCGACCTGCATGGCCCGGACGCCCCGCTGCTCGCCGAAGGCAGCGGTGCGGAGGGCGACACCGAGGTCTACGTCAAGCACCGCGGCCCCGGCCCGGGCAACATCGCCGGCACCCGCATGGTCGTGCCGCACCACCCGTTCGACGTGGTCGGCTGGGACGGTTGCCTGTACCCCTACACGTTCAGCGTCCACGACTTCGAGCCGATCACCGGCCGGGTGCACCAGCCGCCGCCCGTGCACCAGGCGTTCGAGGGCAACAACTTCGTGATCTGCAATTTCGTGCCGCGCAAGGTGGACTACCACCCGCTCGCGATCCCGGTGCCCTACTACCACTCCAACGTCGACTCCGACGAGGTCATGTTCTACTGCGGCGGCGACTACTCCGCGCGCAAGGGCTCCGGTATCGGGCAGGGCTCCGTCTCCGTGCACCCGGGCGGCCACGCGCACGGCCCGCAGCCCGGCGCCTACGAGCGCAGCATCGGCGTCCAGGAGGTCGACGAGCTGGCCGTCATGGTCGACACCTTCCGCCCGCTGGAGCTCGGCGAGGCCGGGACCGCCGCCGACGACGGCACTTACGCCTGGTCCTGGGCGGGGCGTGGTCCGCAGTGACCGCCCTCGACACGGCCGGGCCGGCGGCGCGCACCCTCTTCGCCGCGCTGTTCGACGACGCCGCGGTCTTCCCGCCCGGCCGCGCGCCGCTGGAGCAGGCCCTGCCGGCGCACCGCGCACACACCGCCGGCCCCCGGGCCGCGCTCGTCGGGCCGCTGGTGCTGCCAGTGGCGGCCCTGGAGCCGCTGGCGGAGCTGCTCAGCCCCGCAGAGCCGCCGCTCGACCTGGTCCTGACCGCACCCGGCGGGCCGGACACGCTGCCCGCTGCGCTGGAGGAGGCCGACCGCCTCGGCGCCGACCTGCGCGCCGTCGAGATCGCCGTGCCCGACGGCATGTCTGCCGCCGAGCTGCCGACCGCCCTCGACCGGGCGCTCGCCACCGCACCGGGCAGCACCGGGGTCTACGTCGAGGTGCCGCGGGACGACCGGCGGACCGGCATCCTCGCGGCGCTCGCCGAGACCGGGCGGCGCGCCAAGTTCCGGACCGGCGGCATCCGCGCCGACCTCTACCCGGACGAGGCGGAGCTGGCCGGCGGCATCGCCGCAGCGGCGGCCGCCGGCATCCCGTTCAAGGCGACCGCCGGGCTGCACCACGCCGTCCGGAACACTGCACCGGACACCGGGTTCGAGCAGCACGGGTTCCTCAACCTGCTGCTCGCCGCGGAGGCGGCCGCGGACGGCGCGGAACCCGGCGACCTCGCCGCGCTCCTCGCCGAGCGCGACGCCGCAGCCCTCGCCCGCCGCGCGGGCGCCCTCAGCGCCGAGCGCGCGGCGGCGGCCCGGGCGGCGTTCGCCTCCTACGGGACGTGCAGCATCACCGAGCCCCTCGGCGAACTGGTGGACCTGGGCCTCCTCCCGGCCGCGGTCCTGGACGACGGCGACTAGATGTTCCCGGGCGCAGGCCGAGCACGGCAGCGCGCGGCCTGCGCCCCGGCCCGTGAATCAGCCGAACCCGAACGCAGAACCGCCGCGCAGCAGGAGCCGCGCCCTGCGGTGCGGCGCCAGGGCCGGGGGTAGGGGACACGGAACGGCGCCCCGCGCCGCCGGCGTCCCCGAGCCCCCACGCCGAGCCCGGCACCCCGGCCCCCGCACCCCCGCGACCGCAACGACCGACCGCTACCGACCCACGAGGAGACCCCGTGCCAGCCTCCCGCCTGCACCTTCCGCAGGACTCCCTGTACGGACCCGACAACCTGCCCTACGGCGTCTTCTCCCCCGCCGGGGCTGCTCCGCGCGTGGGCGTGCGCTACGGCGACCACGTCGTCGACCTGACCGTCCTGCTGCAGGGCAGCGGTGTCGGCACCGACGTGTTCGCCGCCGGCTCCCTCAACCCGTTCATGGCGCAGGGCCACGCGCGCTGGACCGAGGTGCGCGCCGCCATCCGCGAGCGCATCCGGGGCGAGGTGCCGGACGAGGCCGTGCACGCGCTCGGCGACGTCACGCTGCACCTGCCGTTCGAGGTCGGCGACTACGTCGACTTCTACGCCTCCGAGCACCACGCCACCAACCTCGGGCGGCTCTTCCGGCCCGACTCCGCGCCGCTCATGCCCAACTGGAAGCACCTGCCGGTCGGCTACCACGGCCGCGGCGGCAGCGTCGTCGTCTCCGGCACCGACATCGTCCGCCCCAACGGCCAGCGCAAGGCCCCCGACGCCGCGGCGCCCGATTTCGGGCCGTCCCGCCGGCTCGACATCGAGGCCGAGCTCGGCTTCGTGATCGGCACCGGATCGCCGCTGGGCACCCCCGTCAGCACCGCGGACTTCGCCACCCGCGTCTTCGGCGCGGTGCTGGTCAACGACTGGTCCGCCCGCGACATCCAGGCGTGGGAGTACGTGCCGCTCGGGCCGCACCTCGGCAAGAGCTTCGCCACCTCGGTGGCGGCGTGGGTGGTTCCGCTCGCCGCCCTGTCCGAAGCCCGCGTGCCCACCCCGGTGCAGGACCCCGAGCCGCTGCCCTACCTGCAGGAGAGCGCACCGTGGGGCCTCGACATCGACCTGTCGGTGGTGTGGAACGGCCAGGAGATCACCCGCCCGCCCTACGCCCAGATGTACTGGTCGCCCGCGCAGATGCTGGCGCACCTCACCGCCAACGGCGCCTCGACCCGCACCGGCGACCTCTACGCCTCGGGCACCATCTCCGGCCCCGAGCCGGAGACCGTCGGCGCGTTCATCGAGCTCACCCGGAACGGCCGGGAACCGGTGAAGGTCGCCGGCGAGGAGCGCACCTTCCTGGCCGACGGCGACGAGGTCGCCATCACCGCCACCGCGCCCGGCGCCTCCGGCCGCATCGGCTTCGGCGAGGTGCGCGGGCGAGTGCTGCCCGCGCGCTGAGCCGCGCAGACCACGGATTAAGGTGGGCGCCATGGTGCAGGAATTCAACAAGTTCGGCGTGGTCGGGCTGGGGA
The DNA here is from genome assembly GCF_054779695.1 of Nocardiopsis coralliicola. NCBI lineage: Bacteria > Bacillati > Actinomycetota > Actinomycetes > Streptosporangiales > Nocardiopsidaceae > Nocardiopsis > Nocardiopsis coralliicola. The sequence goes on along the minus strand of NZ_BAAGXT010000045.1, from coordinate 39,970 downwards.
CGATGGGCGCGGGCATCGCTGAGGTGTTCGCGCGCGCCGGATTCTCCGTGACCGGTGTCGAGATCGACGACGACGCCCTCGGCCGCGGCCGCGGGCACATCGAGAAGTCCTTGGGCAAGTCCCTGGACAAGGGGCGCATTACCAGCGCCGAGCACGATGGGATCCTCGGCCGCATCGCGTTCTCCACCGATCGCGAGGCGCTGGCCGACGCCGACTTCGTCGTGGAGGCCGTCCCGGAGCGGATGGACCTCAAGCGCGACGTGTTCGGCGACCTGGACCGGATCTGCCCGCCCGGGACGATCCTGGCCACCAACACCTCCTCGCTGTCGGTGACCGAGATCGCGGCGCTCACCGGCCGCCCGTCGCGCGTGGTGGGGCTGCACTTCTTCAACCCCGCTCCGGTGATGAAGCTGGTGGAGGTCGTCACCACGCTCAGCACGGCGCCGGAGACCGCGGAGATCTCCGCCGAAGTGGCCAAGCGGATCGGCAAGACGCCGGTGCGGGTCGGCGACCGCGGCGGGTTCGTCGCCAACGCCCTGCTGGTGCCTTACATCAACGACGCCATCGCGGCCTACGGGCGCGGGCTCGGCTCGCGCGAGGAGATCGACGCCGCGGTGCAGAAGGCCGCCGGCCTGCCGATGGGGCCGCTCACGCTCGCCGACCTCGTCGGCATCGACGTGTGCCTCGCGGTGATGGACGTCCTGTGGGACGAGTTCCGCGGCCAGCGCTACGCCACCGCCCCGCTGCTGCGCAGGATGGTCGCCGCCGGGCACCTGGGCCGCAAGACGGGGCGCGGCTTCTACACCTACGGCGGCGCCGAGAACGCCGCGGAGCCGCTGCCCGAGGGCCCGGTCGCGCAGGCCGTGCGGTCGGGCGCCCGCGGGTTCGACCTGGCCGACCTGCTGCTCGCGCCGCACATCGACGACGCGCTGCGCATGGTGGGGGACGGCTACGCGACCGCGGCCGACGTCGACACCGCGATGCGGTTCGGCTGCGGGTACCCGCAGGGGCCGCTGGAGATGCTGGACGAGCGGGGCGTTACGTCCGTGGCCAAGGCGCTCGACGGCCTCTCCGCCGCGGGCCTCGCCCCGGCCACGCGCTCCCCGCTCCTGCTCGAGCTGGGCCGAACCGGGGCGGCAACCCTGCGCTGAGCACGACCGGTCCGGCGGCGGGAGGCGATCAACGGCTTCCGCCGCCGGACCGCTGCATGCTCCGCCCGCCGTCCCGGATCAGCGGCCCGCGGTGGCCGGCCCCGTCGCCCGTACGCTGCCCGCAATCGCCGCGCTGATCGCGGTGAGCGCCGCGAAGACGACCGCCAGCCCGGCGAGGGAATCGTCGATTTCCCGGAAGCCGAAGAGGAAGGCGAGCTGGTCGACCTGGCTCGTGCCGAAGGCGAGCGGCGACGCGAAAACGGACGCCAAGGCATAGAGCGCACTCAGGCCGCAGAGCGTCCAGGCGGCGGGAATCCAGCGGAAGAACGTGAAAAGCGCCGCGAGAGCGAGCGCCCCGCCGGAGACGAGCCCGCTGGCCGCGTTTACTCCGAGTGGCCCGGCGCGGTCGACCGGGCCGACCGCGTAGGCGACGTTGACGATCGCGAACGCCACCAGCAGTGCGGACGTGAGCAGCGCCAGGACACCCGCGGTGACGGCCGCCGCGGTTGCCGACCGCGGCCTGGGCGGCCGGGGCGGTGCAGCGCCCGGCCCCGGCCCGCCGCCCACCGGTGCAGGGCCATGGGCCGGCGGCTGTCCGTACTGCGGAGGCGGGGGCTGCTGCGGATTCGGCTGCATGTGCACTCCTCGCAATGACGCCGGCAGGGGGCTGCCGCCGTTGTGGAGTCGGTCATCGTAGCGAAACTCCGCGAAAGGCAGGCGGCAGCGGCAGAACAATCGGGCGAATGGGAGGCGGCGCCGGCCCGGGGCGCGGTCCCGGGGGAATGGCTGCGCCGGCTCGGCGCGCCGGAGCGGAGCCGCACCTCGGGCGGGCGAGCGGGCGGAGTGCGCAGCACGCCGTGAGAGCCGGGGCCGCGGTATTCCCGTGGCAGGGCGCCGCCTACCCTGGAACGGTGAGTCCACGCCGCAATACGCCGCGCCGCCGGAGCGGGCAGGGGAGCGGGGGGCCGGCGCCGGCCGGAGACCCCGACGCCCTCATGCTGCGCGTCACCGGCGGCGAGCGCAGGGAGACCGGCCCCGACGGGGAGTGGGTGACCCGGCGCATCCCCGGGTCGGCCGCCACCAAGACCTACCGGTGTCCCGGCTGCGCCCAGGAGATCCGGCCCGGCATGCCGCACCTGGTCGCCTGGCGCCCCTACGGCGACGGCGAGGACCGCAGGCACTGGCATTCGTCCTGCTGGGAGCGGCGCGACCGGCGCGGAGTCCGCGCGCCGCGCCGCTGACGCGCACCAGCCCGGCCGCCGCTCGGCGGCCGCCTCCGAACACCGCGATCCATCGAGGAGCCATGGACATCCGCGCCACCACGGTCCTGCCCGCCGACCGGCGGCCCGTGACGCTGCACACCGCCGACGGCCTGGACCTGGTCGGCGAGCTCGCGCTGCCCGCCGAGCGCCCGCCGAAGGCCACCCTGGTCTGCCTGCACCCGCTGCCGACGGCGGAGGGCATGATGGACAGCCACGTGCTGCGCAAGGCCTCGTTCCGGCTGCCGGCGCTGGCCGACATCGCGGTGCTGCGGTTCAACACCCGCGGCACCACGTCCCGCCACGGCACCAGCCAGGGCTCCTTCGGCGACGGCGAGGACGAGCGCTACGACGTGGCCGCCGCCATCGAGTTCGCCGAGTTCGAGGAACTGCCGAACCCGTGGCTGCTCGGCTGGTCGTTCGGCACCGAACTCGCGCTGAAGTGGGGCCGCGAGCCCGACATCGAAGGCGCCATCCTCCTCTCGCCGCCACTGCACCGGGCCACCGGCGCCGACCTCGACGGCTGGGCCGACTTCGGCCGCCCCGTCCTGGCCCTCGTCCCCGAGTTCGACGACTACCTCCGCCCGGAGGAGGCACGCAAGCGCTTCGCCCGCATCCCGCAGGCCGACGTCGTCGGCGTCGACGGCGCCAAGCACCTCTGGGTCGGCGAGCCCTACGTCCGCACCGTGCTCAACCGCATCGCCGAACAGGTCGTCCCGGGTTCCACCCCGCTCCCCACCGAATGGGACGGCCCGGCCACCCGCGACACGGGCGCGTGAACGGGATGCGGCCACTTTCCGGTCACTGACCATGCAGGATGGCCACGGCGCCGCCACGGTGCAGGCCGGGCCGTGGGAGCCCGCAGACGCGGGGATGGACCGGCGTGGGTGAGGATGTGGCCGTCCTCGACCAGGGGAGCCCCGCAGGCGCGGAGGAGATGGACCGCTCCACCACGCGCGTGTAGGCCATCCTGGGGCGAGAGCCCCGCGCGTGCGGGGACGGCCCCGAGTCCACGTGGAACTTCACCGGCGTGAGCCCCGCGGGCGCGGGATGCATCGCCGCCGTCAGCTCAATGCACAGCTCAGCCGTCGTCGCCGTCCATGATGGCGTCGATGACGTCGTCGAGGAGTTCGGTTCGCTCGTGCGTGGTGAGCTGGTCGAGGAGCTCCATGGCGGTGCGGAGGGAGACGCGGTCGCCGGAGCGGGAGCCGATGATGATGTGGTCGGCGACGATGCGGGTGGTCAGCGACAGCAGGCGGCTTTCCGGCGGGGGGACCAGTTCGCCGAGGTTGATGGGGTAGCGGGTGTGGGCGTTGCGCCACTCGGCCGACCGCTTGCGGGCGAAGCCCATCAGCAGCGACTCCATCACCTCGTGCTGGTCCACCGCGTGCCGGTCGGCGAGGTCGCGGCAGACCGCGCAGTTGGCCTGCTCCGCCTTGAGGAGGGCGCGAGCCGCCGGGTGCTCCACGTACTCGGCGTGGATCTTCACCGCGTGGCGGTGGGGCAGCTCCAGCCCGGCGGCGGTGTGGCTCATCTGGATGCCCCTCTCGACACTGGTCGGACCCGCCGCGATCGTAGCGGCCCGCACCCGCCGGCCGGGCCCGTTCCTGCGCACGCGCTCGGGACCACGCGGAGCCTGGCGCTGCGCCGCAGAGACGAGAACGGGCCCGGCCCCCGCGGGGGCCGGGCCCGGTGCCCGATCGGATCCGCCTCAGAGCGGCGCCCGGGTGGCCGCTACTCCTGCCACCAGTCCTCGTCCTCACCGGCGGCGACGGCTTCCTTCTGCTTCTTGGAGCCGTTGCCGTTGCCGGCGGCGTTGTTGTCCTTGGACTCGATGGCCTGCTTCTCCGGAGCAGCCGCGGCGGCCGGGGCCGCCGGCATCGAGTCGCCGCCGCCGAGCAGCTGGCGCAGCTGCTGGAGGTGGGACTGGATGCTGTCGCGCTGCTTGGTGAGCTCGTCGACCTGCTGGCGGGCCGCCGTCATCGTGCGGTCGGCTTCGCCCTTCGCGTCGCTCACCAGGTGCTCGGCCTTGGACTTGGCCTCGCCCGCGATCTGCTCGGACTGCTTCTTCGCGTTGGCGACGAGCTGCTTGGCGTGCTGCTCGGCGTCGCGGCGCGTCTGCTCGGCCTGGGTGCTGGCCTTGGTGGCCCGCTGCTCGGCGCTGGCGGCCCGCTCCTCGGCTTCGGAGACGAGCTTCTGCGTCGCGGCCTGGGCGGCGGCGAGGCGCTCGGCGTCCTGGCGCTCCGCCTCCTCGCGGCGGCCGGCGAGCTGGATCTCGAACTCGGCCTCCTCCTGGGCGCGGCGGGCCTCGCTCTCCTCCAGCGCGCGCTGCGCCTGGGCGCGGAGCTCCTCGGCCTGCCGCTTCGCGGCCTGCAGCGTCTCGTCGCGCTCACGCTTCATGGCCGCGCGGGCCTGCGTGCACTCGCGCTCGGTCGTCATCCGGATCTTGGAGATCTCGGCCTCGTGCGTGGCCTGGCGCTCCGCCATCTCGTGCTCAACCGTCGAGATCTTCTTCTGGACCTCGCGCTCGGTGGTGGCGGTGAGCTCGTCCGCCTCCCGCCGGGCGGTCGTGCGGATCTCCTCGGCCTCGTTCTCGCTCGAGGACCGCATCTCGTCCGCCTCGCGCTGGGCGGTGGTGCGCAGCTCGTTGGCCTCGTTCTCGGCCGCGGCCCGCATGTCGGCCGCCTCGATCTTGGCGGCGGCCTTGATGTCGTCGGCCTCGGCGCGGGCCCCCTGGACCAGCTCGGTGGCCTGCTCCTCGGCGAGCCGCAGCAGCTGCTCGATGCGGGCGCCCAGACCCGAGTAGGTGGGCCGGTCCTGCTCCTGGAGCTGCTGCTTGACCTGGCTGAGCTCCTGGCGCGAGCGCTCGGCGGTCTCGCGCGCCTGGTGCAGGTCGTTCTGCTTCTGGTTGATGTAGTCGGTGACCTGCTGCCGGTCGTAACCGCGCAGGACCACGTCGAACTCTGTCGACTCGGTGTCTTCCTCGAAGAAGTTGGTCAGCTGGGCTTCAATATCGGACGACATGTGGCGGAATCCTGAACGGGTGGCGGAACGGCATACGGACGGTCGGCGACGGGCGGGCGCGGGCGCGGGTGATTCGCGCGGCCTTGGTGCGGAACCTCCGCGGACGCCCTCATCCGTCGAGTACTCCTGTGGGGAGGGTACTCTCCGGCGACTGCGGGCGTGTCGTGGTTCCCTCCATTGATACGGAGTCTTGGCCGGCCATTACCGCACCCATGCGTACCGGCGCAAAAGCCCGTCGCGGGGGCGTGGACTACGAGGGGAAACGCCAGATAATCGGCGGCTACCAGACTTTACCAAGCAAAGGGCGCTTCCCGCGGGCGGACCGTGCATTCCGCTCCTCCTGCGCCCCCTGGGACGTGCGCGGACACCGGAAGTGACGGTTGTGTCACGGGCCCGGACCGCTCCGGGGCCGGCGGTGCCGCGGCCGCCCACGAACGCGCGGCAGCCTCGCAGCGGCAGTGGCTCCTGCGCCCCATCCGCCCCCTGCGCCCCGGTGGTCCCGGCCGGGCGGGCAGCGGGATCCGATTCCATTGCAGCGGCAACGCCGCGGCCGCCGATTCGGACACATGTTCCCGACGGCGGCGGGGGCGTGTCAGGGGCGGACGCCGCTTCCGTCGCTCCCGCTCTCCGCGCTGCCGCCGTGCCCGCCGGCCGCTTCGACCACCTCGGTCAGCACGCCGCCGCAGTCCTTCGGGTGCAGGAAGGCGATCCGCGAACCCATCGAGCCCGCCCGCGGCTCCGGGTCGAGCACCCGGACCCCGTGCTCTGCGGCCCGGGCTGACGCGGCGGCCACGTCGCCGGTGCCGAACGCGACGTGGTGCACGCCCTCGCCGTTGCGGTCCAGGAAGCGGGCGACGGGGGAGTCGTCGCGGATCGGCTCCAGCAGCTGGATATAGGAGGCGCCGCCGTCGTCGGTGCCGGAGACGCGCAGCATCGCCTCGCGCACCCCCTGCTCCTCGTTGACTTCCTCGTGCTCCAGCGTGAAGCCGTAGGTCTCGGTGTAGAAGGCCACCGACGCCTGCAGGTCGCGGCAGGCGATGCCGACGTGGTCGATCCGGGTGAACGAAGACACTGCGCAGATCCTCCCGACAGGCGGATGAGCCGACGTCTGTATCGTGGCAGAGCAGGTCTGAAGGCGAACACGTGGAGGCCCCTCATGCCCGGATCCGTCATCGTCGGCGCGGCGCGCACGCCCATCGGCCGGCTGCTGGGCGCGCTCGCCGGGCAGTCCGCCACCGACCTCGGGGCGGTCGCGGTGAAGGCCGCCCTGGAGCGCGCCGGCATCACCGGCGACCAGGTCGGCTACACCGTCATCGGCCAGGTCCTCCAGGCCGGCCAGGGGCAGATCCCGTCCCGCCAGGCCGCGGTGAAGGCCGGTATCCCGATGACCGTGCCGTCGCTGACCATCAACAAGGTCTGCCTCTCCGGCCTCGACGCCATCGCCCTCGCCGACCAGCTCATCGCCGCCGGCGAGGTGGACGTGGTCGTGGCCGGCGGCATGGAGTCGATGACCAACGCCCCGCACCTGCTGCCGCGCTCGCGCACCGGCTACAAGTACGGCGCCATCGAGGTTCTCGACGCCACCGAGCACGACGGGCTGACCGACGCCTTCGACGAGGAGTCGATGGGCGCCTCCACCGAGCGGTTCAACGCCCGCCTCGGCCTCACCCGCGAGGAGCAGGACGCCTTCGCCGCCCGCTCCCACCAGCGCGCCGCCCGCGCTGCCAAGGACGGCCGGTTCGACGCCGAGCTGGCGCCGGTCGAGGTGCCGCAGCGCAAGGGCGACCCCAAGATCGTGGACGCCGACGAGGGCGTGCGCCCGGACACCACGGCCGAGTCGCTGGCCAAGCTCCGCCCGGCGTTCGCCGCGGACGGCACCATCACGGCCGGATCCTCCTCGCAGATCTCCGACGGCGCCGCCGCCGTCGTCGTGATGAGCCGCGCCAAGGCCGAAGAGCTCGGCTGCACGGTGCTCGCCGAGGTCGGCGCGCACGGCAACGTGGCCGGCCCGGACAACTCGCTGCACTCCCAGCCCTCCAACGCGATCAGGCACGCGCTGGGCAAGGCCGGCCGGGACGCCGCGGAACTGGACATGGTCGAGATCAACGAGGCGTTCGCCGCGGTGGCCGTGCAGTCCACCCGCGACCTCGGGATCGACGAGGAGATCGTCAACCCCGACGGCGGCGCCATCGCCCTCGGCCACCCGATCGGCGCCTCCGGCGCGCGGCTCGCCGTGCACCTGATCTACGAGCTGCAGCGGCGCGGCGGCGGCTTCGGTGCCGCGGCGCTGTGCGGCGGCGGCGGCCAGGGCGACGCGCTCCTCTTCCAGGTTCCCGGAGCCTGACCAGCGCTGCGGAGCCCTGCTCCGCGGTCGGCTGGGCCCGTGCGCCTGCGGGCCCAGCGCTCGCACGCTTCAGCAGCGGTCCCGGCGTGTGCGGTGCAGGCCCTTCCGCGGGCGGTGGCGGTGCAGTAGGGACGGTGCTGCACGGCCGCCCTGCACGGCACGGAAGCACGGCATGCGCGGGGAACAGCGCAGTGGGAGGGCGCGCGGCACCGGGGCCGCGCGCCTGCAGCAGCGTCGATGCTCCACCGGCGCCCGGGGTGCGCCGCCGAAACGGTTGGGGAGGCCCAGGCCATGGATGTGACCGGACTCGCTGAGCGGGTGCGCGGCGGTGACCGGCGCGCGGTCGCGCGCGCGGTCTCCCTGGTGGAGAGCGCCGCGCCGCAGCTGCGGCCGCTGACCGCCGCGCTGGCCCCGGCGACCGGCCGGGCCCGCATCGTCGGGCTCACCGGGCCGCCCGGCGTCGGCAAGTCCACCTCCACCAGCGCCCTGGTGGGTGCGCTGCGGGCGCGCGGCGAGAGCGTCGCCGTGCTCGCGGTCGACCCGTCCTCGCCGTTCAGCGGCGGCGCGCTGCTCGGTGACCGGGTCCGCATGCAGGAGCACGCCACCGACCCGGGCGTCTTCATTCGCTCGATGGCCAGCCGGGGCCACCTCGGCGGGCTGTCCTGGGCGACACCGCACGCCCTGCGGGTGCTCGACGCTGCCGGCTTCGACACGGTGCTGGTGGAGACCGTCGGGGTCGGCCAGGCCGAGGTCGACATCGCCGGGCACGCCGACACCACGATCGTCCTCTGCGCCCCCGGCATGGGCGACGGCGTGCAGGCCGCCAAGGCCGGTGTGCTGGAGATCGCCGACGTGTTCGCGGTGAACAAGGCCGAGCGGGAGGGCGCGCACGCGACCGTCCGCGAACTCCGCCAGATGATCGCCCTGGTCGAGCGGCCCGCCGGCGCGTGGAAGCCGCCGATCGTGTCCACCTCCGCGATCGACGGCACCGGCCTGGACGAACTGGTGAAGCGCCTCGACGAGCACGCGGACCACCTGCGCTCCGGCGGCGGGCTGGAGCTCCGCCGCACTGCGCGGGCGCGCGCTGAGATCGAGTCGATCGCCCTGGAGGAACTCCGCTCCCGCCTGGCCACGGTGCACGGCCACGCCGGCATCGACCGGCTCGCCGCCGGCGTCGCCGCGGGTGCGGACCCCTACGCGGCCGCCGACCGGCTGCTGGGCGACGACGGCTGAGCCGGCTGAGCCTGCGCACACAGCCGAGTCCGGGTGGTCGGCAGGCGGCGGTCTGCGGCGGCGCGGTCGGAGCCTGCCTGTGCGCACGATCCGCCACGCGGAGCGGCGGCGCCGCTTCCGGGTTGCGTCTGCCCCGGCCTGCCTGGCTGCGGGCCCCGTGGCGGGGCGTCCACGCCCGCCGCGGGAAGCGCCGGCCGGTGGTGCCCGGAAGCGTGCTGGTGGGTGCCCCGGGGCAGCGCGCCCTCCCCCTGCTTCGGCCTGTGCAGCCGTGCGCCGGGAGTGCTCCGGAGGCGCTGGCCCCGGCCGGCCTGCCGGAGCCGGGCCCCACCCGGTGCGGCGCTGGCTGACGGGAGGCGAAGGGCGCCTCCCGCGGTCAGCACCGTGCGGGCGTCGACGCCGGCAGAGGGCGGCCGGACGGGGGCGGTCCGTGCCCGGCCTCTGCCTGGGCGGAGTTCGGGGGACTGCCGGGCCGGTCAGCCCGCCGAGGCCGGTGCGGTACTGCGGTGCAGGACCATCGGGACGTGCGGGATGCCGTCGTCGAGGAACTCCGGCCCGTCCACCGCGAACCCCAGGCCGGTGTAGAGGCCGGCGGCGGTGGTCTGGGCGTCCAGGCGGACCGTGCCGGCCGACGTCTGCTCAAGGGCGGCGGCGAGCAGGGCGCGGGCCAGGCCCCGGCCGCGGGCGTGCTGGGCGGTGGCGACGCGGCCGATGCGCGCGCTGCCGTCGGCTTCGGTGAGCAGCCGCAGGCAGGACTCCACCGCCCCGGTGGCGGCGTCGGTACTCCACAGGTGGAGTGTGCCCGGCTCGGTGTCGCGCCCGTCGAGTTCCGGGTAGGGGCACTCCTGCTCGACCACGAACACGTCGACGCGCAGCCGGAGCAGCGCGTACAGCTCGGCCGGCGCCAACTCGTCGAAGGCCGCCGTGCTGATCATGGATCTCCGCATGCCGGGCAGCCTATGCGAGCCGCCGGATCCGGACGGGACGGGGCGCCAGGCACCGCCGGCCGAACGCGGCAGGCCCGGAGACGGCGCGGGGTGCCGCCCCGTTCACGGCGGCACCCCGCGGTGGCGGGGGAGGCCCGTCTCGTCGGCCATCGCCGGACCGCCCCCGCCGGGATGGCCGCCCGGCCGTGCGCACCGGGCGGCCGGGATCGTCAGCCCGAGCCGTTGAGCTCGCCGTCCAGCGCTGCCATCAGGGCGCCGTCGGACGTGTCTCCGTCGAGCGACCAGGCCATGGCGCCGCCCATGCCGCGCTCGCGGGCCCAGGCGGTCTTCAGCGCGATCGCCTCGGGGTCGTCGTAGTTCCACCACTGGTCGCCGTTGTAGATCCAGGCGGTGCCGGCGTGGTCGTCGCGGAAGACCTCGTAGCCGTCCTCCTCGACCATGCCCTGCAGCACGGAGAAGTCGTTGTAGCCGGGGTCGCGCGGTCCCGGCGCGGCGCCGTCCGACTCCTGCCAGAGTCCGTCGCCGTCCGGGCCGGGCTCGACCCCCTCCCAGCCGCGGCCGTAGAACGGCACGCCCATCACCAGGTCGGCCGGGTCGGCGCCGCGGTCGACGTAGGCCTGCACCACCGTCTCGTAGCTGCGCGGCGCCTCGGCGGGGTCGCCCTCGGGCACGCGCACGTTGGCCTGGTGGCCGGTGCTGGTGGACCAGGTGCCGGTGAAGTCGTAGCCCTGCACGTTGATGAAGTCGAACTCCTCCATCAGCTCGGGCACCTCGTAGCCGGCCTCGATCGCCTCGGTGCTGGCCGGCACGAACGCGGTCAGGTCATAGGCGCGGCCGGTCTCGGCGGAGCGCTCGTCCAGCTGTTCGCGGAACTCCTGCACCAGCGCCGTGTAGTTCTCCTTGTCCTCCTCGCGGATGATGTTCCCGGGCTCGCCCTCGGTTCCGGGCCACTCCCAGTCCAGGTCGATGCCGTCGAAGAGGCCCGCCGCGGCCCCGTCGCCGCCGGCGCCGTTCAGCTCGGGCAGGTCGCCGTCGATGAACTGGGAGATGCAGGACGCGACGGCCTCCTCGCGGTTCTCCGGCAGCGCGGCGTTGGAGAAGTAGTCCGACCAGGCCCAGCCGCCGAGGGCGATGCTGACGCGCAGGTCCGGGTGGCGCTCCTTGAGCTTGCGCAGCTGGTTGAAGTTGCCGCGCAGCGCCTGGTCGGGGTTGTCGGCGACGCCGTCCACGCTCTCCTCGGCCGTGTAGGCGCGGCCGTAGTCGGAGCGGGCCTCGCCGACGCCCTCTTCGTCGGAGGCGAAGCAGCGGCCGTCCTCGTCGAGGTTGGCGAACGCGTAGTTGAGGTGGGTGAGCTTCGCGGCCTGCCCGGACTCGTCCAGCACGCGCGCGGTGTAGCCCTTGTCCTCGGCGCCCCACTGGGTGAAGTAGCCGACCTGGCGGTACCCGGGTTCGGCGCCGGACCCGTCGCAGGGGGCCCCGTTGACGGTGCACGCGGCGAGGTCGGCCGGGCCGTCGCCGCCGGTGCCGGTGTAGCCGAAGGTGTAGCTGCCGCCCGCGGGGACGTCCGCACCCCATTCCGGCGGGGCCACGGTGTAGGAGGCGCCCTCGCCGGAGTCCTCCCGCTCGGTGAGCGTCGCGTCCCACATCGCGTGCACGCGGGCGTCGCCGGCCAGCGTGATCTCCACCGACCAGTCCTTCAGCGGCGCGTCGGTCGGGTTGTCGATGGTGATCTCGGCCTGGTAGCCGGAGGGCCACCGGGACTGCTCGGAATGCTCGACGGTGACGGCGCCGCCCTGCGGCCGCTCGTCTGCTCCGGCCGCGGCCGGAGCCAGCGGGACGAGGAGCAGGGCGGCCGCAGCGGCGACCGTGCGCCGCCTCCTGGGCGCTGCGTGGGGGAATGGCATCGCGGTGGTCTCCCGGGGGGTCGGGGGCGAGAGGCGGGTTGCCGGGCGCGCGGCCCACTAATTTTTAGGAAACTTAACTATCAATATTGGCCGGGTCAACGGTCCCGCCGCGGGATTGTGCACTGGGCGTTAGAGTGGCGGCGTGGGAAACGCGCTGAACCTGCCGTTCGATCCGATCGAGCGCGCGCACGAGAACTGGGAGCGGCGCTGGGGCGCCTCTCCCGCCATGGCCGCCGTCACCTCGGTCATGCGCGCGCAGCAGATCCTGATCGGCCGGCTTGACGCCGCACTCAAGCCCTATGGGCTCACCTTCGCCCGCTACGAGGCGCTGGTGCTGCTCACCTTCAGCGCCAGCGGCGCGCTGCCGCTGGGGAAGATCGGCGAGCGGCTCATGGTGCACCCCACCAGCGTCACCAACACCATCGACCGGCTGGAGCGGCAGGGCCTGGTGCGCCGCGCGCCCAACCCGAGCGACGGCCGCGGCACCCTCGCCGAGATCACCGACGCGGGCCGCGAGGCGATGGAGGGCGCCAGCCGGGACCTGCTCGCCATGGACTTCGGTTTCGACGAGTACTCCGACGACGAGCTCGGCGCACTGCACCGCGCCTTCATCAAGCTGCGCGTCGGATTCGGCGACTTCCCGGCCGCCGCAGCGGGCGGCCCCCTCTCCACCCCGCCGGAGGAGGCCGCATCCGACGGAGCCGCCGACCCCGCAGCCGGGGCGCCGGCCCTCGGTGGCCGCGCCGGGCGCGAAGGCGAGCGCGCCGCCGGCTGACCCCGCCTCCCGTGCCGGGCGGCGGCTGCGTTCCGGCGGTGCGCTGGGTTCCGCATCCCCCGTTCCGTCCGCCCTTCCTTCTTCCGCATCCCCTTTCGGGTATTCTGCGCGGCGCTCGGCGGGACTCTTGGCAGGTTTATTCGGAAGTCCTAGTATCGGGATATGGCGACCAGTGACGAGATCGCGGACGGCCGTGCCCGCTGGCAGGCCCGCTTCGATGCGGCCCCCACCCGCGACGCGGACTTCACCACCCTGTCCGGCCTGGAGGTGGAGCCCGCCTACGGTCCGCCGCCCGGCACCGAGCAGCCGGGCTTCGAGCGGATCGGCTGGCCCGGCGAGTTCCCCTACACCCGCGGCCTCTACCCGACCGGCTACCGCGGCCGCCCCTGGACCATCCGGCAGTTCGCCGGCTTCGGCAGCGCCCGCCAGACCAACGAGCGCTACAAGATGATCCTGGAGTCCGGCGGCGGCGGGCTCTCGGTCGCCTTCGACATGCCCACCCTGATGGGCCACGACTCCGACGCCCCGATGGCGCTGGGCGAGGTGGGCCACTGCGGCGTGGCCGTGGACTCCACCGCCGACATGGACGTGCTGTTCGACGGCATCCCGCTGGCCGAGGTCACCACCTCGATGACCATCAGCGGCCCCGCCGTGCCGGTGTTCTGCATGTACCTGGCCGCCGCCGAGCGGCAGGGCGCCGACCTGTCCCGGCTCAACGGCACCCTGCAGACCGACATCTTCAAGGAGTACATCGCGCAGAAGGAGTGGCTCTACCCGCCCGAGCCGCACCTGCGCCTGATCGGCGACCTCATGGAGTACTGCGCCGAGAACATCCCGGCCTTCAAGCCGCTGTCGGTGTCGGGCTACCACATCCGCGAGGCCGGATCCACGGCCGCCGAAGAGCTCGCCTTCACGCTCGCCGACGGTTTCGGCTACGTCGAGCTGGGCCTGTCCCGCGGCATGGACGTCGACGTGTTCGCCCCGGGGCTGTCCTTCTTCTTCGACGCCCACATCGACTTCTTCGAGGAGATCGCCAAGTTCCGGGCCGCCCGCCGCATCTGGGCCCGCTGGATGCGCGACCGCTTCGGCGCCACCACCGAGCGGGCGCAGTGGCTCCGCTTCCACACCCAGACCGCCGGCGTCTCGCTCACCGCGCAGCAGCCCTACAACAACGTCGTGCGCACCGCCGTGGAGGCGCTGTCCGCAGTGCTCGGCGGCACCAACTCGCTGCACACCAACGCGCTCGACGAGACCCTCGCACTCCCCACCGAGCAGGCTGCCGAGATCGCCCTCCGCACCCAGCAGGTGCTGCGCGAGGAGACCGGTGCGGCCAACGTCGCCGACCCCCTCGGCGGCTCCTACTACCTCGAAGCCCTCACCGACCGGATGGAGGAGCAGGCCGAGGAGGTCTTCGCCCACATCGTGAAGATGGGCGGCGGCGAGGACGCCGAGCACGCGATCGGCCCGGTCACCTCCGGCATCCTGGCGGGCATCCGCAACGGCTGGTTCAGCTCGCGGATCGCCGAGTCCGCGTTCCGCTACCAGCAGGCGCTGGAGAAGGGCGACAAGCGCATCGTCGGCGTCAACACCGCGGAGAACACCGTCTCCGGCGCGCTGGAGATCCTGCGCATCGGGCACGAGGTCGAGCGCGACCAGGTCGCCGCGCTCACCGGCCGCCGCGCGGAGCGGGACGGCGCCGCAGTGCAGGCCGCCCTGGACCGGCTGCTCGCCGCCGCCCGCGACCCGCACTCGGGCAACCTCGTGCCGCTCATCCTGGACGCGGCCCGCGCCGAGGCCACCCTCGGCGAGATCTGCGGGGCCATGGGTGAGGAGTTCGGCACCTACGTGGAGGACCCGCAGTTCTGACCCTGCGCGCGCGGCATAGCGGTTCCCGCTGAGCACGGGCCGGCGCCGCCCGGGCTCCGGTCCGCGCCGCCGGCGCGGCGGCCGCCGGGGCCCGAGACCGGCCGCCGGGCTGTTCCCGGTGGTCGCCGCGGATGCGGCAGGATGGGGGCATGCAGCCATCGGACTACTCCATGCAGGGCGCGATCGACCTCGGGGCCCGGAAAGCGGCCATGGAACGCGAGGCCAAGCGCGAGGCCGAGCAGGCGTCGGGCACCGCCAACCCGTACGCGATCGACGTTGACGAGAGCAACTTCCAGCAGGTCGTCCTCGAGGGGTCCACCCGGGCCCCCGTGGTGCTGGCCGTCCTCCAGGCCCGCTCCGAGCAGTCGGCCCAGGTCGAGTCGGCCCTGGACCGGCTCGCCGTCGGCGCCGGCGGGCAGTGGGCACTGGCAAAGGTCGACGTGCAGGCCAACCCCCAGATCGCCCAGGCGATGCGGGTGCAGGCGGTGCCCACCGTCGCGCTGGTGATCGGCGGCCAGGTCGTGCCGGGTCCGGCCGGCCCCGCTGACGAGGCGCAGCTGCGGCAGTGGCTCACCGAGATCTTCGAGGAGCTCCGCCGCCAGCAGGTGCTCCCCGCCGAGTACGCCGGCCTGGGCCCGGAGGACGCGGCCGACGAGGCCGAAGCCGAGCCCGCCGAGGACCCGGTCGAAGACGAGGCCCGCCAGGCGCTGGAGCGCGGCGACTTCGCGGCCGCCGAGGCCGTCTACGCCGCCGAGGCCGAGCGCGACCCCCGCAACGAGGAGGCCAAGCTCCGCCTCGCCTGGGTGCGCGTCGCCCGCCGCACCGAGGGCATCGACGCCCAGGCTGCGCTGGACGCCGCCGCGCAGGCCCCCGACGACGTCGACGCGCAGCTCGCCGCCGCCGACGTCGAGGTCGCCACCGAGCGGTACGAGGCCGCCTTCGACCGCCTGGTCGACCTGGTCCGGCGCACCCGCGACGACGACCGCGACCGGGCCCGCACCCGCCTCCTCAGCCTCTTCGAGGTCCTGCCCCCCGGCGACCCGGCGGTCGCCGCGGCGCGCCGCGCCCTCACCTCGGCCCTGTTCTGAGCCCCCGCTGCGGGCCGGCTGCGCCGCGCCCGCCCGCACCGGGCCGCCCGCCGCCGCGCGGTGCGGGGACGACCGTCCCCGCACCGCACCGCGGCCGGCCGCGCAGATGAAGGCAGCCCCGCTCCGCAGCGGCTGCGGCAGGCCGGGCCTCTCCGCCGGCCGCTACCCGCCGCCCGCGAACCGCCGGCGGCGGAAGCGCTCGCGCGCGGCGCGCTGCGGGAGCCGGCTCGCCGGTGTGCCCGGACCGCCTTCCGCCGTTGCGGTGCCCCCCAGCCGGGGTAGAAGACCGTCAGGTGGAACGGATGGTGGCGCTATGGCGTACGCAGTGACGGTGTCGGCGACGTTCGGAGCCGGCGGCAGTGTTGTCGGGCCTGCCGTTGCCGAACGGCTCGGGGTGCCCTTCCTCGACCGGGCCGTGCCGACCGCCGTCGCCGAGCAGGTCGGCTGCACACTGGAAGACGCCCTCACCCGGGACGACCGCGCTCCCAGCGGCCTGGAGCGCCTGCTGGCGGGCGCCGCGCGGCTGCCCACGGTCACCCTGGGCGGGGTGGAGACCGGCTACCCCGGGTTCGGCGCCGACGGGCGGGTGCTCGACGACCGGGAATTCGTCGAGCGCACCGAAGAAGTGCTCGCCGCCATGGCCGAGCGCGGCGGCGTCGTCCTCGGCAGGGCCGCCGCGATCGTCCTCGCCGACCGCCCCGGCGTGCTGCACGTGCGGCTCGATGGCCCGCCTGCGCGCCGCTTCGACCAGGTCGTGCGGCTCGGAGAGGCGGGCTCCGGGGAGGCCCTCGCCGATCCCTGGGCCGACACTGCGACCGGCACCGGGGCGCCCGAGTGGCGGCCGCCGCGGATGCGCGACGTCGCCGACAACGACCGTGCCCGCACCGCCTACGTGCGCCGCTACTACCGCACCGACCCCGCCGACAGCCGCCACTACCACCTCGTGCTCGACTCCACCGCGGTCTCCCTCGACACCTGCACCGACATCATCGAGCGGCTCGCCCGCGAGCATGCCGGGACCGCCCGGGGCGCCGAACGGCCCGCGGGCTGACACCTGCCCGGCCGGCCCGCTGGCGGCGCCACCGCTGGCCGGCGCCGCCGACACCGCAGGATGAACGGCCTCAAATGCCGCATAAGCTGTGGCAATGCGCGCCACGCGCCGCCGCGCAGGCAGCACCGCGGGATTCCCGCCCCCGCGCGGGCCCTGGACGATCGGCGCGGTGGCACCATGAGGGATGCGCCCGAGCACCCGATGCGCCCTTCCCCGGCGCCCCGGACGGGACACGACGTCCGGACCCGCGGCCCCAGCCAGGCCGCGGCGGTGCACGGCGGCGCGCGACTGAGCCGGTCGCGGCGTCGATGCGCGGCAGACATGACATAGAGGAGCTATCCGTGGCCACCCTTCCCAGCGTCTCCTACTCGATAACGGTCCGCCTCGAACTGGACGGCCACGGCACCGCCGTCGGCAGCCTCACCAACGCGGTCGAGCAGGTGGGTGGCGTCATCACGGCACTCGACGTCGCTCAGGCGGCCCACGAGCGGATCCGCATCGACGTGACCTGCGCGGCCCGCGACACCGACCACGCCCAGGGCATCGTCGACGCGCTCGGCGCGCTGGAAGGCGTCACGGTCCACAAGGTCAGCGACCGCACCTTCCTCATGCACCTCGGCGGCAAGATCGAGATGAAGTCGAAGGTGCCGCTGCGCAACCGCGACGAGCTGTCCATGGCCTATACCCCCGGCGTGGCCCGCGTCTCCCAGGCGATCGCCGCCAACAAGGAGGACGCCCGGCGGCTCACCGTCAAGCGCAACACCGTCGCCGTCGTCACCGACGGCTCTGCCGTGCTGGGCCTGGGCAACATCGGCCCCGAGGCGTCCATGCCGGTCATGGAGGGCAAAGCGGCGCTGTTCAAACGCTTCGCCGACATCGACGCCTGGCCCATCGCGCTGGACACCCAGGACGTCGACGAGATCGTCCGCACCGTCCAGGTCATCGCCCCCGGCTTCGGCGGCATCAACCTGGAGGACATCTCCGCGCCGCGCTGCTTCGAGGTCGAGGCCCGGCTGCGCGAGCTGCTCGACATCCCGGTCTTCCACGACGACCAGCACGGCACCGCGATCGTCGTGCTCGCCGCGCTGAAGAACGCGCTGCGCGTTGTCGGCAAGGAGCTCGCCGACGTCCGGATCACCATGTCCGGCGCCGGCGCGGCCGGCACCGCCATCCTCAAGCTGCTGATGCACGCCGGCGCCAAGCACATCGTGGTCTGCGACGTCAACGGCGCCGTGCACCGCGACCGCGGCGACACCGACCCGAACCTGCAGTGGATCGCGGAGAACACCAACCCCGAGGGCTACGCCGGCCCGCTGAGCGGCGCCGTCGCCGGCGGCGACGTCTTCATCGGCGTCTCGGCGCCCAACGTGCTCTCCGGCGAGGACATCGCCGAGATGAACGAGGACTCGATCATCTTCGCGCTGGCCAACCCCGACCCCGAGGTCGACCCGGACGTCGCCCACCTGCACGCGTCGGTCGTGGCCACCGGCCGCAGCGACTACCCCAACCAGATCAACAACGTGCTGGTCTTCCCGGGGTTCTTCCGCGGGCTGCTCGACGCGCAGAGCCACAGCGTCGACTCGGACATGATGGTCGCTGCCGCGGACGCGCTCGCCGGTGCGGTCACCGACGACGAGCTCGGCCCGCACTACATCGTGCCCAGCGTCTTCCACACCGGCCTGTCCCAGGCCGTCGCCGCGGCCGTGCGCGACGCCGCGGTCCGCAACGGCGCCGGCACCGAGTAGCCGCGCACTGCGGGAACAGCTGCCCCCCCCGAGACCGGGGTGCAGCCGTTCCGGCCCGGGATGCCGGGGTAGACCAGCGGGTATGAAGGACCAGAACCTCACCGGGCGCCTGCTGGTGGCGACCCCGGCACTGGAGGACCCCCACTTCCGGCGGGCGGTCGTGCTGATCGTCGACGACGACGCCGACGGCACGCTCGGCGTCGTCGTCAACCGCCCGTCGGCCCTGCCGGTCGACGAGGTACTGGCGGGCTGGAGCGCCTTCGCCAGCGCTCCGGCGGTCATGTTCGACGGGGGACCGGTCGGCGCCGGCTCGGGACTGGCGATCGGCCTGCCCGGAGACGAGCCCGAGCCGCTCGGCTGGCGCGCCCTGGAGGACTGCGCCGAGGAGTCCGGCGGAGAGCCCGCAGATCCGGAAGGGCCCGGGGTTCCCGGCGAGCCCGGCGGGATCGTGGACTTCGGCGGGCCGGGCGGCTTCGAGGCGCCGGCGGAGCCCGAAGAGCCCGAGGTGTTCGAGGAGACCGGTGAGCCCGTGCAGGCGGAGGAGCCCGGCGGCCCCGGCGCGCCGGGCGGTGCGGTGGAAGAGCCCGGCCCCAACGGTGCCGCCGGCCCCGCCGCCGGATCTGCCGCGGCCGGAACGGGCGCCCGGTTCGGCGTCGTCGACCTCGACGCGCCGCCGGAAGTGGTCGGCGGCGGACTGGGCCGGTTCCGGATCTTCGCGGGCTACGCCGGCTGGGGCGAGGGCCAGCTCGGAGAGGAGATCGCCGGCGGCGCCTGGTACGTGCTGTCCGCCGAGCCCGACGACGTCTTCTCTGCCGCACCGGAAACCCTCTGGTCCCGGGTGCTGCGCCGGCAGGGCGGTGACCTCGCGCTCGTCGCGACCCTGCCCGACGACCCCTCGCTGAACTGACGCCGCCGCAGGCGAAGCGGCCCGGCTCCCCGCGGGTGCGGATACCGTGGAGGGCCGAACGAGGAGGTGTGAGGCCCGATGGCCATGGACGTGCTGAACAAGGTCGTGCCGGAGAGCGAGACCCGCCCGGACATCTCGCACGACGACGGTGACCGCGAGCGGTTCGCGCACTACGTGCAGAAGGACAAGATCACCGAGAGCGCGGTCACCGGTGCACCGGTCATCGCCCTGTGCGGCAAGGTCTGGGTGCCCAACCGGGACCCGAAGAAGTTCCCGGTCTGCCCCGACTGCAAGCGGATCTACGAGGAGATGACCAAGTAGGCCCCTGCCCCGCTGACGCAGCCGGGCCGGAGCGTGCCGGAGCACGCTCCCGGCGGCTGGACCGCGCCGCCCGCCGCCGTGCGGCGGGCGCCTCGGAGCCGCCGCCCGACCCGCGCCGCGGAGCGCCTGCGTTGTCCACACCGGGGGCGGCTGTGCGGTTTTGTGCCTGCCGCGCCCCGTGCGGCACGATACGCTCCGATACGACGCCGAGAACGGGGTAGGGCACATGGTCTCCACCAGCGAGCGCGGTGCGCACCGGCGCGCCGAGGGCGGGTCGGGTGCGCGCGGCGGAGGCCGGGGGCGCGGTCGGCGCAGGCGCCCCTCGGGCGGCCCCACTGGCGGCGACGTCGCCCGCGGTGTACTGCGGTTCATCGGCGAGCTCATGTTCACGGCCGGTGTGGTCATGCTGTTCTTCGCCGCCTACCAGGTCTACGGCAAGCAGGCCGAGACCGACCGCGAGCAGGACCAGCTCGCGCAGGGCCTGGAGGAGACCTGGGAGGCCGGGCCCGACTCCGAGACGCTCCCGGGAGCGGCCAACAGCCGGATGTACATCCCCGATCTGGACCTGGACTGGGTCGTGGTCAACGGCGTCCAGCCGGACGACATCAAGTACAGCCCCGGCCACTACAGCGACGACGACATCGCCGGCGGCGACTCCACCGCAGCAGGCGAGGCCGGCAACTACGCGGTCGCCGGCCACCGCACGCCCGGCATCTTCTGGGACCTCGACCTGCTTCAGGACGGCTCCGAGATCGTCCTCGAAGACCAGGACAACTTCTACACCTACGAGGTCGTCGACGAGGTCACGGTCACCCCGGACCAGGTCGAGGTGGTCGACCCCGACCCCTACGACGCCGAGAACAACGACGACCCGCAGCGGTCCCTGCTCACCCTCACCACCTGCGCCCCCAAGCTCAACAACACGCACCGGCTCATCGTGCACGCCGAGCTGTCCGACACCCGCCCCAAGGACCAGGGCATGCCGGACAACATCGCGCACATGGCTCCGGAGGACGACGAGGGCGGCGGGTCCGCCGGAGAGGGGGAGTAGTCCCGTGTACGGACTGATCTGGCGGATCATTCCGGGCCCCGCCCCGGTGAAGCTGCTCGTCATGCTCGTTCTGCTCGGTGCCGCCGCCTACCTGCTGTGGACCGTGGTGTTCCCCTGGGCCGACCCCTACATGCCCTTCAACGACGGAGCCGTCGACACCGGCGGCGCGCCCGCCCCCGGCTGACCGGCGGGGCCGCGGGCGGCAGGGGCGCGCCCGGACCGGCCGCCTCCCCGGAGCCCTGGGCGCCGCTGCGGGCGCCCGCGCTCCCGAGCGGAGCGGCGCGAACCGCCCGGGTGGCCAACGCCACTCGCCGGCGGCGCCCCGCCGCCGCGGGCACCGCCGCGCCCGCTCACCGCCCAGGCAGCGCAGTACCCCGGCGCCCCGAGCGCCCCCGGGGGCCGGTGCGCAGCAGCCGGACGCGGCTGGCTGCCTTCACCCACCTGCGGGCGGCGCCGGATACCCTCGTCCGAGTGAGCAATGGGGGATCGAACGCATGACGGCAGTGCAGACGAGCACGGCCGAGCGCCTCACCGGGCTGCGCAGCTGGCAGCGGGAGGCGTTCGACGAGTACTTCCGGCGCGAGCCCAGGGACTTCCTCGCGGTCGCGACTCCGGGAGCGGGCAAGACCACCTTCGCGCTGACGCTGGCCGCCGAGCTGCTGGCCCGGCATGCGGTGCGGGCCATCACCGTCGTCTGCCCGACCGAGCACCTGAAGAAGCAGTGGGCGCAGGCCGCGGCCCGGTTCGGGATCGCCATCGACCCCGACTTCAAGAACGGCCAGGGCGCGCTGGGCCGGCACTTCACCGGCGCCGCCGTCACCTACGCCCAGGTCGCCGCGCACCCCATGCTGCACCGCAACCGCACCGAGACGCGGCGCACCCTCGTCATCTTCGACGAGGTGCACCACGCCGGCGACGCGCTGTCCTGGGGCGACGCGGTCCGCGAGGCGTTCGACCCGGCCGCGCGCCGGCTCTCGCTCACCGGCACTCCGTTCCGGACCGACGTCAACCCGATCCCGTTCGTCGACTACGTGCAGGACGGCCAGGGCATCCGGCGCTGCTCGTGGGACTACAGCTACGGCTACGCCCCCGCGCTCGCCGACGGGGTCGTCCGCCCGGTCATCTTCATGGCCTACTCGGGCGAGATGCGCTGGCGCAGCCGGGCCGGCGACGAGCTGGCCGCCCGCCTCGGCGAGCCGCTCACCCCCGACGCGCTCGCCCAGGCGTGGCGTGCGGCGCTCGACCCCAAGGGCGACTGGATCAAGAAGGTCCTCGCCGCCGCCGACCGCCGCCTCACCGAAGTCCGCAACGCCAGCCCCGACGCGGGCGGCCTGGTCATCGCCACCGACCACGAGGCGGCCCGCGCCTACGCCCGCATCCTGCGCTCCATCACCGGCCAGGGCGCCACCGTGGTGCTCTCCGACGACCCGGCCGCATCCAAGAAGATCAGCCGCTTCGCCGAGTCCGACGACCGCTGGATGGTCGCGGTGCGGATGGTCTCCGAAGGTGTCGACGTGCCGCGCCTGATGGTGGGCGTCTACGCCACCTCCACCAGCACCGCGCTGTTCTTCGCCCAGGCCGTCGGGCGCTTCGTGCGGACGCGGCGGCGCGGTGAGGTCGCGTCGGTCTTCCTGCCGTCGGTGCCCACCCTGCTCGGCTACGCGGGTGAGATGGAGCGCGAGCGCGACCACGCGCTGGACCGCCCGGTCGGCGAGGACGGCGACCCCGAGCAGGATCTGATCGACGAGGCGCGCAAGAAGCGCGACACCCCGGACGCCGGCGAGGAGCTGCCGTTCGAGACGATGGAGGCGTCCGCCGAATTCGACCGGGCGCTCTACGACGGCTCGGAGTTCGGCGGCGGCGCCCCCGGCTCGCCCGAGGAGGAGGACTTCCTCGGACTGCCGGGACTGCTCGAACCCGAGCAGGTCGCCCAGCTGCTGCGCAAGCGCAAGTCCGACCAGAAGGCGGCGGAGAAGGTCGCCCCCGCGGCGTCGGAGCCGCTGGAGCACGAGCGCAGCGCGGAGCTGCGCAAGGAGCTCAACGGCCTGGTCGGCGCCTGGCACCACCGCACCGGCACGCCGCACGGCATGATCCACAACCAGCTGCGCCGGGCGTGCGGCGGTCCGCCCATCGCGCAGGCGACCGCCGACCAGATCCAGGGCCGCATCGACAGGCTCCGCGCCTGGGCCACCGGCCGCTGAACGCCCGGGGCTGCGGGCGCCCGGCCGCCTGACCCGTGCCTGTCCCCGGGAGCCCCCGTCCCCCAGGGGAATCGGAGGGCAAAAGAGGAACCGCGCGCACCGCCGTCGCGTGTCGCATATGTCCGAAGCGTAGTGAGATGGCTACCGTCGGTTGTTATGACCCATGATGCGAATGCGACCGGGCGGGCGGCAGGGCCGGAGGCCGCGCCGCGGACGGGGTGCGCGCGGCGCACCGGGCGGCCCGCAGGGCCCGCGACATGGCTCGGACTGGGAGCCGGCGCCGCCGGACTGGTGGCGCTGACCATCGCCGGCGCGCCCGTGCCCGCCGCTGCGGCCGGGCCGGTGCCGACCGCCGAGCGCACCGCTGCGGCGCCCGCCGCCGCAGCACCGGCCGTGCAGGAGTGTCCGCCGGAGGGCGACCGCCGCACCGCCGGCGGCGAACGCGACGAGCACAGCATCACCTCGCAGCAGGCCGCCGAGTACCAGCGAATGCTGGAGGAAGCGCGGGTCCCGCACCGGGACGGCGGCGCGGACGTCGACGTCGCGGTGCACGTGATCACCGCGGCCGACGGCACCGGCGACGTCGCCGACTCGGTGCTGCAAGAGCAGGTCGACGTCATGAACAAGGCGTTCAGCGGCGGCTACGGCGGCGCCGACACCGGCTTCAGCTTCACCCTGTCCGACGTCACCCGCACCGCCGACGACAACTGGTTCACCGGCTTCGCCGAGCACGGCGCCGAGGCGCGGTCGGCGCTGCACACCGGCGGGGCGGAGACGCTCAACCTCTACACCACCGACATGGGCCGCGGCGTCCTCGGCCAATCCACGTTCCCGCAGGAGTTCGGCGAGAACGCCGACCAGGACGGCGTCGTCATCGACTACCGGACGGTGCCCGGCGGCGGCCGCGAGAAGTACGACCTCGGCCACACCGCCACCCACGAGACCGGCCACTGGCTGGGCCTCTTCCACACCTTCCAGAACGGCTGCAGCGCGCCCGGAGACTACGTCGACGACACGCCCTACCAGCGGGAGCAGTCCAGCGGCTGCCCCGAGGGCAACGACACGTGCCCGGACAAGGCGGGCAAGGACCCGGTGAACAACTTCATGGATTACAGCGACGACGCCTGCATGAGCGAGTTCACCCAGGGTCAGGCGGATCGGATGGCTGATCATTGGCATGCGTTCCGGGCGCGGGGGGCGTTGTAGTGGAGGGTCCGGTGGACAACTTCATGGATGCAGTGTTGCTGTACTGCGCCGACGACGCCTGGATGAGTGGGTTCACGCAGGGTCGGGCGGATCGGATGGCTGATCATTGGCATGCGTTCCGGGCGCGGGGGGCGCTGTAGCCAGCCGCGCGCACCGGCGCCGCACCGCCCGCGCCGCGGCGGGGGAGCGGCCGCCGCAGAGCAGCACCGCACTGAGGGGGTCCCGCCGTCCGGCGGGGCTCCCTCGCTGCGCGCGCCGATACACTGCGTGCATGGCAGCCAGCACGACCTACCTCACCGGGATCCAGACGTCGGGGATGCCCCACCTCGGCAACTACATCGGAGCGATCCAGCCGGCCCTGGAAGCGGCGCAGACGCATGAGGCGCTCTACTTCCTCGCCGACTACCACTCGCTCAACTCGGTCAAGGACCCGGCGAAGCTCCGCGCCGACGTCCGCTCGGTCGCCTCCACCTGGCTCGCCTGCGGGCTGGACCCGCACCGCACCCTCCTCTACCGGCAGTCCGACGTGCCGGAGATCTTCGAACTGACCACCGTCCTGGCCTCGGTCACCGCGAAGGGCCTGATGAACCGGGCGCACGCCTACAAGGCCGCCCGCGACCGCAACGCCGAGGCCGGCAGCTCCGACCTCGACGCGGGCATCAACATGGGCCTGTTCAACTACCCGCTGCTGATGGCCGCCGACATCCTCGCGATGCAGGCCGACGTCGTTCCCGTCGGCCCGGACCAGCGCCAGCACATCGAGTACACCGCCGACATCGCCGGCTCGTTCAACCACCTCTACGGCGCGGCCTTCGCCTTCCCGATCCCGAAGGGCTCCTACCCCGAGGGCGAAAGCGCTCTGCTGCCGGGCACCGACGGCCGCAAGATGAGCAAGTCCTACGACAACCACATCCCGCTGTTCCTGCCGGAGAACAAGCTCAAGAAGCTCGTCCGCCGCATCCCGACCGACTCCACGCCGGTCGAAGAGCCCAAGGACCCCGACACCTCCGCGGTGTTCCAGCTGATCGCGCACTTCGCCGACGCCGACCGCACCGCCGATGTCCGCAAGCGCCTGGAGGCCGGCGGAACCGGCTGGGGCGACGTCAAGAACGAGCTGTTCGAGGTCCTGAACGGGGTCTTCGGCCCGATGCGGGAGCGCTACGACGCCCTCGTCGAGCCCGGCAGTGACCTCGACGCGATCCTCGCCGACGGCGCCGAACGCGCCCGCGCCCGCGCCTCCGCGACCCTGGCCGAGGTCCGCAGCGCCATCGGCATCGCCGCGTGATGTCCCGGGCGGCCTCCGGCCCCGCGCTTGCGGACATCGGCGTCCGCGCCGTCCCTGCCGTCCGGGCCACTGCCGGAGCGGCCTGAGCCGCACCGCGGCAGGGGCGGCGGGACCCTTCCCGCCGTCCCTCCTGCACCGGGGAAAACCGCTGGTCGGAGCGGCGCGGGCCGTCTAGCCTGCCGGCATGGAATTCGGAGTCGATGAGCCCGAGAGCACCGGTGTGCTCACCCTGCCGGACGGCCGCGCACTGGCGTGGAGCTCCTGGGGCGAGCCGGGCGGAACCCCCGTCCTGCTCTGCCCCGGCGCCGCGACCGGCAGCTCCCTGGGATTCGGCACCCACCTGCTCGCCGGACTCGGCGTCCACCTGATCTCGGTGGACCGGCCCGGCCTGGGCGGCTCGGACCCGGCTCCCGGCCGGACCGCCGCGGACTTCGCCGCCGACGCCCGCGTGCTCGCGGACCGCCTGGGGACCGGCCGTCCCGCCGTGGTGGGCAATTCCCAGGGCGCTCCATTCGCCCTCGCCTGCGCGGCGACCGGCGCGGCGCGCGCGCTGGCCCTGGTCGCGCCCGCCGACGAGGTCGCCCACCCCGGCCTGGCCGGCCTCCTCGACCCCGGTGCGCGGGGCCTGCGCGACGCCGTGGCCGCCGACCCGGACCGTGCCGGGCGCGACCTGGCGGCGCTGGGCCCCGACGGCATGTGGGACCTGGTCACCGCACACGCCCCCGAACGCGACGCGGCCGTCTACCGCGCCCCCGCCTTCGCTGCGGCCTACCGGCGCGCACTGGAGGAGGGCTTCGCCGGCGGCGGTGCCGGGTACGCGCGCGACACCGTCCTGGCCTCCGGCCGCTGGAACCCGGCACCCGAACAGGCCGCCGTCCCCACCGACGTCTGGTACGGAGAGCTGGACGCGTTCCACTCCCCGGACCAGGCGGCCCTGCTCACCAGCCGTATCGCGGGCGCCCGCCGCCACCTGGTTCCGGGGGAGGGCGGCTCCCTGCTCTGGACGCGCGCGGCCGACATCCTGCGCACCCTGCTCTCCCGCCTCTGACCGGGAGGGCCCGGCCGTGCGGCCCGCCCTCCCGCGCGGCCGGGCTCAGCCGGTGACCGGCGCCCCTTCGAGGGCGACGCCGGCGCCGTCCAGTTCGGACAGCGCGGCGTCGATGGTGGCGGGCGCAACGCCGGCCGTCAGGTCGAGCAGTACGCGGGTGGCGAAGCCGGCGCGCGCCGCGTCCAGCGCCGTCGCCCGCACGCAGTGGTCGGTGGCGATCCCGACGACGTCCACCGACCCGACGCCGGCCGCGCGCAGCCACCCCTCCAGCGACCGGCCCGCCTCGTCGGCGCCTTCGAAGCCGCTGTAGGCCGCGGTGTAGGCCCCCTTGCTGAACACCGCGTCGGCCGCGGAGGCGTCGAACCCGGGGTGGAAGGCAGCGCCCTCGGTGCCCACGACGCAGTGCCGGGGCCAGCTGTCGACGAAGTCCGGCGTCTCCGAGAAGTGCTCCCCCGGATCGACGTGGTGGTCGCGGGTCGCCGCAACGGCCGCGTAGTCGCCCCGGTGGCGCTCGATGAAGGCGGTGACGGCCGAGGCGACGGCCGCGCCGCCGGCCACGCCCATGCTGCCGCCCTCACAGAAGTCGTTCTGCACGTCGACGACGATCAGCGCCCGCGCGCCCCCGTCTCCGGTGTCCTGCGTGTCCGCGGTGGCATCCATCCCGGCGTTCCCCTCTCCCGCGCGCGGCACCCACCGGGTCCGGCGCTGCTCCGTCATGTCCGGCGGACCGCTGCCCTGCGGCGTGCAGTCCTGGCCGGTCCCTCGCTGTGTTCTCCCCGGGCGAACCTCGGGCACCGCTGGCTGCGGACGCCGCCCGCGGGCAACGCCCCGCCCTAATCGTTCGCGCGCTGCTCGAACACCGTGGGCAGCACCGGCTCGCCGCGCGACATCTGCGCCGACGTCGGCGGCAGCTCTGCCACCGAGCGGGCGTGCCGGTCGCGGGCCGCAGCCACCGGCTCGGCGCCGACGATCTCCCCGTCCGCCACCAGCTGCTGCAGCAGCGGACGGGCGCAGGGCCGCTCCGGCACCGGGTAGTCGGCGACGATCTCGGCGGTGGCGGTGCCGTGCTCATCCAGTGTGCGCACCGCCCACTTGCGCCCGCCGCGGCTCGGCTTGCCGACCGAGCGCTTGGCGACCGGCTCCAGCGGTGCGTCCGGCTCCGGGCCGCGGGCCCGCGCGACGAGCTTGTACACCAGCGACGCCGTGGGCGACCCGGAACCGGTGACCAGCGAGGTCCCCACTCCGTAGCCGTCCACCGGGGCGATGGCGAGCGCCTGGATGGAGTACTCGTCGAGGTCTCCGGTGACGACGATGCGCGTCTCCGTCGCCCCCAGTTCGTCGAGCTGCGCGCGCACCTGGGCGGCCGTCGAGCCCAGGTCTCCGGAGTCGATGCGCACCCCGCCGAGCTTCGGCCCGGCCAGCTCCACCGCGGTGCGCACGGCGCGCTCGACGTCGAAGGTGTCCACCAGCAGCGTCGTGCTCTCGCCCAGTGCGTCCAGCTGCGCTTGGAAGGCGCGCCGCTCGCTGTCGTGCAGCAGCATGAAGGCGTGCGCGCTGGTACCCGCAGTCGGAATCCCGTGCCGGCGGCCCGCCTGGAGGTTCGAGGTGGTGTCGAAGCCCGCGATGTGCGCCGCGCGGGCGGCGGCGACGGCCGCCTCCTCGTGCGTTCGGCGCGATCCCATCTCGATCAGCGGCCGCCCCTGCGCGGCCCGCGCCATCCGGGACGCCGCGGTGGCCACCGCCGAGTCGTGGTTGTAGATCGACAGGGCGACAGTCTCCAGCAGCACCGCCTCGGCGAAGGTTCCCTCCACCACCAGGATCGGCGAGCCGGGGAAGTACGCCTCGCCCTCGCCGTAGCCCCACACGCTGCCGCGGAACCGGTAGTCGGCCAGCCACTGCAGGGTGGCGTCGTCGACGACCCTGCTGTCGGCCAGAAACTGCAGGTCGTCGTCTGCGAAGCGGAATCGGGACAGCGCGTCGAGGAAGCGGCCGGTCCCGCCCACCACGCCGTAGCGGCGCGCGCCGGGCAGCCGGCGGGCGAAGACCTCGAACACGGAGCGCCGCCCGGCCACGCCGCTGCGCAGCGCCCCTTCCAGCATCGTCAGCTCGTACTGGTCGGTGAGCAGGGCGGTTGTGGCGGACGCGGGCCCGAAGTGCTCGGGTGCGGCGTCGGACATGGCGTCGGTCATGGGGTCCAGCCTCGTTTGTGTCTGAGAGGAACAAAATACCCCGGACCGCGCACTCGCGGCGCGTCCGGCCGGGGCGCGCCGCCGTGGAGAGTGGGACAATGGTGGCGAGAAGCGACCTGGAGAGGTGAGCGACCCATGCCGACCGCACCGGCACCGGTCGAGCTCGAGCGGCCCGAGACCACGGAGGACGTCCTCCCGGACGTCCCGTGGGTGACGATCGTGTGGAACGACCCGGTGAACCTGATGTCCTACGTCACCTACGTCTTCCAGGCCGTCTTCGGCTACTCCAAGCGCAAGGCGCACAAGCTCATGCTCGACGTGCACCACAAGGGGCGCGCGGTCGTCTCCACCGGCTCCCGCGAGGAGATGGAGCGGGACGTCGCGGTGCTGCACACCTACGGCCTGTGGGCCACACTGAAGAAGGACACCTAGATGACGCGGGGATTCCGCCCGGTGCGCGGCGGGGTGAGCGTCCGGCTGGACGCCGACGAGGCGGCCGTGCTGCGCTCCATGGCCGAGCTCGTGCTCGGGCTGGTGGAGGAGCCGGGGGGCGGGGGCGACGATCTGGCCGCCCTGGTCGGTATCGACGGCGGTACCGAGCGCCCCGAGGACCCGGTGCTCGCGCGGCTGCTCCCGGACGCCTACACCGAACCGGGGGGCGCCGCGCCGGACGGCGGCGGCGAGAGCGGGCCCGGCCGGGACGGCCAGCCCGACGCCGCCGAGGCGAACAGCGACTTCCGCCGGTACACCGAGGGCGACCTGAGGCGCCACAAGAGGGAGAACGCCCAGACCGTGGTGCGCGGGGTGGCCGAGCTGCCCCGGCGCGGCGGTGAACTGGTGCTCGGGCCCGAGGAGGCGCACGCCTGGATGAAGGCGCTCAACGACGTCCGGATCGCGCTGGGCACCCGGCTCGGCGTCGAGGAGGAGGGCGGCGCCACCAGCGTGCGCGGTACCGGCTCCGGCGAGGCCGACGCGGCGGCCCTGGACGTCTACGAGTGGCTCGGCGGCCTCCAGGAGACGCTCGTGCAGTCCCTGCTGCGGATGCGCTGACGCGTGCGCGACCGCTCACCGATCCGGCACCGGCCGGTTTCGCGTCCGCTGATCGTCCAGGTCGGCGGTGCCGCGAAAGTCTCCTACCTAGTGGGTGGGTAGGGAACATTCTGGGCTAGGCTGAAGCCATGCTGAGGATCAACCGCGCGATCCGCGACGCGATCGTCGCGCACGCGCGCCGCGACCACCCCGACGAGGCATGCGGCATCGTCGCCGGGCCCGAGGGCTCGGACCGTCCGGAGCGGCTCGTCGAGATGGCCAACGCCGAGCGGTCGCCCACCTTCTACCGCTTCGACTCCATGGAGCAGCTGAAGGTGTGGCGGGAGATGGACGACAACGACGAGGAACCCGTCGTCGTCTACCACTCCCACACCGCCACCGAGGCCTACCCCTCGCGCACCGACATCTCCTACGCCTCCGAGCCCAACGCGCACTACGTGCTGGTCTCCACCCGCGACCCGGAGGCCGCACCGGACACCATCGAGTTCCGCTCCTACCGGATCGTCGACGGCGAGGTCACCGAGGAGCCGGTCGAGGTCGACGGCGCGTAGGGGCCCGCCCGCCGCGGCATGCACGCCGCAGCGGCCGCTCCCGCGGAGCCCGTACCGCTACCGCCTCCCGCCCCCCGCCCCCGCCCTGCGTCGAGAGCAATCCCACCGACCGGGTCAGGAATCAACCGCCGCCCGGCCCGGTTGACACCAGCGCGACCGCCGCGGACCCGGTTCCGCGGTGGACACAACGCAGCAGAACACCGTGCCCCAGGGCACCGCGCGGCCGCAGCCGACGGCCGCGCGCGAACACGCCGCCAGCGAGGAGTACACGCCATGGCCACCGAGGTCCGCATCCCCACCATCATGCGCAACCTGACCGACGGCGCGAAGGCCGTCGAAGGCACGGGGACGACCCTCAGCGAGCTCATCAGCGACCTGGACAGCCGGCACCCCGGCATCGGGGAGAAGCTGGTGGACAACGGCAAGCTGCGCCGCTTTGTGAACGTCTACCTCAACGACGAGGACGTCCGGTTCCTCGGCGGGATCGAGGCGCCGGTCGCCGACGGCGACACCGTCACCGTCCTGCCGGCCGTCGCCGGCGGTATGCGCTGACCGCGATGCGCTACGACTCCCTGCTCGACTCGGTGGGCGGCACCCCCCTCGTGGGGCTGCCCGCCCTCTCTCCCTCGCCCGAGGTCCGCCTCTGGGCCAAGCTGGAGGACCGCAACCCGACCGGGTCCATCAAGGACCGCGCCGCCTTCGCGATGATCGAACAGGCGGAGAAGGACGGGCTGCTCACCCCCAGCTGCACCATCCTGGAGCCCACCTCGGGCAACACCGGGATCTCGCTGGCCATGGTCGCCAAGCTGCGCGGCTACCGGATGGTGTGCGTGATGCCGGAGAACACCTCCGAGGAGCGCCGCCAGCTGCTCCGGATGTGGGGCGCGGAGATCCACTCCTCGCCGGCCCAGGGCGGCTCCAACGAGGCGGTGCGCGTCGCCAAGCGGATGGCCGAAGAGCACCCCGACTGGGTCATGCTCTACCAGTACGGCAACCCCGCCAACGCGCAGGCGCACTACGACTCCACCGGGCCCGAGCTGCTTGCCGACCTGCCGGAGATCACCCACTTCGTGGGCGGGCTCGGTACGACCGGAACCCTGATGGGCGTCGGCCGGTACCTGCGGGAGCACGTGCCCCGGGTGCAGATCGTGGCCGCCGAGCCGCGCTACGGCGAACTCGTCTACGGCCTGCGCAACATCGACGAGGGGTTCGTCCCCGAGCTCTACGACGCCGACGTGCTCACCACGCGGTTCTCCGTGCCCGGAGAGGCGGCGCTGCGGCGCACGCGCGAGCTGCTGGAGAAGGAGGGCATCTTCGCCGGCATCTCCACCGGCGGTGCCCTGCACGCCGCGCTCGGCATGGCCGCGAAGGCCGCCAAGGCGGGTGAGCGCGCCGACATCGCGTTCACCGTCGCCGACGGCGGGTGGAAGTACCTGTCCACCGGAGCCTACGAGGGCACCCTCGACGAAGCCGAGGAGCGCATCGAAGGCCAGCTCTGGGCCTGAGCGGGGACCGCCCGCCGGCAGGGCCGGCCGTGTGCGCCGGCCCCGCTCCGCTCGCGGCGCGTCCGGGCCCGCTCCTCCCCGGGGCGGGCCCGGACGCGCCTGCGCCGCCACTGCCGCATGTCCCGCGGGCGGGCCGGCAGCGGCCGCCGGGGCCGGGTGGCCCGCCCCGAACCCCGTTCGGTTCAATGGACCCATGACGCGATTCGAATCCGCCACCGAGGTCCGCGCCGCAGCGCCCGGCCGGTTCACCGCCGACCTCGACGCCGGCTACCTCATCGGTTCCGCCATGAACGGCGGCTATCTCATGACCGTGCTGCAGCGCGCCGCGCTGGCCGACCCGCAGTGCGCCGAGGCAGGCCAGGTCCACGCCGTCGCGTCGTCCTTCCACTTCCTGCGCCCCGGCGCCCCCGGCGCCGCGGAGGCCGAGGTCGAGCCGGTGAAGCGCGGCCGCACCGTCACCGCCCTGCGCGCCACGCTCCGGCAGAACGGCAAGGACCTCGTCGCCGGCACCATCGCGGCGGCCGCGCTCTCCGGTGCGGAGCACACCTACGGCCTGCCGGCGCCCGACGTTCCGCCGATCGAGGAGTGCCGCCGCTTCGACCCGCGCCGCGGCGCCACCCCCGCCGAGGGCTTCACCAGCCGGGTGGACCAGTTCTACACCGAGACCACCTGGCGCCGGCTCACCGGAAAGGACCCCGAGCCGGTCCCCGAGCTCCACGGCTACCTGCGGCTCAGCGAGACCGACGGCGGGGACCCGGCCGACCCGGCGCTGTTCCTGCCGATGGCCGTCGACGCCCTGCCCCCGGTCGTCACGGTGTTCGGCTCCTGGCGCTGGGCTCCCACGGTGGAGCTCACCTGGCACCTGCGCGCAGTTCCGGCCCCGGGGCCGCTCGTGTTTCGGGCGTCCGCTGATGCCGTCGGAGACGGGTGGTTCGACGAGAACGTGTGGTTGTGGGATGTGAAGGGAAACCTGGTGGCCCAGTCGCGGCAGCTCGCCCGAACCGGACAGTAGCCACGGTAAAGCTCTGAACAGGGACGATGTCGATGTTGCGGGGTATCGCGGCTGCACATGTGATTCTCGACGCGTGAGACGCGAGCCACATTAGGTACCACCGCAGCGGTCATTGGGGTAGACCCGTAACACGGAGACCACGGAGGCGCCCGCGCGTCCCCGCGGTCCCTGCGGAGGCATCCCACCGAAAAGGCTGAAGCGACGTGCGACTGACGATCATCGGCTCCTCCGGAAGCTTTCCCGGACCCGCCAGCCCCGCCTCGTGCTATCTGGTCGAGGCGGACGGCTTCCGCCTGCTCCTCGACCTCGGCAACGGAGCTCTGGGTGCCCTCCAGAAGTACGCCGACATCTACTCGGTCGACGCGGTGTACCTGAGCCACCTGCACGCGGACCACTGCTTCGACCTCTGCTCCTACTGGGTCGCGCGCACCTACCCGCACGACGGCCGCAAGCCGCGCATCCCCGTCTACGGCCCGCCCGGCGTGGCCGACCGGATGGCGTCCGCCTACGGCCTCGACCCCGATCCCGGCATGCGGGAGACCTTCGACTTCTACGAGCTGTCCGCCGGCTCCCGCCGGATCGGCCCGTTCACCGCGCACACGGCGCCGGTCAACCACCCGGTCGAGGCCTTCGGGCTGCGCCTGGAGCACGACGGCGCGGCGCTCGCCTACAGCGGAGACACCGCCGCCTGCGACGCCCTCGTCGAACTCGCCGCTGACGCCGACCTGTTCCTGTGCGAGGCGTCCTTCCACGACCACCACGACAACCCGCAGGGTGTGCACCTCACCGGCCGGGAAGCCGGGGAGCACGCGGCGCGCGCGCGGGCGCGGCGGCTCGTCCTGACCCACCTGGTGCCGTGGAACGATGACGCGCTGACCCTGCGCGAGGCGCAGTCGGCCTACGGCGGCCCGGTCGAGCTGGCCCGGCCCGGCGCGGTCTACCGGGTCGGCGCGGAGGCGCTCGTCCAGTCCTGACGGCGGGCAGCGGCGAAAGCGCGCCGCTCCGCGAACGGACGGCTCCGGGCCGGAGCACGCCCGCAGGGCTCGGCTAGTCGTCGCTGTCGCTGTCGCCGTCGGCCGAGTCCCCGTCCGCCGGGACGGAGCCCTCGCCGAGCACCGTCTCCGCGGCCGACACCGCGGCCTCCACGACCTCCGGACCCGCCTGCTCCATCCGCGCGCTGTTGGCCGAAACGGTGACCAGCAGGCCGGGGAAGTGCAGCCGCACCCGGGAGAACATCTCCGCCGGCACCCACTGCCCGACCCCGCCCAGCTCGGCGACCGCGGGCGTGGTGAAGAACGCCGGGTCGCCCTCCGCCGCCTCGGGCACCGCGCCGGCCGAGGAGACCAGGCTGCTCTCCGAGGAGAAGGAGACCATCACGACCTCGCTGCCGTCCGCACCGAAACCGGCCCAGGAGCACTCCAGCGCGGTCTCCGAGCGGACCTCGGTGAACTGTGCGTCGCCCTCGATCAGGCCGGTGAAGGCGTCCTCCGCGGCCCCGTCCACCCCGGCGTCGCCGCACCGGTCCGGAATCGCGGCCGGTTCGGCCTCCGGCGGAGCACCGGAGTCATCGGGCGCCGCGGAACCCTCGTGCGCCTTCGACGGCGCCTCAGGGGAGGGCAGCGGCGAGCCGCCCAGTCCCTCCCAGACCGCCGGGGATTCCTGCGCGGACGGAGACGGCGAGTCCCCGCCCGCCGCGGCACCCGGTTCCGGCGCCGTTCCGCAGCCGGTCACCGCCGCGACCGCGAGCAGCAGCCCTGCCCTGGACCGCCGGGTACGGCTCCACCGGACACCACTGGCACGCGCGCTCATCTCGGGGACCTCTGCGATCGGCACGGCCTGCGGCCGCGGGAGGGGAGGGAGGGGGTCTCCATCGTGCCAGGCGCCCCCGGCACACGCGACACCGGCGGCCGTAGCGGGAGCTTTACCGCACCATGGCCATCCATGCGTGGAAGCACAGGTCAGAGCCCTGCACGCTGAGGGTGGAGCGGCATGGGGAACAGGGCCGCATCGTAGGGCGATCGTGACCCACGGTCCCGCCGCACCGGCCGTTCCGGGCACTCCGGACCGGCCAGCGGCACACGGCGGAGGGGGAAGCAGATGCAGAACCGCAGCGGATGGCAGGTCTTCGCGGCGACCATGATCCTGCTGGCGGGGGCGATCAACCTCGTCCAGGGGCTCGTGGGCATGGTGCGGCCCGCCTTCTTCACGGGAGCAGAGTCCGAGCTGCTCATCTTCGACTACGCCCTGTGGGGCGCGCTCCTCGCCGCCTGGGGCGCCGTGCTCATCGCGATCGGCCTCGCGGTCTTCAGCGGGCAGATGTGGGCACGCGCCATCGGCGTCGTCGTGGTCGCCGTCAACGCGCTGGCGCAACTGGCGTTCCTTCCGGCGCTGCCAGTCTGGTCGCTGGCCGTGCTCGCCGTCGACGTCCTGGTGATCTACGCGCTGACCGCCGGCTGGCCCGCGCCGGAGCGGATGGCGATGCGGAGCGCCGAAGGCAGGGCCGAGCGCGCCGAGGAGCGCCGCGTCGACCAGGCCGCCTACCTCGCCGGGCGCAAGGACTCCGACGAGGCCCCGGTGCCGGGTGACGAGGAGCGCGGGCCCGAGCGGCCCATGCACCACGGCAGGCACGAGCAGACCATGTACTGACCGCCGGGAGAGCGGGCTCCGACCGGGCCGGCGGCGCCCGCCGCCGGCCGCGGCGGTCCGGCCGCCCCGGTCGGCCCGCGGCGATAGTCTCGGGGCATGGCCCGACCTGATGGACGCACACCGAACCAACTCCGCCCCGTGAACATCTCCCGCAACTGGCTGCGGCACGCCGAAGGGTCCGCCCTCATCGAGTTCGGCGACACCCGCGTGCTGTGCGCGGCCACCGTGGAGGACGGCGTCCCGCGCTGGCGCCGCGGCACCGGCCAGGGCTGGGTCACCGCCGAGTACGCGATGCTGCCGCGGTCCACCGACACCCGCGGTGCGCGCGAGTCGGTCAAGGGCAAGATCGGCGGCCGCACCCATGAGATCTCCCGCCTCGTCGGCCGGTCGCTGCGCTCCGTCGTCGACTTCAAGGCCATGGGCGAGCACACCATCACCCTCGACTGCGACGTGCTGCAGGCCGACGGCGGCACCCGCACCGCGGCCATCACCGGCGCTTACGTCGCGCTCGCCGACGCCGTCAAGTACCTGCGCAAGAAGCGCAACCTCAAGAACAACCCGCTCTCCGGCTCGGTCTCCGCGGTCAGCGTCGGCATCGTGCAGGGCACGCCGCGGCTGGACCTCAACTACATCGAGGACTCCGTCGCCGAGACCGACATGAACGTCGTCGTCACCGGTACCGGGGACTTCGTCGAGGTGCAGGGCACCGCCGAGGGGGCACCGTTCGACCGCGCCGAGCTCGACAGCCTCCTCGACCTGGCTGTCAGCGGCTGCGCCGAGCTCACCGAGCTGCAGAAGAAGGCGCTCGCCGGATGAGTGCCGCACCGGTGCTCGTGCTGGCCACGCACAACGCCAAGAAGGTCCCGGAGATGCAGGCGATCCTCGCCGAGTCCGGTGTGCACGCCGAGGTCACCGACCTGGGCGCGCACCCCGGCGCGCCGGAGCCCGCCGAGACCGAGCCGACGTTCGCCGGCAACGCCCTGATCAAGGCGCGTGCGATCGCCGCCTACACCGGGCTGCCCGCCGTCGCCGACGACTCCGGGCTCCGGGTCGACGCCCTCGGCGGCATGCCCGGGGTGCTCAGCGCCCGCTGGTCCGGCAGGTTCGGCGACCAGGCGGCGGAGCGGGCCGAGGCCGGGGGCAGCCGTGCGGCGAAGGACGCGGCCAACCTGGACCTCCTCCTCGACCAGCTCGCCGAGGTGCCCGACGGGCAGCGCGGTGCCGAGTTCGTGTCGGCCGCGGCGCTCGTCCTCCCGGACGGGACCGAGAAGGTCGTCGAAGGCGTGATGCGGGGCCGCGTCGTGCACCAGCGGCACGGCGGCGGCGGCTTCGGCTACGACCCGGTGTTCGTGCCGGACGGCGAGGACCGGACGACCGCCGAGATGCCGGCCGCGGAGAAGAACGCCATCAGCCACCGCGGCAAGGCGTTCCGGCTCATCGCCGAGCACATCCGCGCGCTGGCCCCGGCGCCCCGGTAGGCGCGGCCCGGCACCCGCTGTCCGCGGCCCCCTGAGCCACCGGCCCGGGGGGCCGCAGTACGTGCGCAGCGGGGCGCAGGGCCGGGCAGGTGTGCCTGCCGGGAGCGGGGGCGCAGGCCGGGCGGGCAGGGGCGGCCCGAGGCCCGCCCTCCGCCCCTTCAGATCCGGCAGACGGACGGGAACCCACCCCGGGGAAGGAAGGGCGGGAACGGTGGAGCCATCCGGTGCAGGGCTGGCGGTCCTGGCAGTCACGGTGCTGGCGGCCGCCTTCGTGCAGGGCGGCAGCGGCGTGGGCTACGCGCTCATCGTCGCGCCGGTTGCCGGCCTGGTCGATCCGGGGCTGCTCCCGGTCTTCCTGCTGATCACGATGGTCCCGCTGAACGCCTACGTGGCGCTGCGCGAGCGGTCGGCCATCGACCTGCGCGGCGCCGGATGGATCAGTGCCGCCCGCATCGCCGCGACACCGCCCGGGGCGCTGCTGCTGGCCGCGATCCCAGCGGCCCACCTCGGCCTCCTCGTCGGCGCGGCCACCGTGCTGGCGGCGCTGGTCAGCCTGGCAGCTCCGGCGTTCTCCCCGGGGCGCGCGGCCTACATCGGCGCCGGCGCCGTCACCGGGCTCACCGAGACCGCGACCGGTGTCGGCGGCCCGCCGCTCGCACTCGTCTACCAGCACCGGCCGCCCGCCGAGCTGCGCTCCACGGTGGCGCTGTGCTTCCTCGTGGGCGAGGTCGTCTCCCTTGCACTGCTGTTCGGCACCGAACAGGCGGGCACCGGCGCGCTCCTGCCGTCGCTGCTGATGCTGCCGCCGCTGGTGGTCGGCGCCGCTCTCAGCCGGCTGCTGCACGGCTGGCTCGACCCGCGCCGGCTGCGTATCGCGGTCCTGGTGTTCGCCCTGGTCTCGGGCGCGGTACTGATGATCGGCGTCTGATGCGGACACAGCAGTGCGGCCCCGGTCCGATCGGACCGGGGCCGCACTGCTTCGGGCGCGCCCTAGAGGAGGCCGGAGACCTGGCCCCAGAGCTCGTGGATGCACAGCACCACGAACAGCGAGCCGGCGATGCCGAGGCCGACGTTGCTCACCCAGCCGTTGCGCCACTGCTGCGGAACCCGCGAGGAGTTGAGCAGGTACATCAGGGTGAAGGCGAGGAACGGCATGAAGAACGCGCCGAGGACGCCGTAGGCGATGACCAGCTGGATCGGCTTGCCGATCAGCAGCAGGAGCATCGGCGGGAAGGTCAGCCAGAGCATGTAGCCGCGGAAGGCCCAGCTCCGCTGGTTCTCCTCCGGCGGCACGTTCTTGCGGCCGCGCACGTGGTTGATGAAGTCGGCGAACATCAGGCTGACGCCGTTCCACACGCCGATGATGGAGGAGTAGGCGGCGGAGAAGAAGCCGAGCAGGAACATCCAGGAGACGGCGGTGCCGTAGCGCTCCTTCAGGACGTCGCCGAGGGCGAGCAGGCCCTCGTCGCTCTCCTCCAGTGCGATGCCCGAGTTGTAGAGCAGTTCGGCACCGACGACCATCATCGCCATGACGAAGATGCCGGTGGTGATGTAGGCGACGCGGTTGTCGACCCGCATCATGCGCATCCAGGAGGCGTCGCGCCAGCCCTTCGAGTTCACCCAGTAGCCGTAGGCCGCCATGGTGATGGTGCCGCCGACGCCGCCGACGAGGCCCATCGTGTAGAAGGCGGAGCCCTCCGGAAGCATCGGGACGAGCCCCTTGAGCGCGTCAACGAAGTTCGGGCCGACGACGAAGGCCAGGCCCACGACGGTCACGAACATGACGCCGACCATCGCGGTCATGATCTTCTCGAAGACCAGGTAGCGGTTGAGGCCGACGATGATCAGACCGCTGACACCGGCGAGAATGGCCCACGCTTCCAGCGGCACAGCGGGGAACAGGACCGCGAGCGGGAGGGCGGTGGCCGACATGGCGCTGGCGCCGTAGACGAAGCCCCAGATGACGATGTAGGGGGCGAAGTACCACATCGTCCACTTGCCGAGGCTGCTCCAGCCGTCGAAGATCGTCCGGCCGGTGGCCAGGTGCCAGCGGCCGGTGGCCTCGGCGAGCGAGATCTTCACGATGCAGCCGACGATCACGGCCCAGAGCAGCGCGTAGCCGAAGTTGTTGCCGGCCACGAGCGTGGCGACCAGGTCGCCGGAGCCGACCCCGGTGGCGGCGACGACGATGCCGGGACCGACCTGTTTCCACGTCGCCTGGCGCTGTTCGGTGGCTACCACCGAGACCTCCTTCTTGCTGAGCGGGGGAGCGGTGTCCCGCGCAGATGGTGCTGCGGGCTGCGCAGGTACGGAGGAACCCTAGCCCCGCGGTAAATCACGACAAACCGGATGAAGAGCCGTTTCGGTAACCGTGCCGTAATCGATATGGCCCCGGTCTCGTGGTCCGGGCCACCCCTGGCAGTGAGCGGGGCCCTGGGGGCGCGCGGCTTTCGCGCCTGGCGGGGATGGCGCTGGTTGCGGGCGGCAACCCGAAAAACCGGTCCGAAATGTGTCCTGGATCACGGTACGCGAGCGGGACTTCGACGTCCATTCGCGGAGGTGTCGGACGGGCGCGTACGCCTGCCGCGCCCGTGCCCGCGCGCCGCGCGCGGGGGAGGCGGGGGAGGCGGTGCGGACAGGGCGGGGTGGTGCGGCCGGGTTCGGGGGCAGGCGGACCGTGCGCCGCCCGGGCGCTGGAGCGAAGCCGGCTGCGCAGCGGCGGGGCCGTTGCGCCGGAGCGGGCGGACAAGGGGGTCCGCGCCCTGGGGGGGGGTAGGCCAGCTGGATGGCCCGCAGGCGACGCCCCTGCGGCGGGTTCGGGAAAACCGTTCGAAGCACTCGCCGGAGCGGTGTAACGTTGAGACCGCAGGGCGCCGAGCCCCGAACACCCTCACCGGGTGGGCGGTCGGGTCCCGCGGCTCTCGCACTCCCGATGCGTTTCGGCCACTTCTCTCCCACTTCGGTGCGGATCAGGGCAGTCCGAAACTCTGGTAGATTCGAGAGCACAACAGCGGAGAACGACAACGTCCCAGCCGAAGAGCTTCGCGAAGGATTTCGAAGCTTGTATGCGGTGAGCGGTTGTTTCTTGAGAACTCAACAGCGCGTGTTCAATACTTTATGATGCCATGTTTGTTTT
>NZ_BAAGXT010000044.1:0-54527 GCF_054779695.1 Nocardiopsis coralliicola | reverse complement strand
CCTAAGACCGCTTGGCCTCCGACTTCCCGGGCCGCTGGCCCGGGTGTAGCCGGCGGGACCGCGCGCAGGCGGCCGGCCGGCGCGCGCCGGTGCCTGCGGC
The DNA here is from genome assembly GCF_054779695.1 of Nocardiopsis coralliicola. Taxonomy (NCBI): domain Bacteria; kingdom Bacillati; phylum Actinomycetota; class Actinomycetes; order Streptosporangiales; family Nocardiopsidaceae; genus Nocardiopsis; species Nocardiopsis coralliicola. Next base: position 54,427 of record NZ_BAAGXT010000044.1, on the reverse strand, counting down.
GGGGCCGGTCTCAGGCGTCGCGCCTGCGCCCGCCGTACTTCTTGTGCACCGCCTGCTTGCTGATTCCGAGGACCATCGCGATCTCCGACCAGGTGGCGCCCTCGGCGCGGGCGCGGCGCACGTGCAGCGAGAGCAGCCGCTCCGCCTCCGCGCGCAGGGCGGCCGCCGCCATCAGGGCGTTCATCGGGGATTCGTCGTTCACGGACTCCGCCAACTGGCTGACGCGCTCGGAACCGGTGCCGTCGGTGTGCATGCCGCCAACGCTACGCGGCCCGCAGCGGCCGTGCCCGCACGGTCCGCCTGCGGCACCCGGAATCCGCGGGGGAGTCCGGCGGCTGGCGCAGCGGGATGGCGATCCGCCGAACATGCCCTAGGGTCGGACCCGATCATGAGCGAAGAATCAGACCTGGAACTCCTGCGCCGCTTCGAGCCGGTGCTCACCTACACCCGCGGCGAGCTCTTCTTCCCGACCGACGTCGGGCGCTACGTCGCCGCGTGCAGCCTCTGGATCGAGGAGGACGGCCAGGAGCGCGAGGTCGTCCCGGCCGGCCAGCTCACCCTCGACCTGCTGGCCGAGGCGGAGCAGCGCTGGCCCGGCCGCTTCCTGCACCTGCGCTTCGTGCAGGAGTCGTCGCTGCGGGCCGAGGCGCGGCGGTTCCGCCGCTCCACCCGTCCGGTGATCCCCAAACTCGGCCGGCTGGCCGCGGTCGGCGTGCTGGGCCGGCTGCTCGACGTGCTGGTCAAGTTCTCGCTGCTGATCCGCGGCGCAGTGCCCGGCGGGGTGGCCGCCGCGGCCGCCACCCGCTACCGCGACCGGCTCGACGACGGCGGAGCGACCTACTACGCCCGGGTCATCCGCGAGGGCGGCTACATCGCGCTGCAGTACTGGTTCTTCTACGCCATGAACGACTGGCGCTCCATCTACGGCGGCGTCAACGACCACGAGGCGGACTGGGAGAAGATCACCGTCTACCTCGCCGAGGACCCCGATGGCGGGGTGCGGCCGCTGTGGCTCGGCGCGTCCTCGCACGAGTACCGCGGCGACGACCTCCGCCGGTCCTGGGACGACCCCCAGCTCCACCTGCGCGGCGAGCACCCCGTCGTCTTCCCCGGCGCCGGCTCGCACTCGCACCAGATGCTGCCCGGCGACTACCTCATCCAGGTCGACCCGTCGCTGCTGCGCAAGGTGATGGAGCTGTGGCAGGGAATCGCCGCGCGCCTGCTGCCCAACTCGGCCGGCCACGGCCGGCACGGCATCGGCGTGCCCTTCGTCGACTACGCCCGCGGCGACGGCGTCAGCGTCGGCCCCGGCGGCGACCGCAGCTGGACCCCGGTGGTCATCGGCGACGCCACCCCGTGGGTCCGCGGCTTCCGCGGCCTGTGGGGCCGCGACACACGCGACTTCTTCGACGGGGAGCGCGCCCCCAGCGGCCCGCGCTACGAGCGCGACGGCACCGTCCGGCGCTCCTGGGCCGACCCGCTGGAGTGGGTCGGACTGCAGAAGGTCGCCCCGGACGACGCCGCTGCACGCGACCACCTGCGCGCCCATGCGGCGGAGCTGGAGAAGCGCATCGGCGAGGCGGGCGCCGACGTCGAGGAGCGGCGCGAGCGGCTCCGCCGGCTGGCCGCGGCCCGGGCCGTGCTCGGCCGCACGCAGCACACCCGGGACCGCGCCGCGGAGTACGCCGACCGCATCTCCGAGGGGGAGGAGGAGCTCGCCGAGGTCTACCGGCAGCGCGCCGCCGACCGCGACGAGCTGGAGGCCCACCAGGCCGCGCTCGCCTCCGGCGATCCGGTCCGGCTCGGCCCCACCGAGCACCTGCGCGCGCCGCACATGCCGTTCACCTCCGGTGCGCACCGGCACTCGCGCTTCCTGAGCGTCTGGGCCACGCTGAGCACGCCGCTGCTGATCATCGCGCTCGGTGCGGTGATCTTCCTGCAGGGCACCTACATGATCCCGGCGATGGCCGGGGTGGTCGCGCTGTTCGCGGCCGTCGACTCCGCCGCGCGCGGCAAGTTCACCTCCTATCTGACGGTGATGGCGGCCCTGCTCATCGTCATCGGGGCGGTGGTCGGCGTCATCGCCGCGTTCTCCTACAACTGGCGGATCGCGGTGCTGGTGCCGATCGGGCTGGTGGTCGTCGTCATGCTCTACGTGAACGTGCGCGACCTCGTGCGGAAGTGACGGCCCGGGCCGCTGGCCCGGGGGAGAGCGCCGCCGCGCTCACTCCAGGCCGGTGGCCCGGATGGTGATGTTGAGCCGCCCGGGGCCCATGCCCAGCCCCGCGGGCGCGGTGCCCGGCCGGGTGCGCGGCACACCGTGGTAGGCGCGCCGCGCCGGCCCGCCGAAGACGAAAAGGTCGCCGCTGCGCAGCTCCACATCGGTGTAGGGGCGGGTGCGGGTCTCGGTGTTGCCGAACCGGAACACGCACGTGTCGCCCAGGCTGAGCGAGACCACCGGCTGCTCGGCCGGCTCCTCGCGGTCCTGGTGCATCCCCATCTTCGCTTCGGCGTCGTAGAAGTTGACCAGGGCGACGTCGAACGGCGGCGCGCCGGCGGCGCGCGGTGCGCCGTAGGCGGCGGCGACCCCCTGCTCGGCCAGGTCGGCGAGCACGCCCGGGAGCGGCGGCACCGGCGTTCCGTCGGGCAGCCGGCCGCTGTAGGAGTAGGGCTTCCAGTACCGGCCGAGCGCGGTCATCCGGACGCTCATCGCGCCGCCGCGCGGCATCCGGTGGCGCACCATGCCGCCCGGGCCGCGTGCCCACTCCCGGCACTGCGCCACCAGCCGGCGCTGCGCGCCGGATCCCAGCCAGCCCGGCACGTGGACCGCGCCCGGCGCAACCTCCGCCGCCGCGGCGCCGAACAGCGCGTCGCCGCTCATCCCCGCCCCTCTCCGGTGCGGCCCCGCGCGTGCCGCCCCGGAGGCGATGACACCACAGGGTCCCGGGAGCCGGCGACGCGCCGCGGCGCGCACCCGCGCTCCGCCGGAGGCCGGCCCCGTGTGAACCGCCGGCGCGGCGTGCGCGGCGGCACGGACCGGGCGTGCCGATATCCGTTTTCCGCGCGCATTTCCGAACGCGGAAGAGAATAGCGGGCCCCCGGTGTCCCGGGGGCCCGCAGTGGACGGATTCCTGTGCCGTATATACCGTTGTGTGCGGTGCCGGTTTCGGCGCCGGGGAATCGGGGGCAAGGGGCGCGGTTCAGAGGCCGAAGATGCTGCCGCTGGGTGCGACGAGCACCCCCACCACGATGAGCACGATGCCCCACAGCATCTGCTTGCGCAGCAGTGCACCGACTCCGGCGACGAGGAGGACGATTCCGAGAATCAGCAGTAGAAGTGACATGTCGGCAGGCTGCCCGTTGATTCGGGAGATTAACACCGCGGCCGCCGGATTATTTCTTCGCGCGGTGCGGATTTGCAGGTCGCGGTTTTGTGTCCGGGGCATAATCGGTGACCGCTCGGGGCTTTTCCGGCCGCGGGAGTCGGCGGTCCCGCCGGGCGCGGGGCCGCCCCGTCGGCGGTCCCCGCTCCGCCCGCGGGCGGGGTGCGGGGAGAGCTCCGCCGAGGCCCGGATCACCCCCGGGCGTCGATTGCTTTCCGAGATGAAAAAGATACGGTGAGTGATCGTCGAACGTCCGTATCGGGAAGGGAGCGCCGTGTCCGCAGGAGACGGGGACGAGCGGGAGCTGCTGCGGCTGCTCATCGGGCCGTGGATCGCCAAAGCGGTCTCCGCCGCGGCCGAGATCGGCGTGCCCGACGGGCTGGCCGACGGCCCGCGCACCGCGTCCGAGCTCGCCGCCGAGCTCAACGTGCACCGCGGCGGCCTGCTGCGGCTGCTCCGCATGCTGGCCGCGGTCGGCCTCGTCGAGGAGGACTCCGGCCGGTTCGCGCTGACCTCCGCCGGCGCCCTGCTCACCGCCGACCATCCGGCCTCGCTGCGCGATCTCGCCCTCCTCTACGACAGCCCGCACTTCCTTGCGGCCTGGGACGGCCTGGTCGGCCAGCTGCGCACCGGGCGGCAGGCGTTCTCCGCCGCCCTCGGCGAGGACGTCTACACCTTCCTCGCCTCCCGGCCCGAGGAGGCGCGCAGCTTCTCGGCCGGCATGCGGGCCGGCGGCAACTTCGCCGCGGCTCTGGCCGAGGCCCACGACTTCTCCGGCGCCTCCCGCGTCGTCGACGTCGGCGGCGGTGACGGCGTCGTCCTCGAGGCGGTCCTCGAGCGCAACGAGCACGTCATCGGCGTCCTGCTCGACCGGCCGCAGGCGATGGAGCACGCCCGCGAGCGGCTGCTGCCCTACATCGCGGAGGGCCGCTGCACCCTGGAGGAGGGCGACTTCCTGGAGGGCGTCCCCGCCGGGGACGTGCACATCCTCAGCCGCGTCCTGCACAACTGGGAGGACGCCGAGGCCGGGCGGATCCTGGAGAACTGCAGCGCGGCCCGGCAGGGCATGCCCGGCCGGGTGCTCATCGCGGAGCGGGTCCTGCCCGACGGCCGCCACCCGTGGCTGTCGGTCGCCTACGACCTGCACATGATGGTGATGACCGGCGGGGCGGAGCGCACCACCGCCGAGTACGAGACGCTGCTCCGCACGGCGGGGCTGACCATCGCCAGCACGGCGGAACTTCCGCTCGAGGTGTCGCTCCTGGCGGCGGCGCCGCTGTGACCGGGCGCGACGCCGGCGGCCGCGCCCGCGGCCGCCGCTCCACTGGTGCGCCTGGTGCGCCAGTGCATACACAGCGGGCGACAGCGTCCACATCGGTCGATCCGCACCGAATCCCGGAGAACTCCCCCACGGGCCCCGCCGGACGATACGATTTCCGGCACGGGGGTGATCGCGGGATAACGCGCAGTTGTGGAGAGAGGCGGCAGGGCGTGCACGGAGGAGCCATGGAACGCTTCCGATGCGGCGGTCCGGCGATCGTGCAGATCGCCGGCGAGATCGACATCGCCACGGCCGACGCCATGCGCGACCGGATCCTCGCGGCGGCCCGGTTCCGCCGCGGCTGCGTCGTCGTCGACCTGTCCCGAGTGGACTTCTTCGACGCCAGCGCCGTCCGCGGCCTCCTCGCCGCCTACCGCGCCGTCACCGCCGGCGGGCGCCACCTCGTCCTCGCCGAGCCCTCCGCCGCCGCCCGCCGCACGCTGGACGCCCTGCGCATCGGGGAGTTCCTCGACATCTACCCCATCGTCGAGATGGCCCTCGCCCACACCGCCGGCGACGGGCGGGTGGCGCCCGGGGACGGCTCGGTCGACCTCTGAGCCGGCGCCGGCGGGCCGAGTCCCCGCGCGCATCCGCCGGGGGCGGTGCAGCGGGCGCCGCCCGCACCGGGTCCGTCCCGGTCCGTCCCGGGCGGCAGCGGGGGAGCGGGGGCGCACCGCGGCAGCCGCGGCAGGGGAGGAACAGGCCGCCCCGAGTGGATCCGCTGATCTGCAGTGAGGCGGGTCAAGGGCCCCTTACCGGCCGGTAGTGGCCGGGCCGCGGGGCGGGCCCGCCCCTTTCTCCGCCGATCGGGCGCGTGCTTCGATCAGTGACGTTCGCACCGGGCGGACACGGAGAGTGAGAGTGATGACCCGATGAGTCCGATCAGATCCTGGCACGCGTCCGGCGACGGTGTATCCCGCCGCGGGCTGTTCGGCGGCGGCGCGATGCTCGCCGGCGGCGCCCTGCTCGGCGGGACCGCCGCCGCGGCCGCCAGCGCCGGAACGGCCTCGGCCGATGCCGCGGCGGCCGCCCCCTCGGTGGCCACCCGCGCCGCATGGGGCGCGCGCCAGCCCACCAGCCCGGCCCAGGTGCTCGCACAGGCGCCGACCTACATCGTCGTGCACCACACGGCCACCCCCAACGGCACCGACTACTCCGAGGCGGCCGCGCACGCGCTGTCCCGGTCGATCCAGAGCTTCCACATGGACTCCAACGGATGGGCCGACACCGGGCAGCAGCTCACCATCAGCCGCGGCGGCTACGTGATGGAGGGCCGCAACTCGACCCTGCCGGCCGTCAACGCCGGCGACCACGTCGTCGGCGCGCACGTCGCCGACTACAACTCGGTCGCCGTCGGCATCGAGAACGAAGGCACCTACACGAGCGCGGAGCCCACCTCGGCGCTGTGGGACTCGCTGGTGGAGACCGTCGCGTGGCTCTGCTCGGTCTACGGCCGCCCCACGTCGGCCATTGTCGGGCACCGCGACCTCAACGCGACGGCCTGCCCCGGCGACGTGCTCTACTCGATGCTGCCGCAGCTGCGCGACTCGGTCGGTGCGGCGCTCGCCGACGCCGGGCAGCAGCGCCTGGTCGGCAAGCAGCTGCCCGCGTCCCAGCGGCCGCCGTTCCCGGACGTCCCCGCCGCCGAGCGGGAGCGCTTCGACCACGGCCCGGCGCTGGGCGGAGAGGACCCCAACGCCGACGAGGGCTGACCTGGCCGCGGAGTCCTCCCCGTTCGGACTCCGCCCCGGGCTGCTCCGGGGGCACCGCGCCCCGGGGCAGTCCGGGCCGGTGCGGGCGCCCGGGCGCTCAGAGGTCGTTGCGGCCGGCGTCGCGGTAGAGCTTGGCGACGTCGTGGAAGCGCGCGCCGTTGAGCGTGTGGTACAGGCGCAGCGAGTCGTAGACGAGGTAGGCCAGGCCGGCCTCGGGCGCCTCCCGGCCGACGTCGACCACCAGGTAGCCGAACCGGTCGCGCCGGGTGTCGGCGCAGAGCGAGCCCTGGCGGAGGAACGCGGCGACCTCGTCGGTGTAGCCGAGCGACTCGGTGTGCCGCAGCCGCCGCTCGCCGACCGCGTTGACCAGTTCGTCGGCGAACTCCTCGGGGCTGCCGCCGCTGATGGAGAGCAGCTCCTCGGCCATCCGGGGGGTGACCGCGACCTCGTCGATGCCGTCCAGGATGTCCTCCATCCGGCCCAGCGCGCCGGTGACCTGGCGCAGTGCGGCGCCCGCCTGCTGCGGCGGCACCGAAGCGCGCTCGCCGGGGTCGGTGTCGAAGGGGTGCTGGCGCCAGGTGCCCATCACGGTCTCGCCGATGTCGAACGACTCCAGTGCGGCCGCGTAGTCGCCGGCCGCGGCCAGGATGGCCCGCCGGGCCCGCCCGCGTTCCCGCTGCAGCATCGCGCTCCGCCCTTCCGCGCCGGGTGCCGTCCGCGCCGGGGCAGGCGCCGACCGCTTGCCACCCTAGACCCGATCCGGGCCGTTCGCCGGGGATTCGCCGACTTCGGGCCCCTTGCCGGCGCCGGGTCCGGAACGTGCCTGGGCGAGGGCCGCCACCGCGCCGCGCGCGAGCAGGTCGGCGCTGGCCTCGCTGAGCTCGCCGCGGGTCACCGTCAGCCGCCAGTAGACCGGGCCGAGGATCACGTCCAGCGCCAGTTCGGGGTCGGTTCCGGCGGGCAGCTCGCCGCGGGCCGCCGCGTTGCGCAGCACCACCGCGCCGATGCCGCGCTGGGTGCCGCGCAGCGCCTCCTCCAGGGTGGCGGCGATCTCCGGGCTGCGCGCGGCCTCAGCGAGCAGGTCGGGGATGATCTGCCGGGCCAGCGGGTGGCGCAGCCCGTGCGCGGCGCCGTCGATGAGGTCGCGGACATCGCCCAGCAGCGACCCGGTGTCCGGCACCGGGGTGACGTCCCGGGCGGCCGAGGACACCACCTCGATGACCATCTCCAGCTTGGAGCGCCACCGCCGGTAGACCGCGGTCTTGCCGACCTTGGCGCGCTTGGCCACCGCCTCGATGGACAGCCGGCCGTACCCGCCGGCGGCGAGCTCGGCGAAGACGGCGCCGCGGATGGCGCGGGTGACGTCCGCCTGCAGCACGGCCGCTCCGGCGGGCGTGCGCGGAGCGCGCCGCGGGGCGGAGTTCGCGGGTTCGGACATGAACGGAATTCTAGCGGAGTTGCGTAGCGACGAAACGGTTGCGTTCCGTCCTTTGCCGCCCTATCGTCGTCACGACGATACGCAACCGTCCCGACGTTGGTCGGCGGGCCGCCGAAGGCGCCGCGGGCGGCGCGGTGCCGGAAGGGAGCCGAGCGTGAGCACACTGCCGACCGCCACCGCAGCCGCGGGCGGGGAGGGCGCCGCGGAGGCGGAGGGCGCGGACCGGGTGCCCGGCGCGGCCGCGCTCGCCGAGCGGCACGGCCTCGTCGTCGGCGGCGCGCGGCCCGGCCTGCTCCGCTACCTCGCCGACGTGTGGCGGCACCGGTACTTCATCGACGCCTTCGCCCGCGCCCGCGCCGCCGCCAAGTACAGCCGCACCAACCTCGGCCGGCTGTGGGAGGTGGGCACGCCGCTGCTCAACGCCGCGGTCTACTACCTCATCTTCGGCCTGCTGCTGCAGACCGACCGCGGCGTCGACGACTTCATCCCCTTCCTCGTCACCGGCGTCTTCGTGTTCACCTTCACCCAGGCCACCGTGCTCGCCGGGGTCCGCGCCATGACCGGAAACACCGGACTGATCCGCGCCCTGCACTTCCCCCGTGCCGCGCTGCCCATCGCCATGGCGGTGGTGCAGATGCGGCAGATGCTCGTCACCATGTCGGTGCTCCTGGTGATCGTGGTGCTGGCCGGACAGGTGCCGCAGTGGTCCTGGCTGCTCGCGGTGCCCGCGCTGCTGCTGCAGTCGCTGTTCAACATCGGGCTGGCCCTGGTCTTCGCCCGGCTCGGCGCCAAGATCACCGACCTCGCCCAGCTCATGCCGTTCGTGCTGCGCACCTGGCTCTACGCCTCGGGCGTCATGTACAGCATCTCCGTGATGGCCGCGCACGCACCCGACGCCGTCCGGCTGGCCCTGGAGCTCCAGCCCGCGGCGGTCTACATCAACCTGGTCCGCGCGGCGCTCATCGACAGCTTCACCGACCTCCCGCCGTTCGCCTGGGGCGTCGCCGCCGGCTGGGCGCTGCTGCTGTGCGTAGGCGGATTCATCTACTTCTGGCGCGCGGAGGAGAGCTATGGCCGCGACTGACACCCCGACCACCGCCGCCGGCGCGGCCGCACCGGACCGCGCGGCGGAGCAGGACGCGCCGCCCACCGTGATCGTCGACGGGCTGCACGTCGTCTACCGGGTGCGCGGCGCCGCCGGCCGGTCCGGCGGCGGACCGGCCGCGCTGCTGCGCGCGATGGCGGGCCGCGGCGGCGGCGCGCGCGAGGTGCACGCCGTGCGCGGCGTCGGCTTCACCGCCTACCGCGGCGAGGCGATCGGCCTCATCGGCTCCAACGGCTCGGGCAAGTCGACCCTGCTGCGGGCGGTCGCCGGGCTGCTGCCGGCCGAGCGCGGCCACGTCTACACCGACGGCCGGCCCTCCCTGCTCGGCGTCAACGCGGCGCTGATGAACGACCTGTCCGGCGAGCGCAACGTCGTGCTGGGCTGCCTGGCCATGGGCATGACGCCGGCCGAGGTGCGCGAGCGCTACGACGACATCGTCGACTTCTCCGGCATCAACGACAAGGGCGACTTCATCTCGCTGCCGATGCGCACCTACTCCTCGGGTATGGCGGCGCGGCTGCGGTTCGCCATCGCGGCGGCCCGCGACCACGACGTGCTGCTCATCGACGAGGCGCTCGCCACCGGCGACCGGTCCTTCCGCAAGCGCTCCGAGCAGCGCATCCAGGAGCTGCGTGAGCGCGCGGGCACCGTCTTCCTGGTCAGCCACTCCAACAAGACGATCCGCGACACCTGCGACCGCGCCATCTGGATGGAGCGCGGCCGCGTCGTCGCCGACGGCCCCGCCGCCGAGGTCGTCGACGCCTACGAGGCCGACGACTGACCGGGCCTGCGGGCGGGCGCCCCGCCCGCAGGCCCGGCGCCGTGCCTCAGCTCCCGCTCCAGCCGTGCGCGTCCTTGACGCGCTTCTTCAGGAGCTTGCCCGCAGCGTTGCGCGGCAGGTCCTCGGCGACGATGCGGATGTGCGCGGGGATCTTGAACGCAGCCAGCACGGGCTCCAGGAACGCGCGCAGCTCGGGCTCGTCCAGCGCCGTCCCCGGGATGAGCCGGACCACGGCGCCGACCTCCTCTCCGTAGACGGTGTGCGGCACGCCGACCACCGCCACCTCGCCCACCGACGGGTGCTCGTGGATCGCTGCCTCCACCTCGGCGCAGTACACGTTCTCGCCGCCGCGGATGATCATGTCCTTGGCGCGGTCGACGATGTAGAGGAACCCCTCCCCGTCCAGCCGCCCGAGGTCGCCGGTGCGCAGCCAGCCGCCGGTGAACGCCTCCGCGGTGGCCTCCGGCTTGCCCCAGTAGCCGTGCACGATGCCCGGCCCGCGCAGGTGCACCTCGCCCACCTCGCCCGGCGGCAGCTCGGCGCCGTCCGGGCCGACCACGCGCACGTCGACCGCAGCCACCGGGAGCCCGGCGCTGTCCGGCCGCAGCAGGTAGTCCGCGCCCCCGTTGACCGTGGCGATCGCTGAGGACTCGGTCAGCCCGTAGCCCTGGCCCAGCATCAGGTCGTGCAGGCCGGCCCGGGCGCGGGCGACCAGCGCGGGCGCCGCGGGCGCGCCGCCGCTGGAGAGCACCGTCAGGCTGGTGAGGTCGTAGGAGTCGAGCTTGGGCGAGGACAGCATCTGCGAGATCATCGCCGGCACCGCCGTCACGGCGGCCACCCGCTCCCGCTCGATCAGCCGCAGCGCCTCGTCCGGGTCCCACTTGTACATCAGCACCAGCGTCCCGCCGCGCGCCATGCAGGGGTGCATGACCGACTGCGCCCCGGTCGCGTGGAACAGCGGAACTGTGCACAGGATGACCGGTGCGGACACCGCGTCCACGAACGCCTGCGCGTCCGGTGCGTCCAGGCCCATCCGCATCAGCGAGCGCATCCGGCCGAAGTCGCCGGAGATCTGGTTGGAGATGATGTTGCGGTGCGAGCCCACCGCGCCCTTGGGCCGTCCGGTGGTGCCCGAGGTGTAGAAGATGTGCGCGGGATCGTCCGGCTGCGGATCGGCGGGCGGCAGCTCCGCGCTGCCGCTCACCTCCCCGAGCACGCCGGACCAGGTGCGCGCGGTCTCCGGAAGCCCGCCTTCGGTGCGCACCGCGATGAGCCGCACCCCGGTCCGCTCCAGCGCGCCGCACTCCGCGAGCCGGTCGATCCGCTCCCGGTCGGCCACCAGCACCGTCGCCCCGCTGTCGGTCAGGCCGTACTCCAGCTCGGGCCCGGTCCACCACGCGTTGAGCGGCACCAGGACCAGCCCGACCGAGGCCGCCGCGTAGTAGGCCACCACCCATTCGGGGTAGTTGCGCAGCGCCAGGGCGACCCGGTCGCCGGCAGACAGCCCGTAGGTGTCGAGGAAGCGGTGCGCCAGCGTCGCGGCGTGGCGGTAGAGCTCGGCGTGGGTGAGCCGCTCGTCGCCGTAGACGAGGGCGGCCGTGTCGCCGTAGCGCCGCACGCCCTCCAGCGACACGCGCAGGGACCGGTCGGCGTGCTTCCAGACGCGGGTGGGCACGCCGCCGATGTCGGCGATCTCCATCTCGTAGGGGCTGCCGCTGTAGAGCAGCTGGGCGTTGACGGTGGCGATCGGGCGCACCGGGCGGTCGATGGGCGTCTCGGACATGCGCACTCCCCGGGGGGTCGGCGGTGGGGTGGGGAAGGCTGCTGGGCGCGGGCGCAGAGCGGCAGGCAGGCGGAGGGGGCGAGCGGCGGAGGGGCCGCCGCCGGGCCGCCGGGCGCCCGCGCGCCGTCCGCTCCGGCGCCCGCGCGAGGGGACTGCTAGTCGAACCGGATGAGCGAGCGGCCGCCCTTGCCCGCGCGCATCCGGTCGAATGCCTCGGGCACTCCGTCCAGGTCGATCCGGTCGGTGACCATCGCGTCCAGGTCGATCTCGCCGGCGCGCACGTGCTCGGCCAGCACGGGGATGTCGCGCAGCGGATCGGTCGAGCCGTAGACGCACCCGCGCAGCGTCTTGGCCAGGAAGAACAGCTCCAGCGGGTTGAACGCGACGCTGTCCGCCGCCGAACCGACGCCGACCACGGTGGCGGTGCCGCCGCGCCTTGCCATCGACCACGCGGTGCGGATCGTCGGACCGGAGCCGACCACCTCGAAGACGTGGTCGGCGCCGCGGCCGCCGGTGAGCGCGCGGACCCGGTCGGTCGCGCCGTCCCCGGCAGCGAAGTGCGTGGCGCCCAGGCCCAGCGCCAGCTGCTCCTTGGCGGGGGAGGCGTCGATGGCGATGAGCGGGTCGGCGCCGGCCAGCTGGGCGGCCTGCAGTACCGACAGCCCCACCCCGCCCAGGCCCAGGACGGCTGCGGACTGGCCCGGCCGGACCCCGGCCGAGTTGGTGACCGCACCCCACCCGGTCAGCACGGCGCAGCCCAGCAGCGCCGCGGCGGCCGGGTCGACGCCGTCCGGCAGCGGCACCAGCGCCTTCTCCGGCACCACGGTGGCCTCGGCGAACGCGCCGGTGCCCAGGCCCGGGAAGACCGGGGTGCCGTCCTCCAGCGTGCCGTAGGGGGTGGCCGCGCCGTCCTGGCTGTGCTCGCAGAGGTAGGGCTCCCCCTGCTCGCAGAACCAGCAGGAGCGGCACGGCGGCGCCCAGTTGAGGACCACCCGGTCGCCCGGTGCGTAGGACTGCACGCCGGAGCCGACCGCCTCGACGGTGCCGGCGCCCTCGTGGCCCAGGACCGCGGGGAAGGCGTGCGGGATCGTGCCGTTGGACAGCGACAGGTCGGAGTGGCAGACCCCGGCGGCCGCGAGGCGGACCAGGACCTGGCCCGGTCCGGGATCGGGGAGGACGACCGGTGCGACCCGCGGCGCGGCGCCGGTCTCGGAGAACAGGGCGGCCCGGACAGTAGTGGTCATCGATCACTCCAGCGCGAAGGGCGGTGGACCGTCGCGGCCGGGGGACCGCGGCCGGTCCAGGGTGTGAGGGATCTTACAAGACCAACCGGTCGGTCAACCAGGGTTCGGTGATCATCGTCCGATCCGGTCCGCCGGAACCCCGCGCACCGTGCGCCCGTACCGCGGGCCGCGGCCGGCCGCCCCCGGCGGGCGCGGGGTCGATAGGGTCGCGCCGTGAGCACGAAGCAGCGGAGACTGCCGCGCGAGGTCCGCGAGCAGCAGATGATCGACGCCGCCATCCGGGTGTTCTCCCAGCGCGGCTACCACTCTGCCAGCGTGGAGGAGATCGCCGAGGCCGCCGGGATCTCCAAGCCGATGGTCTACATCTACCTGGGCTCCAAGGAGGGCGTCTTCACCGCCTGCATCCGCCGCGAGGCCGACCGGGTGGTGGAGAGCGTGCGCGGCGCCGTCGACGCGGCCGCCGACCCGCAGCAGCGCATCTGGGCCGGACTGCAGGCGTTCTTCCAGTTCGTCGCGGACAACAGGGAGAGCTGGATCGTCCTCTACCAGCAGGCCCGAACCCAGGGCGAGCGGTTCTCCACCGAGGTCTTCCAGGCCCGCTGCCGCGTCATGGAAGAGGTCACCGCCCTCTTCGTGTCCGGCACCGCCACCCCCCGCGGCCGCCTCATCTCCGAAACCGACGCCCAGATCCTTGCCCACATCGCCGCCGGCGCCGCCGACGCCCTCACCGACTGGCTCCTCGCCCACCCCGAGGAGACCCCGGAGACCCTCACCCGCCGGGTCATCGCCCTCGCCGGCAGCGCCGCCCGCGCCAGCACCGACGGCTGACGCAGCGCCCGGCGGCGCCACCCGCGCCCCGATCCGGCCTCCGCGCCCGCCCGTCCCCTCCGCCCAGGCAGCCGGCGTTCCGCGCCGAATTGCGTTCAGGGCCGCCGTTTCTCCTGCTCCGCTCCGTCTCTCAGCGCTCTGCGGCGGAGGCCGGCCCCGGCGGATCGAGTCCGCCGGGGCCGGGGGCAGGGGGACTAGGAAGGGGGCGGGAGGAGGCCGCGTTCGTAGGCGCGGGTCAGGGCGCGGGGGACGCGGTAGGGGCGGCCGTTGAGGTGGACGGTGGTGAGGGCGGGGCGGTCGGCCTTCCACTGCGAGCGGCGGGTGCGCGTGCGCGAGCGGGATGTCCTGCGCTTGGGGACGGCCATCGGGTCTCCTTTCGGGGTTGCTAGGTGCGGCCGTAGCGGCGGCGGAAGCGCTCGACGCGGCCCTCGGTGTCGACGACGCGCGCGTTGCCGGTGAAGAACGGATGGCTCCTGTGGGAGACCTCGACGTCGACGACAGGGTAGGTCCGGCCGTCCTCCCAGGTGATGGTCTCCGCGGAGTCCAGGGTGGACCGGGTCAGGAACGCGTAGTCGGCGGCGCGGTCGCGGAAGACCACCGGCCGGTAGGCGGGGTGGATGCCCTTTCTCATGGGTGCTCTCTGCTCTCTGCTCTTTGTTCGCGGTCAGGCCCGGCTCAGCGGTCCTCGCGGAACTCGACGTGCCGTCGGATCTTCGGGTCGTATTTCCGCAGCACCAGGCGGTCGGGCGTGTTCCGGCGGTTCTTGCGGGTCACATACGTCGTCCCGGTGCCGGCCGTGGACCTCAGCTTGATGATGGGGCGGGCTTCGCTGCGCGCCATGGGCGTGCTCCTTCCTGCTCGTGTTCCTGCTGGGGCGGGCGCCGCGCTCCGGCGCTTCCGGCTGCTGCTACCAGCTGGACTTGGCGACTCCGGGCAGTTCGCCGCGGTGGGCCATCTCGCGGAAGCGGATCCGGGAGAGCCCGAACTTCCGCAGGTGGCCGCGGGGGCGCCCGTCGACGGCGTCGCGGTTGCGGATCCGGGTGCGGCTCGCGTCGCGGGGCTGGCGCTGCAGCTCCCCGACGGCTGCTGCGCGCACGGCGCCGGTGGTCTGCGGATGCGCGATGATCCGCTTCAGCTCCGCACGCCGCTCGGCGTAGCGGGCCGCGATCTGCTTCCGCCGCTCGTTGCGGGCGATCGTGCTCTTCTTGGCCATGGCTGCCTCTCAGACCTTTCCGCCGCGGGCGCGGATGTCGGCGACGGTGCGCTCGATGCCGCGGACGTCGACGGTCTTCATGCCTTTCGCGCTGATCCGGAGCCGGACGAAGCGCTGCTCGCTCGGCAGCCAGTAGCGCTTGCGCTGGATGTTGGGGGCGAACCGGCGCTTGGTGCGCCGATGGGAGTGCGAGACGGAGTTTCCGGAGGCGGGCGCCTTTCCGGTCACCTGGCAGATGCGGGACACGGGCGGTTCTCCTCGGCGTGGTCGGGTGCTGCGGTGCGGGTTCACTTCTTCACCGGCGCGGACGGGTAGGGGAGCAGGGCCATCTCGCGGGCGTTGGCGACCGCGGCCGCGATGAGCCGCTGCTGCCGTGCGGTCACGTGCGTGACGCGGCGGCTGCGGATCTTGCCCTTGTCCGAGAGGAACCTCCGCAGCAGCGCGGTGTCCTTGTAGTCGACGCGGTCGGCGTCGCCCAGCGGGTTGGCGGCGCGGGCGGCGCGGTTCGGTGCGCGGTCGCGCATGTCACCTCTCCGAGAATTCGGCGAACGGGTCGCAGCGGAAGCCGTCGGCGGACTCGGCGTCGCCGATCAGGCAGAAGTCGAGCACGCGGACCAGGCGGTCGGCGTCCAGGCCGGTGCCGGTGAAGGCCAGGTGCTGCCGGCGGTCGCCGGTGGCCGGGTCCCAGTCCTGCAGCGCCGCAGCGCGGCGGGCGGGGGCGACCAGGTCCATCGCCGCCTGCGGGAGCGACGCGAGCCAGGGGCCGCCGCTCTCCACGAAGAGCAGGTCCCGGTGCGACTCCCAGACGAGCAGGCTGTCGGGCTGGCTCGCGAGCCAGAAGCGGCCCCGGCCCCGAAGTGTCGCTCCGACGATCCCCTCCAGGGCGTCGGAGAACCGCTCCGGGTGCAGCGGCCGCGTGCGCGTCCAGACCACGGTGCTCACCCCGTGCTCCGCCGCGCGGCCGCGGTAGCGGGCCCAGGCGGGGTTGGTGCGGGCGTGCGCGGCACCGGTGTCGAACGCGCCCTGCGCGCAGGCGCCGATGCCGGGGCCGGTCGCGGCGGTGGCGGCCTCCGGATTGAGCTGGGCCAGCAGCGCCCGGGTGGGTGCGGCGGCGCTGTCCCGCAGGAAGAGCGTGCCGGCGTACTCCACCTGGCGGGTGAGGACCTCGGCCGCGGTGCGGGTGTCGTCGGCGGCGATGTCCAGGCCCCGGTCCCGCAGGTCGTCGTCGCCCCCGAGGTCCGCGGTGAGCCGGCCGGGGTCGACGGCCGCCGCCACCGCGGCGAGGTGCAGCCGGTCCTCGGCGGCGATGCTCTCCGCGACCAGCCGGGGCTCGACGCTGTCCCACGCCTCGACGACGCACAGCTCCTCGCCGCGGGCGGCCGCGCCGAGGAGGAACGGGATGAGGTCTTCGCGCAGGGTGCACGAGGCGCAGGCGTGGTCGAGCTGCACCTGCTCGCGCGAGCGGTCGCCGGTGCGGTCCCGGACGATCCTCAGTACGTTCCCGCGGCCGATGCCGGACAGGTCGTGGTGGACCGCGATCGCGCCGGGGGCCGACGCGAGGAGCGCCTCCACGGCCTCGCGCCGCGCGGCCCGGTGCAGGCCGGCGACGAGGACGATGCGCATTGCGGACTCCTCTCTGAAAATGAAAACCGTTTTCATCAGAGTAGCCCGTTCCCGGCCCCCAACGCACACCGCCCCCGCCCGGGAGGGGGCGGGGGCGGTGTGCGCAGGATCGGGCGGTGCGGCGCGGTCAGGGGCGCTCCGGGCGGGACCGGCGGGGCCGGCGGTCTCCCCCCTCTGCGCCGCCGGCCGCGGCGCGGGCGGCTATGTCGTCGAATCGGGTGGCGGCAGCAGCCGGGGCGCCGGTGAGGTAGCCGGCCCGGGCCAGGGCGTGGCCGCCGACGGCGGCGGTGGCGAGCTGGATGAGGATGGCGAGGCCGATCTTCAGGGTGTTCTCCCACGTCGGGTAGTGCAGGAGCAGGCCGAGGAGGAGCAGCGCGGTGCCCGGAGCTGCGGCGATGGTCACGGCACTGAGGCGGGCGTAGAAGTCGGGCAGGCGCAGCAGGCCGGCCGCGCCGACGGCGAACACCAGGGCGCCGGCCGCCATCAGGGCGGTCCCCAGGCCGGGCGCGGCAGCCTCCAGCGCAGCGTGCGCCGCTGCAGCGGAATGCGGTCCCATCAGCGCTTCCCTCCCGCCACCAGGCGCGCCACCGACAGAGCGGCGAGGAAGCCGACCAGGGTGGCGACCAGGACGATGTCGACGACGTGCTCGGTCTCCAGGCGCACCCCGAGCAGGGCGGCCATGCCGACGAAGCCGAAGAAGACCACGTCGGTCCCTGCGCCGCGGTCGGCGGCCGACGGCCCGCGCAGGATGCGCCAGACCGCGGCCAGCAGGGCGGCCGCCAGCACGGCCAGGGCGATGTCGACCGGGTTCACCGGTCCTCCTCTCCGGGCGCCGCGGCGGACGGCCCCTCGGCAGCCGGGGCAGCGGGCGGCCCCGCGGGCGCACCGCCGGTGCGGGTGGCACCCAGGAGCCGGTCCTCCATCGCGGACAGCTCCGCCAGGAACGCCGCGCGGTCAGTGACGTAGAGGCCGTGCACCCACAGGGTCGCGGGTGCCGACCGGGTCGCCACGGTGACCGTGCCGGGCGTGAGCGAGACCATGTTGGCGAAGGCGGTCAGCTCCAGCGGCGTCTGGCAGCGCGAGGGCACTTCGACGAACGCCGGCGCGGCGCGGCTGCCGGGCGTGCAGACGTCTGCGGCGACGGCCGCCGACGAAGCGAGCACCTGCCAGGCGTAGTAGGCCGGGAAGGCGAGGGCGCGGCCGATCCGGCGCAGCCGCCGGGCGCCCGCGGGCGCGGGCGGGGCCGCGGCGGCGTTCGCGGCCGCGTCCCGGGATATCTGGTCCGTCATCGGTTCAGCACCGCCTCGATGTAGGTGGAGGTGTCCAGCAGGCCCGCGGCCGCGGTCGTGCTCAGGCCGAGCAGCAGCTGGGCGTTGAGGCCGAGGAACAGGGTTGCGGCGGTCAGCACGAGAGAGGGCGCAAGCACCGCGAAGCGCACCCGCGGCTGCACCGGCGCAGCCGCCCCGGGGCCGGCGGCGGCCGCGGCTCCGCTGCGTGCGGGCGCCGCTGCCTCCCGGGAGGCAGCCGGCGGAGCGGGGGAGCCCGCGCCCGGCACCGCCGGTTCGGGTGCACGACCGGCCTCCGGCTCCGGCGCCGGACCCCAGAACGGCCCGCCCCAGATCTTCAGCATCGACATGAGGGTGAGCAGGCTGACCGCTACGGCCACGGCCGCGGCCGCCCACTGTCCGGCGTCGAACGCTCCGGCGACCAGGGCCAGCTTGGCGGTGAAACCGGAGAACGGCGGCAGCCCGGCCAGCGACAGCGCGGCACCGAAGAAGGCCGCGGCCACCAGCGGCTCGCGCCGGGCCAGGCCGCCGAGCCGGTCCAGCCGGCCGGTGCCGTAGGTGTGCTCGATCGCGCCGGTCGACAGGAACAGCGACGCCTTCACGATCATGTGGTGGACCAGGTAGAAGATCCCGGCCGCCAGGCCCAGCCCGGTGAACAGGGCGACGCCGAGCAGGATGTAGCCGATCTGGCTCACCATGTGGAACACCAGGATCGACCGCGTGGTGTCCGCTCCGACCGCACCGAGCACGCCGACCAGCATGGTCAGCGTGAACACGGCGGCGCCGATCCACAGGTAGTCCGCGGCACCGTCGAAGACCAGCGCGTAGAGCCGGTAGATCGCGTAGATCGCCACCTTGGTGTGCAGCCCGGAGAAGAGCGCGGTGACGGCCGGCGACGCGGTCGGATAGGTACGGGCGAGCCAGCCGTGCACCGGGACGACCGCGGCCTTGATGCACAGCGCCAGCAGCACCACCCCCGCCGCGGCGGCGACCGCCGGCGAGCGGGCTGCGGTACCGGCCAGCTCACCGAGGTGCACGGTGCCGGTGGTCCCGTACACCAGCGCCACCCCGGCCAGGAAGACCGTCGAGGTCAGCAGGTTGACCGCGACGTAGATCCGGCCGCCCTGCCCGCGGCGGCGGAGCAGGCCGCCCACCGCCAGCAGCCCGTAGGAGGGCAGCAGCATCACTTCGATGAACACGAACAGGTTGAACAGGTCGCCGGTGAGCAGCGCACCGTAGACCCCGGCGGACAGCACCAGCACCAGCGTGCCGAAGTAGCGGCCGCGGTCCTCGCCGGTGGCCACCGCGTAGGCGGAGCACACCAGGGTGAGCAGTGCCGTCGTGGTCACCATCAGCGCGCTCAGGGTGTCCGCGGCGAACGGGATGGAGATCCCGTCGGGCCACCGGCCGATGTTGTGGGCGTAGACGGTGCCGTCGCGGGTGGCCCAGGTGAGCGCGGCGCCGCCGAGCAGCGCCGCGGCACTCGGCGCCAGCAGGAGGGCGCGCCGCAGCGGCTGCGCCCGCACCGGGATGAGGGCCGCGGCGGCGATCAGCGGAACCGCCGCGAACAGGGGCAGCAGGGCAGCGGTGGCGTCGGCGGTCATGAGGCGTCCTCGGTGTCGTCGTCGGCGCCGGTGGCGGAGAGGGTGAGCATGTAGACGGTGATCGAGAAGGCGATGACGATCGCGGTGAGCACGAACGCCTGCGGCAGCGGATCGGCCGCGGGGCCGGCGCCGGTCAGCGGCAGCAGCGGCTGGTTGCGCCGATCGGCCCCGCCGGCAGCGAGCAGCAGCAGGTTGGCGGCGTGGCTGAGCAGTACGAAGCCCAGCACGATGCGCACCATGCCGCGCTGCAGCACGAGGAAGACGGCGCCCGCGGTGAGCAGCCCGATGGTGATGGCCAGGGTCATCGCGCACCTCCGGCGGTCGCG
Source organism: Nocardiopsis coralliicola (assembly GCF_054779695.1). NCBI lineage: Bacteria > Bacillati > Actinomycetota > Actinomycetes > Streptosporangiales > Nocardiopsidaceae > Nocardiopsis > Nocardiopsis coralliicola. The sequence continues at coordinate 34,780 of NZ_BAAGXT010000044.1, read as the reverse complement.
TCGGCGGGAGCTTCTCCGGGTGCAGCCGTGCCGTCCTGCGGGGGCGGCTCCGGCAGGTCCGGCGGCGCCTCCGGCGGCAGGGCCGCCGGAGGCGGCAGCGCGGGGCCGCGCTCGGCCCGGCCGGTCCCGAGCCAGTCCAGCGCCGTCAGCACCACGCCGACCACGGCGAAGTAGACGCCGACGTCGAAGACGAGCGCGGTGGTGAAGTGGAACTCCCCGCCCGGGAGCGGGATACCGGCGTGCAGCGGGCGCAGGAACGACCCGTCGAGGTAGCCCGCCAGTCCGCACAGCGCTGCGGTCGCGATGCCGGCCGCGGTGACCGACGGGTAGGCGACGCGGATCCGCGCCGCGGCCGCGCTCGGTGCCGCGAGGTAGGCCAGCGCGAACGCCGCACCGCCGACCAGCCCGGCGATGAAGCCGCCGCCCGGCGCGCCGTGCCCGCGGGCGAGCAGGTACAGCGACCAGAGCAGCAGCAGCGGGATGAGCCACGCGGAGACCGTGCGCACGATGAGCGTGTTCTCGCGCGCGTCCCACACCGGGCTGTGCCGCGGGGCGGAGAGCCGGGCCCGGCTGCGGCCCGCGATTCCGGCCGCGTCCAGAACGGCGATGACCACCAGCCCGGCGACGCCGAGCACGGTCAGCTCGCCGAGGGTGTCCAGCGCCCGGTAGTCCACCAGGATGGTGTTGACGACGTTGGAGCCGCCGGTGTCCTCCGGCGCCCGGTCGAGGAAGTAGGCGCCCGCGGCGGACAGCTCGCGCCGCCCGGTCAGCAGATACGCGCCGAGGCCGGCCGCGGTGCCGGCCGCGGCGGCCAGAGCCGCCGCGGCTCCGGTCCGCAGGCGCCGCACCGCGTGGAAGGTCCGGGGCAGCCGCCGGAGTACGAGCACGGCGACCACCACCGTGAGGACCTCCACCAGCAGCTGGGTCAGCGCCACGTCGACGGTGCCCAGGAACAGGAACCACAGCGCGGTGCCGAAGCCCGCCACGCCGACCATCGCGAGGGCCGCGAGCCGCGACGCCGTACTGCACGCGCCGAGCACCGCTGCGCCGATCACGGCGACGAGCAGCCAGTCCAGCGGACGCGCCGCCGCGGCGTCCGCGCCGGCCGGTCCCCCCGCCGCGGCGGAGCCGAGGCCGAGTGCGGCCGCCGTCCCCGCGAACACCGCCAGCGCCGCGATCGGCACCGCGAGGTGGAATGCCGGGGCGTCGCTTCCGGTGAGGGCGCCGGTGCGCCGGCCCAGCGCGATGGTCCGGGCATGCAGCGCCTCGAACACGCCGGTGCCGCGGACCGGGAAGAGCCGGCGGCCGGCGAGGGCGTCGCCCGCAGAGGTGGCGCGGAGCAGCAGGGCCCCCAGCGCGACCGCGGCCGCCGACATGCCCAGTTCGGGGTTGAGCCCGTGCCAGAGCGCCAGGTGCGCTTCGGCTCCGGAGCCCGTCGCGTCGGCGGCAGCGCGACTGGCGAGCGGGTTGAGGACCGGAACCGCCGCGCCGAGCAGCAGGCCCGCGCCGGCCGCGAGCGCCGGCGGAGCCAGGAACGCGGCGGACGCTTCCCGCGGCGCGCGCTCGCGCACCGCAGAGCCGGGAGGGCCGAAGAAGGCGCGGTAGCCGAACCGGGCAGCGTAGGAGCAGGTCAGAGCGGCCGCGGCGACCGCAGCCGCGCCCGCCGCGGGGCCGAGCCACCCGGGCCCGGGTGCCTGCAGCAGCGCGGCGAACAGGTTCTCCTTGCTGGCGAACCCCAGCAGCGGCGGGATGCCGGCCATGGACAGCGCCGCCGCGACCGCTACGGCAGCCGTGCCGGGCATCGCGGTGCGCAGACCGCCGAGCCGGCGGATGTCGCGCGTGCCGGTCTGCCGGTCGACGATGCCGACCACCATGAACAGCGCCGACTTGAACAGGGCGTGCGCGGCGGTGTGCACCGCCGCGGCGATGAGCGCCTGCTCCGTGCCGACGCCGATGGCCGCGGTGAGGAACCCCAGCTGGCTCACCGTGGAGTAGGCGGTGAGCGTCTTCAGGTCGGTGCTCTGCAGCGCGAACACCGCGCCGATGAGCGCCGTCGTGAGGCCGGCGGCGATCAGCAGGGCGTTCCACACGGGGGTGTCGGCGAACACGGCGGTGAACCGCATCGCCACGTAGATCCCGGCCTTCACCATGGCCGCGGCGTGCAGGTAGGCGCTGACCGGAGTGCTCGCGGCCATCGCGTCGGGCAGCCAGTAGTGGAACGGGAACTGCGCCGACTTGGTGAACACCGCGACGGCCACCAGTACCGCGATGACGGCGGTGAAGCCCGGGTCCTGCTGCCACCCGGGATCGGCCAGGACCGCGCTCAGGCGGCTGGTGCCGGTGCGCACCATGAGCAGGATGACGGCGGTCAGCAGCGCCAGCCCGCCCAGTGCGGTCAGCAGGAAGGTGCGCACCGCGGGCCGCGCCCCCGCCGCACCGGAGAGTCCGATCAGCAGGAACGAGCAGACCGTGGTGAGTTCCCAGAACACGAAGAGCAGCACCGCGTCGTCGGCCAGCACCAGGCCGGCCATCGCCGCGGCGAACCCCGCCATCAGCGGGAAGAAGCCGCCGCGGCGGCCCGGCGGGAAGTAGCGCGCGGAGTAGGCCAGCACGAGCGCGCCGATGCCGAAGACGAGCATGCAGAACAGCCAGGCCAGGCCGTCCATGCGCAGCGCGATGTGCACCCCGAGGGCCGGTATCCACGGCCGGGAGTACTCCAGGGTGGCGCCCGCGCCGAGGACGGCGGGCGCCTGGGCGGCGGTGGCGGCCGCCAGCGCGGCGAGCACGGCGGCGAGCGGCCACGCGGCCGCGCGGCCGAGGAACCGGTCGAGCAGTGGCGCCGACAGAGCGGCGGCGAGGGGAACGGAGACCAGGAGGAGCAGCAGCAACCCGCGGTCCTTTCGCGGATGAGCGCACGCTCCGGAGCCCGCGGTGCAGCACGCAGCGCCGCCGCGGCGCGCAGGCGGCGCGGCAGGCGGGTGCGGGCACGCGGGTGCCGGGCAAGCGGAGACGGGGAGGACACGACCTGAAGCCGGCCGCGCCCGGGCGCAGCGCGCCAGGGGAAGTCGGCCGGTCGGTGGAAACCCGGCTGCAGCTCAGGAAAGGACGGCAGCAGCGGCCGTCAGCAGAGAAAAGGGAGAGAGTGCCGCCGGACTCAGCGGAGCCCGGGCGGGCAGGCGCTCAGCTCACCGTGCGCGCTGGTTCCCCAGCACGTGGTGTAGGCGTTGGTGCCCAGCGGGCGGCGGTTGCCCACCGGCAGCTTGTGCCGCTCGGCGAACCGGCTGCGGCCCAGTACCGGGCATACGGGGGCCCCGCGCAGCGGCGTTCCGGCCACGGTGCACCCCCTCAATCCTCGGATTACTCCGCGAAAACTACCAGATGCCGCCGTCCGCACCGCCGGCCAGGCCCGTGGCGCACGCCACAGCCGCAGCGCGGCGCCGCCGGACGCCGGGCGGAGCGGCGGTCGCGGTGCGCCGCGCCGGTGCGGGCGGCGGTGCCGGCCCGGTTTCCCTTTCCCTGCCGGAGCGGTGGGCCGGGCCGTGCGCGGGGACGGCACCCGATCGGCGCCGCGGCTCCGTTCCGTCGCTGCGCACACCGCTGCACTGCGGCGCTGCGGAGGGGTGCGGCAGCCCGCCGGCGGCCTGCGCGCGAACCGTCCCGCGACCCGGCCGGCGCGCCGATCAGCCGCCGTCGCCGGGCGCGGTGAAGCGGTAGCCCATGCCCGGCACGGTGTGGAAGTAGCGCGGGCGCGGCGGGTCGGGTTCGAGGCGCTGGCGGATCTTGGTCAGGTAGACGCGGAGGTAGTTGGTCTCCCGGCCGTAGCCGGGGCCCCAGACCTCGTGCAGCAGTTCGCGCGAGGTGACCAGGCGGCCGCGGTTGCGCACCAGGACCTCGACGATGCGCCACTGGCGGGGGGAGAGGTGCACCTCGGCTCCGCCGCGCACCACCCGGCCGCCGGCCAGGTCGACGGTGAAGTCGGCGGTGGCGACCGAGGGAGCCTCGGAGGCGGGGGAGCGGTGCCGCGACGTTGCGCGCACCCGGGCGAACAGCTCGTCCATGCCGAACGGCTTCACGACGTAGTCGTCGGCGCCGAGGTCGAGCGCCTCGACCTTCATCGCCTCGGTGTCGCGGCCGGACAGCACCACGATCGGGACCTCCGTCCAGCCGCGCAGCCCGCGGATCACGTCGAGCCCGCCCATGGCGGGCAGCCCGAGATCGAGGAGGACCGCGGCCGGGCGGTGCCGGGCGGCGAGGGCGAGGGCGTGCTCGCCGGTGTCGGCGAGCAGCGGCGTGTAGCCGCGCGCCGTGAGGTTGAGCTCCAGGGTGAGCCGGAGCCGGGGGTCGTCGTCGACAACGAGGACCGCGGGTGCGGCGGCTGCCCGGCCGCCGGTGGGTCTGTTCACGTCCCTGTCCGTCCGAGTTCCGCGGCGGGCCCGGTACCGCGGGCCGCGCTGCTTCGATGGTACGGGGCGCAGCCCGAAGCGGGCCGCGCCCCGTCCGCTGATTCCGCGGCTACCCCCGGTCGGCCTGGTCCGGAGCCGGCGCCGCCTCGTCGAGGGCGAGGTTGAGCAGGAGCACGTTCACCCCGGGCTCGCCGAGCACCCCCAGTGCGCGGCCGTCGGTGTGCGCGCTGACGAGGGCGCCGACCTCGGCGGAGCCGATCCCGCGCGACTCCGCGACCCGGGCGGTCTGCAGCCGCGCGTTGGCCGGCGAGATGTGCGGGTCGAGCCCCGAGCCGGAGGCGGTGACGGCGTCCGCGGGCACTCCGGCGCCGGGCGCCAGCCCGTTGGCCTCCCGGTAGGCGGCGGCCCGCTCCGCGACGGTGCCGGCCAGCCCCTCGTCGAGCGGACCCAGGTTGGAGCCGCCGCTGTCCCGCGCGTCGTAGCCGACCGCCGAGGGGCGCGGGTGGAAGTACTCCGCCCCGGTGAAGGACTGGGCGAGCCGGGCTGAGCCCGCGGTCTCCCCGCCGGCGGTGACGAGGCTGCCGGCGGCGGGGCCGGGGAAGAACAGCTGGGCGAAGCCGGTCACCGCGAGCGGATACACCCCGCCCAGCACCAGCGTCGCGGCGAGCAGTACACCGATCGCGGTCGCGGTCTGGCGCAGCATGTCAGAGCACCCCCAGGGCGGCGATGGCCATGTCGATGGCCTTGATGGCGATGAACGGAGTGGCGAGGCCGCCGAGCCCGTAGACGAGCAGGTTGCGGCGGAGTGCGGCCTGGGCGCTCTGCGCGCGGAACGCCACCCCGCGCAGCGACAGCGGCACCAGGGCGATGATCACGAGCGCGTTGAAGACGACGGCGGAGAGGATCGCCGAGGAGGGCGACTCCAGCCCCATGACGTTGAGCGCGTCCAGCCCGGGGATCGCGCCCGCGAACATCGCGGGGAGGACGGCGAAGTACTTCGCCGCATCGTTGGCGATGGAGAACGTCGTCAGCGCACCGCGCGTGATGAGCAGCTGCTTGCCGACCTCCACCACCTCGATCAGCTTGGTCGGGTCGGAGTCCAGGTCGACCATGTTCCCGGCCTCCCGCGCGGCCTGGGTGCCGGTGTTCATGGCGACGCCGACATCGGCCTGGGCCAGCGCGGGGGCGTCGTTGGTGCCGTCGCCGGCCATCGCCACCAGCGCGCCGGCCGCCTGCTCGCGGCGGATCAGCTCCAGCTTGCGCTCCGGGGTGGCTTCGGCGAGGTGGCCGTCCACGCCGGCCTCCGCGGCGATCACCGCAGCCGTGCGCGGGTTGTCGCCGGTCACCATGACGGTGCGGATGCCCATCGCGCGCAGCCGGTCGAACCGCTCCCGGATCCCGGGCTTCACGGTGTCCTTCAGGTGCACGACGCCGAGCGCGCGGGCCGGTGCGCCGGGTGCGGGGACCTCGGCGACCGCCAGCGGGGTGCCGCCCGCGTCGGCCACGTCGGCGGCCAGCTCCGCCAGCTGGTCCGGGACGGTGCCGCCGTGCTCCCGCACCCACGCCGCGACGGCGCCGCAGGCGCCCTTGCGGACCCGCCGTCCGCCCTCGTCGGCGCCGCTCATCCTGGTGCGCGCGGTGAACGGGACGTGCGTGCCCGCCGGCGCATCCGCCCGCTGCAGGTGCGGGTACGCCGCGGCGGCGAAGTCCGCGATGGAGCGCCCCTCCGGGGTGCTGTCGGCGAGGCTGGCCCGGTGCGCCGCCGCGGCGAGCTCGGGCTCGGCCGTGCCGGGCAGCGGCAGCAGCGCCGCCGCCTGCCGGCTGCCCACCGTGATGGTGCCGGTCTTGTCCAGCAGCAGCGTGGTGACGTCGCCGGACGCCTCGACGGCGCGGCCCGAGGAGGCGAGCACGTTGCGGCGCACGAGCCGGTCCATGCCGGCGATGCCGATCGCCGACAGCAGTGCGCCGATCGTGGTCGGGATCAGGCACACCGGCAGCGCCGTGAGCACCACGGTGTCCTGGCGCGCACCGGAGTAGACCGCGAGCGGCTGCAGTGTGGTGACGGCGATGAGGAAGATGAGCGTCAGCCCGGCCAGGAGGATGTCGAGGGCGATCTCGTTCGGGGTCTTGTGCCGCTGCGCCCCCTCCACCAGCGCGATCATCCGGTCCATGAACGTGTCGCCGGGCCGCCGGGTGATGCGCACGGTGATCGTGTCCGACAGGACCGTCGTGCCGCCGGTCACCGCGGACCGGTCGCCGCCGGACTCGCGGATCACCGGCGCCGACTCCCCGGTGATGGCCGATTCGTCGACGCTGGCGATGCCTTCGACCACCTCGCCGTCGCCCGGAACGGCCTCGCCGGCGGCCACCACGCACACGTCGCCCACTGCCAGGGCGGTGCCGGGCACCTGTTCCAGCGCCCCGCCGGGGCGCCGTACCAGTGCGGTGGCGCTGCTGCGGCTGGCGCGGAGCGCGGCGGCCTGCGCCTTGCCGCGCCCCTCGGCGAGCGCCTCCGCGAAGTTCGCGATGAACACGGTGAGCCAGAGGAACGCGGTGACCAGGCCGCCGAAGGCGGCCTCGCCGGAGTCGGCACCGGGCAGCCCGGCGGCGTAGACGGCCGTCGACAGCACGCTGCCGGCGAAGACGACGAACAGGACGGGCTTGCGCACCAGCACGCGCGGGTCGAACTTGCGCACCGCATCGGCGAGCGCCCGGCGCATGATCGGCCCGGTGGCCGGTGCGCCGCGCTGCGGCGCCCCCTGCCGGGTCGGTGCGGCGGGGGCGGCGGGGCCGCCCGGGCCGGCGCCGGTCCGGTTCCGGACCGGTGCTGCGGATCTCTGCATGGGTGGCCTCACAGGGTGGTGTACTCGGCGATCGGGCCGAGCGAGAGCGCGGGAAGGAAGGTGAGTCCGGCGACGACCACGACCACCGCGACCGTCAGGGCGGCGAACAGCGGGGTGTGGGTGGGCAGCGTCCCGGCGGTGGCCGGCGCCGCCTGCTTGCGGGCGAACGCGCCGGCGAGCGCCAGCACCGGGATGATGAGCAGGAAGCGGCCGGCCAGCATCGCCGCGCCGGTGGTGAGGGTGAACCACCATCCGGTGCCGTCGAGGCCGGCGAAGGCCGACCCGTTGTTGTTGGCGGTGGAGGCGTAGGCGTAGAGCACCTCGGAGAGGCCGTGCGGCCCGGAGCTGCCCAGCGCCGCCAGTGCGGCGCCGTTGGCCGCGGTCGCGGCGGAGAACCCGAGGAGCACCACCGGCATGGCGAGCAGATAGGCCAGGACGAGCTTGATCTCGGCCGCGGTGATCTTCTTGCCCAGGTACTCCGGCGTGCGCCCGATCATCAGGCCGGCGATGAACACCGCCAGCACCGTCATCACCAGCAGCCCGTTGAGTCCCACGCCGGCGCCGCCCGGACTCACCTCGCCCAGCATCATGTGCAGCAGCGCGCTGCCGCCGCCGAGCGGGGTGAAGCTGCCGTGCATGGCGTTCACCGAGCCGTTGGAGGTGCCGGTGGTCGCGGCCGCCCACAGTCCGGACGCGGCCGGGCCGAACCGGGCCTCCTTGCCCTCCATCGCGCCGCCGGCCTGGTCGACCCCCAGCTCCGCCAGGCGCGGGTTGCCGGCGCTCTCGGCGCCCATCGCGGCCAGCGCCATCACCGAGCAGACGGTCGCCATCACCGCCGCCACCGCGTAGCCCTGGCGCCGGTCGCCGACCATCCGGCCGAAGGTGAACGCCAGCGCGAAGGGGATCACCAGGATCGCCCAGGTCTGCACGGCGTTGCTGAGCGCCGTCGGGTTCTCGAACGGATGCGCCCCGTTGGCGTTGAAGAAGCCGCCGCCGTTGGTCCCCAGCTGCTTGATGGCGATCTGGCTGGCCGCCGGGCCGCCCGGGACCGACTGCTCCGCTCCCTCCACCGTGGTGGCGGCGGTCGGGCCGCTGAGGTTCTGCACCACCCCCTCGCCCACCAGGAAGAGCGCGAGCAGCAGCGCCAGCGGGAGCAGGATGCGGGTCACCCCGCGGACCAGGTCCACCCAGAAGTTGCCGACGGTGCGGGCGCCGCGCCGGGCCAGGCCGCGGACCAGCGCCGCCAGCACCGCCATGCCGGCGGCGGCGGAGACGAAGTTCTGCACGGTCAGCCCGACGGCCTGGGAGAAGTAGCTGAGCGCCGCCTCTCCGGAGTAGGCCTGCCAGTTGGTGTTGGTGGTGAAGCTGACCGCCGCGTTGAACGCGATCCGCGGCTCCAGTCCGGGCAGGCCGAGGGGGTTGAGCGGCAGGGCGCCCTGCAGCCGCAGCAGTGCGTACAGCAGCACGAATCCGGCCCCGCTGAAGGCCAGCAGCGCCAGCGCGAACCGCGTCCAGTGCTGCTCGCGCGACGGGTCGATGCCGCAGAGCCGGTAGAGGGCGTGCTCGGCCGGCAGGAAGAACCGGTCGCCTGGCGCGGTGCGGCCCTCGCCGTAGCCGTACACGGCGGCCATGTAGCGGCCCAGCAGCGGCGCGGTGGCCGCCAGGGCCGCGATCAGCAGGGCGAACTGCGCCCACGCGGTACCGCTCATCAGAACCTCTCCGGGAAGAGCAGGGCGGCCAGCAGGTAGGCGGCCAGCGGGACGGCGGTCGCCAGCGCGGCGGCGTCGGACCAGGTCACTGGAGCGCCTCCCGGTCCGCAGCGGCGGTTGGCGCGGCGCGCTGGGCCTCCGCGGCGGACTCCGCGCCGGAGGCGACCGGGGCCCCGGCGGGCGCCGAGGAGTCCGCGGCGTCCGGGGTGTCCGGGCCGATCAGGTGCGCGCAGAACCGCACAGCGAGGGCGCACAGGGCGATGAACCCCGCCCCCGCGCCGATGAGTAGGAGGTCGACCACGACTCGCCGTCCTTGTCCGGGAGATGACGTGCCCCCGCCGCGCCGGATCGGCGGGCGGGGCGGCGCGGCCCCGCGGCCCGCCGCAGACGACTGTGCGCCCGCCGCGCACCGCTGCGGCCTGCGGTAGCGCTTCCTTAGCGCCGGACGATCGGGATTTAGCGCGCCTTTAGCGCCCAACCGGCGCACTCCGCCCGAACGGCGGACGAGGATGGGGGCGAGGAGGGCCGACGTGACACGGGGAAGCCTGCGCGTCTACCTGGGAGCCGCTCCCGGAGTGGGCAAGACCTACCGGATGCTGGAAGAGGCGCACCGCCGCCGCGACCGCGGCACCGACGTCGCCATCGGCGTGGTCGAGTGCCACGGCCGCGCGCTGACCGAGGCGATGATCGACGACCTGGAGGCGGTGCCGCTGCGCACGGTGCACCACCGCGGCCGCGCGCTCACCGAGCTGGACACCGCCGCTGTGCTGGCCCGCGCGCCGCAGGTCGCCCTCATCGACGAGCTGGCGCACAGCAACGTGCCGGGCAGCGGCACCGCCAAGCGCTGGCAGGACATCGACACCCTGCTCGGCGCCGGCATCGACGTGCTGTCCACGCTCAACATCCAGCACCTGGAGTCGCTCAACGACGTGGTGGAGAAGGTCACCGGCGTCCGGCAGGGCGAGACGGTCCCGGACGCCTGGGTGCGCGCCGCCGGCCAGATCGAGCTCGTCGACATGACGCCCGAGGCGCTGCGCCGTCGCATCGCGCACGGCAACGTCTGCGCGCCGGACCGGATCGACTCCTCACTGGCCAACTACTTCGGCGCCGGCAATCTCTCCGCGCTGCGCGAGCTGTCGCTGCTCTGGCTCGCCGACCGGGTGGAGGCCGATCTGGAGCACTACCGCAGCGACCACGGCGTCACCGACACCTGGGAGACCCGCGAGCGCGTCGTCGTGGCGCTCACCGGCGGACCCGAGGGCGCCACCCTCATCCGCCGCGCCGCGCGGAGCGCCGAGCGCGCCCGCGGTGCCGACCTGATGGCCGTGCACGTCACCCGCAGCGACGGCCTGACCGGCGCCGACCCCGCCCACCTCGCCCGCCAGCGGGTGCTGGCCGAGCACCTCGGCGGCACCTACCACCAGGTCCTCGGCGAGGACGTCAGTGCGGCGCTGCTCGCCTTCGCGCGCGGCGCCAACGCCACCCAGCTGGTGCTCGGCGCCAGCCGCCGCGGCCGGCTGGCCCGGCTCTTCGCCCCCGGGATCGGTGCCACCACCATCGCCCGGTCCGGGCCGATCGACGTGCACCTCGTCTCGCACGAGCAGGCCGGCCTGCGCCGCCGCGAGCGCCGCCCCACCGCGCTGTCCCGGCGCCGCCGCGCGGGCGCCTGGCTGCTGGCCGCGGCGGGACTGGCGGTCACCGCCTTCGCCTTTCCAGCGGGGGAGGAGTTCCTCGGCAGCGGCATCGTGCTGGTCTTCGCCGCGGTGACCGGGGCGGCGCTGGCCGGCGGGCTGCCACCAGCGCTGTTCGCCTCCGTCGGCGGCTTCGCGGTGCTCGACCTGCTCTACACCGAGCCCTACCGGGACCCGTCCGTGGCCGCGCCCGGCAGCCTGCTCGCGCTGGCCGGCTTCAGCACCGTCGCCGTCGCGCTGAGCGCCGTCGTGGACCAGGCGGCGCGCCGGACGCGGGAGGCGGCCCAGGCCGGCGCGGAGGCGCAGCTGCTGGCCACCGTCGCGGGCAACGTGCTGCGCGGTTCGCGCCCGCTGGAGGCGCTGATGGAGCGGCTCCTGGAGACCTTCTCGGTCGGTTCGGCGGCCCTCCTGCAGCGGGTGCCCGGCAGTTCCGCCAGTCCGGACCGGCGGAGCAGCCCGCAGGAGTGGACGGTGCTCGCCGCGGCCGGCGAGGGGCCGCCCGGCGCTCCCCGGCCGGACGACACCCAGGTGCCGGTGGACGACTCGCTGGTACTGGTGCTGCGCGGCGGCCGCCCGCAGGCCGGCGACCGCCGCGTCATCGAGGCGTTCGCCGCGCACGCCGCGATCGCGCTCCGCCAGGAGCGGCTGGCGAAGGCGGCCGCGGAGGCACGGCCGATCGCGGAGGCCGACCGGCTCCGCGCCGCGCTGCTCTCGGCGGTCAGCCACGACCTGCGGGCGCCGCTGGCCGCGGCGAAGGCGTCGGTCACCAGCCTGCGCAGCAGCCAGGTCGACTTCACCCCGCAGCAGGGCGAACGCCTGCTGGCCATGGCCGACGAGGCGCTGGACCAGCTCACCCGCCTGGTCGGCGACCTACTGGACATGAGCCGGCTGCAGGCCGGCGTGCTCGGGACCGCGGTGCGTCCGCTCCGGCCCCGCGCGGTGGTGGAGGCCGCCCTCGGCCCGTTCGGCGAGGACGCCGGCGGCGTGCGGGTCGACGTGCCCGCGGACCTGCCGGAGGTGGCCGCCGACCCCGGCCTGCTCGACCGCGTCCTGGCCAACCTGCTCGCCAACGCGCTGCGGTTCAGCCCGCCGGAGTGCCCGCCCCGGATAGCGGCGCACGCCGAAGACGGGCACGTGGTGATCGCGGTCGCCGACCGCGGCCCGGGCGTCCCCGAGGAGGCCCGGGACCGGATGTTCGTCCCCTTCCAGCGCCTCGGCGACTCCGGCGCCGGTTCCGGCCTGGGGCTGGGACTCGCCCTCGCCCAGGGCTTCACCGGCGCCATGGGCGGCACCCTCACCCCCGCCACCACGCCCGGCGGCGGGCTCACCATGTCCGTCCGCCTCCCCGCCGCGCCCGCGGACTGACCGGGTGCGCCGCCGTCGCGCGCCCGCCGGCCGCGTCCGCTGGGCGCCCCGGCCGGGTCAGGACTCGGCCGGGGCCGCCGTCCCGGACTCCGCGGCGCCGGCGACCGGCCTGCGGGCCCAGAAGGTGGCGACCAGCGCGCCGGAGAGGTTGTGCCAGACCGAGAACAGCGCGGCCGGCAGGGCGGCGATGGGCGCGAAGTGCGCGGTCGCCAGAGCTGCTGCCAGGCCGGAGTTCTGCATGCCGACCTCGACCGAGATGGCGCGGCGCGCCGACTCCGGCAGCCGGACCGCCCAGGCCGCCGCGTAGCCCAGGCCCAGGCCGGCCGCGTTGTGCAGGATGACCGCGAGGGCCAGCAGCAAACCGCTGGCCAGGACCGCGTCCGCGTTCGCGCCGACGACTCCGGCCACCACCAGCACGATGCCCGTCACCGACACCAGCGGCAGCAGCGGCAGCACCGCGTCCACGGCGCGCGGCGCGACCGCGCGCACGATCAGGCCGGCCGCCACCGGGACCAGCACCACCTGCACGATGGAGATGAACAGGTCGCCCGGCGCCACCGGCAGCGTCGACCCGGCCAGGGCCAGTACCAGCAGCGGGGTGATGAACGGCGCCAGCAGGGTCGAGATCGACGTCATCGCCACCGACAGCGCCACGTCGCCGCGGGCCAGGTAGACGATGACGTTGGACGCGGTGCCGCCCGGCGCCGAGCCGACCAGGATCATGCCGATGACGAGCTGCGGCGGCAGCGACAGCGCGTGCGCGATCCCGAAGCCGAGCAGCGGCATCACGATGAACTGGGCCAGGACGCCGATCACCACGGCCACCGGGTGGCGGGCCACGATCGCGAAGTCGGCGGGGCGCATGGTCAGCCCCATGCCGAACATGATCACGCCGAGCAGCAGCGAGACCCACGGCGCGAGCAGCGCCGCCTGTGCGGGGGCGGCGATGCCCGCCACTGCGCCGACCAGGACGAGCAGGGCGAACCACCGCCCGGCGAAGCCGGCGATGCGGGTGAGGACCGACATGGCGCTCAAACCTTTCGGGGCCGCCGGGCGGGGCGCGCGGCGGGGCCGCTGCTGCGCCCGGCCGGACGGCCGGGGATACGGGGTGGGGATGGGTGCGGGGCCGCCGGCGGCGGTGCCGCGGGAGGCGCGCCGCCGGTCCGCCGCTGCGGGTGCGCCGTGGCATCCGGGTGGGATGCGCGCGCCGAGGCCCGGGGTGGGGGCGGGGGCGCGCCAGCGGTGGTGCCGGGCCGCAAGGCCGGGGCGGCGTGCGGCGGCTCCGCACACCGGCGACCTGCGCCGGGCCCCTGCGATTCTACGGCGCGGGCGGCACCGGATCCGCGGCCGGGGGATCGGTGCCGCCCGGGGGGATCGACGCGGCCGCGGGCGCCGGGGTAGTCCTGTGGCGAGGGGGCCGGCCACGGAACCGCCGCACCGCGGCGGGAAGGAGGACGAGCGTGTCGGAGAACAGGGGAGTGGTCTACCGCGGCCCCGGCCGGGTGGAGGTCGCCGACCTCGCGGCGCCGGGGTTCGAGCTGCAGGACGGGCCGGGAGTCAACCCCGCCAACGTCGGCCGGAAGGTCCCGCACGGCGCCATCCTCAAGGTGGTGGCGACCAACATCTGCGGCAGCGACCAGCACATGGTGCGCGGCCGCACCACCGCCCCCGAAGGGCTCGTGCTCGGCCACGAGATCACCGGGGAAGTCGTCGAGACCGGTCCGGACGTGGAGTTCCTGAAGGCCGGCGACCTCGTCTCGGTGCCGTTCAACATCGCCTGCGGCCGCTGCCGCAACTGCAAGGAGCGCGCCACCGGCGTGTGCCTCAACGTCAACCCCGACCGGCCCGGATCGGCCTACGGCTACGTGGACATGGGCGGCTGGGTCGGCGGCCAGGCCGAGTACGTGCTGGTGCCCTACGCCGACTTCAACGCGCTGCGCTTCCCCGACCGGGACCAGGCCCTCGCCAAGATCCTCGACCTCACCATGCTCTCCGACATCTTCCCCACCGGGTTCCACGGCTGCGTGACGGCCGGCGTCGGCGTCGGCTCCACCGTCTACGTCGCCGGCGCCGGCCCGGTGGGCCTCGCCGCGGCCGCCTCCGCGCAGCTGCTCGGCGCGGCGGTGGTCATCGTCGGCGACCTCAACCCGCAGCGGCTCGCCCAGGCCGCCGCGTTCGGCTGCGCGACCGTCGACGTCTCGGCCGGCCCGGTGCCCGACCAGGTGGCCGAGATCCTCGGCGTGCCCGAGGTGGACTGCGCGGTGGACGCGGTCGGCTTCGAGGCCCGCGGGCACGGCGCGGAATCGGCCGGCGAGGCCCCGGCGACCGTGCTCAACGCGGTGATGGAGCTGACCCGTGCCGGCGGCGCCATCGGAATCCCGGGGCTCTACGTGACCGGCGACCCCGGCGGCGTGGACGCCGCCGCGCAGGAGGGCTCGCTGTCCATCCGGATCGGCCTGGGCTGGGCCCGCTCGCACACCCTCACCACCGGCCAGTGCCCGGTCATGAAGTACCACCGGGGCCTGATGATGGCGATCCTGCACGACAAGGTGTCCATCGCCAAGGCGGTGAACGCCACGCCGCTGCCGCTGGACGAGGCCGCTCAGGGCTACCGCGACTTCGACCGGGGCGCGGCGGCCAAGTACGTCCTCGACCCGCACGGCATGGTCGCCGCCCACGCGCAGGCCTGACCGGTCGCGCCGGACCGGCGCCGGCTCCTTCCGCCGCGCCGTGCGCCGTGCCGGGTCGGCAGCACCAGCCCCCAGCCGGTACCGTTCCCCCGCCCGCCGGTTCCGGCGGGCGGGGAGACCGCTGCAGGCGGGCCGCGCTGCGGCCCTGGAGAAGGGGGAGCCGATGGCGCCGAAGACCGCGACCGAGACCCGCGTGGACCGGGAGGGGCTGCTGGAGTTCCTGCGGCCGCGCAACCGCGCCGTGCTGATCACCGAGCGCGCCGGCGGTGCACCGCAGGCGTCCCCGGTGACCTGCGGCGTCGACGGCGCGGGCCGCATCGTGGTGTCCACCTATCCGGAGCGGGCCAAGGCCCGCAACGCCGCGCAGCGCCCGCGCGCCTCAGTGATCGTGCTCTCCGAGGAGTTCGACGGCCCGTGGGTGCAGGTCGACGGAGCGGCCGAGGTCCTCGCGGGGGAGGCGGCGGTCGAGCCCCTGGTCGACTACTTCCGCGCCGTCGCCGGCGAGCACCCGGACTGGGACGAGTACCGGGAGGCGATGCGCCGCCAGGGCAAGGCGCTGCTGCGCATCACCCCGCAGTCCTGGGGTCCGGTCGCCACCGGCGGCTTCCCGCCCGGACGCGAGCCGCGCTGAGCCTCAAGAGGTACCGGCTGCGGCCGCGCCTCCGGGCCGCCGCCCCGGGAGGCACCGCCCGCCGCGCGGAGTGCGCGCGGCGGGCTCTCCTCCCCAGGAGCGGGCGCGCGGCCTGCAGCGGCGCCCCTGCCGTGCGGCCGGGCGGCGTGCTGCCCGCGCACCGCTGCTATGCGCCGGCCGGAGTGCGCGGCGTGTAGGTGACCGGCAGGGTCTCCACCGTGTTGGTCATGACGGAGGCGACCGGCTCCAGGCCGGCCGGGTCGGCGGCCAGCTGGAGGTCCGGGAAGGCGGCGAACAGCTCGCGCAGGGCCACCGTCGCCTCCATCCGGGCCAGCGGCGCGCCCATGCAGTGGTGCGGCCCCCAGCCGAACGACATGTGCTGGCGCGGCTCCCGGGTGATGTCGAAGGCTTCGGCCCGGTCGCCGTGCCAGGACGCGTCGCGGCCCGCCGAACCGTAGTACAGCAGCACCGCCTCGCCCGCCGGCAGGTGCACGCCGGCGACCTCCACGTCGCGCAGCGAATAGGAGAACGGCAGGCTGAACAGCGACGTGTCCCAGCGCAGCACCTCCTCCACCACGCGGTCCCAGCCCACCTCGCCCGACACGGCGAGCTTGAGCTGGCCGGGGTGGGTGAGCAGTGCGCGCACCGCGTTGACCAGGACGCCCTCGGTGGTCTCGAACCCTGCGGCGACGAAGAGGAACAGCATGTCGACGAGCTCTTCGGGGGAAAGCCGGTCCTCGCCGTCGCGCGCCGCGATCAGCGCGCTGGCCAGGTCGTCGGCGGGCTCGGCGCGGCGCGCCTCGATCAGGCCGCCGAACACCTCGTGGATGTCGGTGTAGAAGCGGGCGCCCTCCTCCGGCGTCATCACGCTGGAGCCGAACCCGCGGCGCACCAGCTCCACCAGGCGCGGCCGCTGCTCCTCGGTGATGCCGAACAGCTCCGAGAGCACCAGCATCGGCAGCGGGAACGCGAAGGACGCGCGCAGGTCGGCGCGGCCGCCCTCGGCGTCCAGCCCCTCCAGCAGGCCGGCGACGAGCGCGTCGATGCGCGGGCGCAGCCCCTCGATGCGGCGCGGGGTGAAGCCGCGCGACACCAGCGAGCGCATCCGCTTGTGGTCGGCCCCGTCCGCGGTGAGCATGTTCTGCAGCTGGACGTTGCCCATCATCGGCCAGTCCGCCGGCACCTCGCCGGCCTGCAGCGCCCGCCAGTTGCGCGAGGAGCGGGAGAAGTCGCGCGAGGTCAGGATCTCCTGCAGCGCCTCATGCGTGGTCACCGCCCATACATCGACCTCACCAGGGAGGCGAATCGGGACCAGAGGCCCATGCTCGCGGAGGAGGCGGGCCTGTCCTTGGATGTCGCGTGCGGCGGGGTCGATCCGGACGGGGAGTTCCATGCTTCGGCTCCTGGTTCAGGGGATTTCTCGGGTGCGGGCGCAAACACCACCGGCAGTGCGGCCGGCCCGCGGGTGTAGAGGGTGGGCAGGTGGGACAGCTCCTCCGCCGGTACGGCGAGGCGGACGTCGGGCAGCCGGGTGCGCAGCGCCTCCACGGCGGCGACCACGACGCCGGTGCCCACCGAGCGGGCCGGGCAGCCGTGCGGTCCGGCGCCGAAGGACAGGTAGGACTGGTTGCCCGACTCCAGCGCGACCGGGCCGAGCTTCGGGTCGCGGTTCGCGCCGAGGTAGCAGGGCACCAGGCCCTCCCCGGCGCGCACGGCGGTGCCGCCCAGTTCGACGTCCTCCATCGGGAAGCGGCCCGGCATGGCGGCGATCGGCGGGTCGGACCACAGCACCCGGTCCACGGCGTCGGACACCTGCACGCGCCGCCCCGCGACCTCGGCGGCGGCGGAGCGGTCGGTGAGCAGGAAGCGCAGCGTGGAGCCGATCAGGTTCTTCACCGGGTCGACCGCGGCCCCGATGAGCAGCTCCAGGTCGAAGGCGATCTCCATGTCGGAAAGGTTCTGCGGCGCCGACACCAGCGCTGCGACCAGGTCGTTGTCGGACTGGATGGTGCCGGCCTCCAGCGCGGCCCGCTTGGCCTGGGCGACGCCGGTGGCGTGCTTGACGAGGCGGTGCTGGGCGCGGGTGGAGTCCTTGCCGGCCGCCCACTGCTCGGCCATCGAGGCGACGATGGCGCCGAACTCGTCCTGCGTCATGCCGAACCAGCGGTTGAGCAGCATCACCGGCACGACCGAGGCGAACTGCTCGACGAGGTCGGCCTCGCCGTCCCGGCAGAACGCGTCGATGGCCCGGTCGGCGAGGGCGCGCGCGTCGTCGCCGGCCTGGGGGACCGACAGCGTGGACAGCGCCCACTGGATGGCGTCCCTGCGGCGGCGGTGCTTCTCCCCGTCCAGGCACAGGGCGTTGAGGCCGCCGCGGTCGCTGAACATGGGGTGGATCGCCATGCCGGGGCGGAACCGGCCCTCGACCTGCTCGGTCCAGTGCCGCGACGCGCGGGGGAAGCGCTCGGGGTCCTTCAGGACGGTGGCCAGCACCGTGTAGTCGAGCACCAGCCAGGCGGCCACCCCGTCCTCGAAGTCGATGGGCGCGAGGGGGCCGTAGGTGGCGCGGAGCCCTTCGAGGTAATCGGCGGGGTCGATGCCCTCGGTGGCGAAATCGGGCAGGGGAACGGCGTCGTCGTGCAGCGGGCAGGCGGGCGGGGGCGCCTTCGCGGAGGGATCAGGGCTCATAGGTGTCTGCGCTCTTCTGACTATCCGATTGTTCCGATGGGTCCGGCGCACGAGTGGCCGGGAGAGCGGCGGAGGGGGCGCCGCCAGGCGGCTGGGTCCCTTGCGGGACAGGCGGTCGCGTGCGGCCGGAATCGCGCCGCCATGCTAACTGTGGGGCACGTTTCGCGCGATGGCGGGGTTCTGTGGGAACGGAATCGGAATTAGTGAGAAATCTGGCGTTCGTATTCTGGTCCCCTGCGGCACGAATTCCCCAACGGCCGAAAGGGGGAAACGGTTCCGCGCCGGCGCGAAAGCGCCGCAGCGTGTCCCCCGCGCGACCGTGCGTGCGCCCGCCGGGTCGCCCTGCCGCGGAGCCAACGCGCCGCGCCCGGCTGCGGCAGCGCTGCAGCCGGGCGCGGGCAGCCCCAGGGGCCCGGGGCGGGGTCAGGGCTTCAGGACCAGCGTGTCCTCCGCGGCCTCCTCCACGGCCTCCCGGGTGAAGGGCATGGGCACGGTGCCGCCCTGGGCCCACTCCTCGGTCATGTTCTGCCGGTGCGGATGGAACACGTGCCCGGAGGGGCCGGTGAGGTCGATCCAGCGGGCCGCGTCCAGATCGGCCATGTCGATCGCCATCCGCATCGAGGGCACCGTGGTGACGGCGTAGCCCTCGGTGCGGTCCCAGCCGGTGGCGTTGACCGTGTCCTTGCCGCCGCCGGATTCTACCGGGCTGCCGTTGAACACCCACTCCAGCGGGCCGATGCCCGAGGTGCCGTAGGTGGGGTGCTCCGCGGTGAGGGTGTGCAGCTCGCCCCAGCGCCACGCGGCCGGGTCGCCGCCGAGCCGGTCGGACAGCTCATCGGCGGCGCGGTCCATGGCCTCGGTCAGCATGGCGTCGCGCCCGCTGGCGCTGGCGCCGTCCCACCAGTGCGAGCCGGGGTCCTCCAGCAGTTCGGTGACGAACAGCCACGAGCGCGCTCCGCCGTCCGGGGAGTTCTCCTCGCCGATCTCCTCGAAGAGCAGGTCGAGCAGGTGGCGGTAGGTGGCGTTGTAGAACGCCGCGCCCGCCGAGTCGGCGTCCTGGCGGTAGTCCCACTCCCGAAGGACGCCGAGCGCCTCGGCCGCGGTGCCTTCCAGTTCGCCGTCGCCGGCGCGGAGCAGGTGCGGAACCACCGCGTGCGCGCCGCCGTGGTCGCCGTCCATCTGGATCGTGTTCATGTCGCCGGTGGTCAGCCCGCCCTCCGCGATGCCGTCTTCCAGCAGCGCGCTGATCCGCGCCCCGC
This sequence comes from Nocardiopsis coralliicola, assembly GCF_054779695.1. Classification (NCBI taxonomy): domain Bacteria; kingdom Bacillati; phylum Actinomycetota; class Actinomycetes; order Streptosporangiales; family Nocardiopsidaceae; genus Nocardiopsis; species Nocardiopsis coralliicola. Next base: position 15,501 of record NZ_BAAGXT010000044.1, on the reverse strand, counting down.
GGTAGCCGTAGTTCCAGTCCTCGGTGAGCAGGTGCGGGTAGTCGGCGCCCACCGCGGCCTGGTTGGCGGTCACGATCACGCCGGACTCCGGGTTGTACACGCTGGGCAGCTCTTCGAAGTCGATGCGCTCCTCTTCCCAGTCGTAGTCGGAGTCCCAGCCGGGCGCCGGCCAGCGCCCGTCGCCCTTGCCGCGGACCGGGATGGAGCCCGGCGCCTGGTAGCCGATGTTGCCCTCGGTATCGGCGTAGACGAGGTTCTGCGCCGGCACCTCGAAGTGCCGCGCGGCGTCGCGGAACGACGCGAAGTCGTCGGCGGCGGCGATCTTGAAGATCGCATCGGCGGTGTGCCCGGGCTCCAGCGCGGTCCAGCTCAGTGCCACGCCGTAGCCGTCGCCGGCCGGCTCGGCAGCCGTATCGGCGGCCGCGCCGTCCGCGTCGACCGGGGGGTTCGCGCCGATCTCGGCCAGGTCGGCTCCTGCGGCGGCGTCCGACAGCAGCGGGCCGTGCCGGGTGGAGCGGACGGTGATGTCCACCGGCTCCCCGCCGGCCACCGCGATCGTCTCCGGGCGCGTCTCCAGCTCCTCGGGCTCGCCGTCGACGATGGCCGCGCCGTCCTCGATGCGCTCCAGGTACAGGTCGGTGACGTCCGGGCCGAGGTTGGTGAAGCCCCAGGCGATGTCGGCGTTGTGGCCGATCATGATGCTGGGCACGCCGGCGAACGCGAACCCGGTGGCGTCGAACGGGCACTCCGCGCTCACCTCGGTGCAGTGCAGCCCGGTCTGGTGCCACACGCTGGGCATCTGCGCGCCCAGATGCGGGTCGTTGGCGAGCAGCGGGAGGCCGGACTCGGTGTGCTCGCCGGAGACCACCCAGGAGTTCGACCCGAGGTCGGGCGAGGCGGGGCCGAGCAGTTCCGGCAGGGCACCGAGGCCGCCGCCGACCTCGGCGAGCGCGTCCGCGGCGGCGGGGGAGGAGGTGCCGTCCGCGGGGCCCGCGGGGTCGGGCGCGGCCGCCTCCGAACCGGAGGCGGCCGCCCCCGAACCGGAATCGGATCCGGCCGGGGCGCGCGCCTCATCGGCGGCCTCCTCGGCACCATCGGCCCCGTCCGCCCCGCCCTCGGGCCCGGGGGGCTCCTCGGCGGCATCGGACGCGAAGGCGCCGTCCTCCACGTCCCCCTCGGTGATGGGTGGGTGCTCCTGCTCCGGGTAGTCCGGGTAGAGCTCCTCGACCTGCTCCCGGTCCAGTCCGCTGGCGAGCAGGCCCGCCCGGTCGATCTCGTCCTCCATGTTGCCGCGCAGGTCCCACGCCATGGCCTTGAGCCAGGCGAGGCTGTCGATCGCGGTCCACTCCTCGACGCTGTGGTCGGGTGCGAGGACGCCGAGCAGGGCGAACTCGGCGCCGAGTTCGCCGCCGTCGCGCTGGCCGAGGTAGGCGTTGACCCCCTCGGCGTAGGCGTCGAACCAGGCGCGGGTCTCCGGCTCGAGCAGCTCGTACTCCTGCTCCGCGGTGTGCCGCCAGCCCATCGTGCGGATGTAGGAGTCGGTCTCGACCTGGTCCGGCCCGAACATCTCGGCCAGGCGCCCCGCGGTGGTCATCCGGTTGACGTGCATCTGCCAGAAGCGGTCCTGGGCGTCGGTGAAGCCCTGGGCGCGGAACAGGTCCTCGGCGGAGTCGGCATAGATCTGCGGGATGCCGCTGGCGTCGCGGTGAACCGACGCCTCGCCGTCCAGCGCGGACAGTTCGAGCTCGCCGCTGGTCTGCGGAAAGGCCCGTTGGACCGTCCAGTAGCCCAGACCGGCCGCGACCAGCGCGAGCCCCAGGAGAACCGACAGGGGGATGAGGATCCACCGCCGCACGCGGTGGGTGACGTGCACCATGGGCCGGAGTTTAGACCTACCGTTCGGTAAAACCCGATGGCGGGCACCTTGGGCGGACATCGTGCCAGTTCAGCGCAGTTGTCCCGGGGGCGCCGCCGCTCAGCCGCGGCCGTCCGGCGGTCCGGAGAGCGCCCGGGTGAGCTCGGCGCTGCGCGCGGTGTTCTCCTCGGCCGCGGGCCGCCGGGCCCGCTCCACCGCGGCCAGGGCGGATGCGAGCGTGCCGGCCGGCGGTCCGGCGGTGGCGGCGGCGCTGCCCAGCGCGCCGGCCAGGGCGCAGGCGTCTTCCAGCGCCTGGGAGGCGCCCTGGCCGGTGGCGGGCGAGGCGGCGTGCGCGGCGTCGCCGAGCAGGAGGACGCGCCGGGTGTGCCAGCGCCCGCCGGGCGGCAGGTCGCGGGCGTCGGTGGCCAGGACGGGGGCGGAGGTTGCCGCCACGGTGGCCGCCGCCGGTGTCGCGTCCGGCTCCAGGAGTGCGGCCAGGCGCTCCCGCGCTCCGGGGCTTCGGCGCACCCCCGAGCCGGCCAGCGGCGGCCCGGGGACCCGCGCGAACCAGGCGCTCGACCCGTCCGGGCAGGTGGCGTGCCCGAAGGCGGCGCGGCTGCCGCGGACCATGTCGATCCGGCCGGGCGGCGGCGGGCCCGTTCCGTCCGTGCACCAGGAGGCGGCGTAGTAGATGTTCTGGCCGGCGTAGCGGGCTGCGGGGCCGCGCGGATCGATGGCGGAGCGCACCGCCGAGTGCACTCCGTCGGCGCCGATCACCAGGTCAGCGCGGTCGGCGGAGCCGTCGTCGAACTCGGCCACGGCGCCGCCGGCGTCCTCCCGGACGGCAGTGCAGGTGAGGCCCTCGTCCAGGGCTGGGCCGCGGCGCAGGGCCGCGGCGGCGAGCCCGGCCCGCAGGTCGGCCCAACGCAGGCAGCGGAACCCCGATAGCGGGCGCTCAGCGGCCACGGCGCCGCCGGCGTCGATCACCCGGAGCCGCTCCAGGCCGAAGCCGCAGTCCTCCGCGGCCGCTGCGGCTCCCAGCCGGTGGAGGGCGCGGGTGCCGTTGCCGGCGAGGGTGAGGAAGGCGCCGAGGTCGCCGCCGCCCGAGGGCCGGGCCTCGGCTACCCGCACCCGCGCGCCGCCGTCGGCCAGTGCGCACGCCGCGGCCAGCCCGCCGATTCCGCCTCCGATGACCAGCACCCGCACGGCTGCCCCCTCGGCGCCTCCCGGCGGCAGCCTCTGCTGCGGCCCGTGCGCGATTCTGCCAGGTGCCCGGGCGCCGCACGCCGGTTCGGTGGCAGCCAACCGGTTCCGGACGGGGGCACCGGGATGCCCCGGGGCCCCTCCGCGGCCTCCCGGCCTCCGTTTGCCTGCCGCCCGCGGCCGCGGGCGGCGGTGCGAGACGGGAGGGCCGGGAGGAAGGGGCGGCCCGCAGGATCGGCGGGCCCGGCCGCCATGATGGGCCGTGACCCGGGCCAGGCGCGCTGGGCCCGCCGACGCAGGAGAGGACGACGCGATGACCATCGATGCACCCGCCCCCGGCGCCACCGGTGCCGGCACTTCAGGCGGGGAGGCCCGCCTGCGGCGCGAGCTCGCCGCCGCCTACCGGCTCGCCGCGCACTTCCGCCTCACGGATCTGATCTACACCCACTTCACCGTGCGGGTCCCCGGTCCGGAGCCGCACTTCCTGATCAACCCCTACGGCCTGATGTTCGACGAGATCACCGCCTCCTCCCTGGTCAAGATCGACATGGCCGGGCAGCCGGTGGAGCCCACCCGGTACCGGGTCAACCCGGCCGGCTTCGTCATCCACAGCGCCGTGCACGCCGCGCGCTCCGACGCCCATGCGGTGCTGCACACGCACACCCGCGCGGGCTGCGCGGTGGCCGCGCAGGAGCAGGGGCTGCTGCCGGTCAACCAGATCTCCATGGAGTTCGCCGGACGGGTCGGCTACCACGACTACGAGGGGGTCGCGCTCAACCTCGACGAGCAGCGCCGCCTCGTCGCCGACCTCGGCGGCCATCCGGCGCTGATCCTGCGCAACCACGGCCTGCTGACCGTCGGCGGCACCGTGGGCGAGGCGTTCCTGCGCATGTTCTACCTGGACAAGGCGTGCGAGATCCAGCTCCAGGCGCAGTCCGGCGGCGCCGCCCTCCAGCTGCCCGCCCCCGGCGTCGTTGAGCACACCGCCCGCCAGATGAACGCCGAATCCCACCCCGGCGACGGCGACGACCTCACCGACGACGGCTTCGGCGACCTCGCCTGGGACGCCCTCCTCCGCCTCGCCGGCCGCATCGCGCCCGACTACGCCGACTGACCGGCCCGGCCGCGCCGCCGGGCGGGGATCTCCGCGCATGCGCTCCGCCGAACGCCCGGCGGCGATCGCCGTGATGCCTTAGAGTGCCTGGTTGGATACCCAGAGTGCTTGCGGGGGCGGTAGATGGACCAGATGTGCGCGATGATGGCGGCCGATCCGGACCGGACGGTGTTCCGGGACCCCCGGGACGTCTACACGGGCGGTCAGACCGCCGATGCCGTCTACCGCGTCGGGCGCGAGCTCGCCGAGCGCGGCGCCGGGCTGGGCAGCCGGGTGGCGCTGCTCGGTCCGGCCAGCGGCCGCATGTATATCGCCTCGCGGGCGGTCGAGCTCCTCGGCGCCGCCCAGCTGGAGATCCCCCTCACCGCGGCAGCGGAGGAGCAGGCGGCGCTCGCCGCGCGGTGCGGGGCGACGCACGCCGTCGTCGACCCCGGCCACACCGGCCCTGAGGCGCTGGCCGCGCTGAGCGGGATCCCCGGCTGCCGCGTCGCGGCGCTGGCGCCGTGCGCTGCGGCCGACGACCTGTTCGCGGCCGCGGACTCCCGTTCCGCGGAGCCGCTGGCGCACCGGGCCCGGGCAGGAGAACCGCACCGCATCTCCTTCACCAGCGGCAGCACCGGGCCGGCCAAAGCGGTGCTGCGCCGCTGGCGGCCCGGCCTGGGGAAAGGAGGCGCGCACTTCCTGCGGGTGTTCGGCGCAGAGCGCGGAACCGTGCGCGTCGTGGTGGCCGGCACCCTGACCTCGCTGCAGCGGACGCTGTGCGACGCCGCCATCGCCTCCGGCGGGTCCTGCATCGCGCTCGCCGACTATGCACCGGCCCCGCTGGCCGACGCGGTCGCCGCCCACCGCGCGACCCACCTGATGATCCCGACGCATGCGCTGCGCACCCTGCTCGGCGCACCCGGAGCCGCGGAGGCCGACTTCTCCTCGCTGCGCGGGATCTTCACCGGCGCCGCAATGGTGGGGCCCGCCCTGCTGCGCCGCGCAGTGGAGCGCTTCGGCCCGATCGTGCACGTCACCTACGGCCAAACGGAGGCGGGCGGCATCTGCTGGCTCTCGCCCGCCGATTACGCGGTCTCCGCGTCCGCGGGCCCGCCCCGCGTCGACCCGGTGGCCGCCGGCACCTGCGGGCAGCCCGTCCCCGGGGCCGACGTCGAGATCCGGGACACCGCCGGCCTGCCGTGCCCCCCGGGTGTACCGGGGCGGGTGTGGGTGCGGACGTCCATCCTCATGGACGGCTACCTCGACCAGCCGGAAGCGTCGGCGGCGAAGATGCGCGGCGGCAAGCTCGACACCGGCGACGTCGGCTACCTCGACGGCGACGGCCGCCTCATCCTGCTCGGGCGCGCCCGCGACGCCATGGAGGTCGGCGGTGCCGCGGTCTTCCCCGCCGAGACCGACACCGTCCTCCAAGGGCACCCGTCGGTGGCCGACGCCGCGACGTTCGACGTGCCCGGCCCCGGCGGCACCCTGCTGCACACCGCGGTCGTGCCGCGCGGCGCCCAGCCGGACCCGTCGTCCCTGCACGCCTTCGCCGAACGCCGCCTGCCCGCCGACCGGCGCCCCGCGTCCTACCTCTTCGTGTCCCACATTCCGCAGACGTTCGCCCACGAGCCGTGCCGTACCACCCTGCGCACCTGGCACCGGGCCGCAGCCGGCTGACTGCAGGTGCGGAACCGGGCGCGCCGGTGCGTCCGGCTGCGCCGGTGGCGCGGAATGTCTCAACGGACGCCGCCCCCGAGGGCGCCGCACCGTTCCCGGAGGCCGCGCGGTCGCACCGACGCGGGGCGGCAGTCCTTCGCCGGGAGCGGGCGCGGCCCGCCCGTGCCGGGCAGCCCGCCGCGGTCGGTCGAGGCCGGCGGACGCCCTGCAGGGCGGAGGCCGTGCGGGTCCTCGCCGGGAGGAGGGAGGCGTACCGGCGCAGGGGCACCCCGGAGCGGTCCCGACGTGCATGCGCAGGCGGGCGCCGCGCCTCCGGGGCGCCCGCACCGTGCAGCGGGCGCGCGCTTTCCGCGGCATACCGGACAGCGGGAGCCCTGATCAGCGAGCGGTCGGCACCGGCCCGCCCGTGCGGGCCGGCGGCGCCCGCGGGATGTGCCGCTGCGGGTGCGGAGCCCGGCAGGGCGTCCGCGCCCGCAGCGGTTTTCAGGCCGGGCGGGTGCCGATGGCGAAGACGGCGCGTGCGGTACCGGGCAGGCCGTCGGGGGTCTGCGCCGGGGTGAGGAGGGCGAGGACGGCCGTGCGGAGCTCGTCCAGCTGCGCGTCCGTCAGCCGCTCGTAGAGGGAGCGCGTGCCCACCGTCCAGGTCCAGTCCCACCAGGCCGCGGCGTCGCGGAAATACACGGTGGTCTCCTCCTCCACCGCCGTGACTCCGGTGAAGCCGGCCCGGCGCAGTAGCGCTCCCGGGTCCATCCCGAACCGCATCGCGAAACCCGGAGCGGACGGCGCCTGCCGCGCGTACTCCGCGTAGAGCCGGTGGAGGCGGCCGTCTCCCGGCGCCACCGGCGCCGCCGGCACGGACACCGCGCAGCGCCCGCCGGGGCGCAGTACCCGGTGGAAGCCGGCCGCCGCCGCGTCCGGGTCGGCCATCACGAACAGGGCGGACCCGCACAGCACCGCGTCGTAGCAGCGCGAGCTCGCAGGCGTCCATGCGGGCCACCCGGACCTGCTCCAGCCCGCGCGCTGCGGCGTCGGCAGCCAGGTGCGCGACCATCGCCTCGGACAGGTCGACGCCGTCGGCGGCGCCGGCTGGGCCGACGGCCTCGGCTGCCGGGAGCAGGCAGGCGCCGCGCCCCGCGGCGGCATCGAGCACCCGCTCGCCCGGACGCAGAGCGGCCCGCTCCACCAGGCGCCGGCCGAACACGGTGAAGTGGTCGGAGCCGGCGCTGTAGCGCGAAGCGCACCGCCCGTAGGTCTCGGCGATGCCTCCGGCTCGCCCGCTCACGCCGGGGCCGCCGCGCTGTCCTCCGCAGCGGTCGCCACCAGGCCGCCGTGCAGCACGTCGGCAATGGTGTCGATGTCGGCGTCGGTGTGTGCGGTGCTCAGGAACCACGGCTCCTCGGGGACCGGGTGGAAGTAGACGCCGTTGCGCTGGCAGTGCATCTGCAGCCGCCGGTGCCGGGCGTGGTCGACGCCGCCGTCCGGCCGCACCGACATCACCGACATGGCCGAACCGACCCGTTCGACCAGCAGCGGCTGCCCCGCTGCGGCGGCCGCCGCGCGGACCCGCTCCTCGGTGCGGGCCCCCCGGTCCTCCAGCACGCCGTAGAGCCCGGGGTCGGCGGCGATCTTGCCGAGTGTGGCCGCCACCGCCTGCAGCGCCGCGTGGTTGCCGGAGTAGACGCCGGCGTGGAACGCCGCGTAGGTCGCCAGCGGCTCCATGGCAGCGGCGGACCCGCCGAACGCGGCGACGGGGAAGCCGCCGCCCATCGCCTTGGAGAGCACGGTCAGGTCCGGCACCACCCCGTAGCGCTCCTGCGCGCCGCCGGCGGCCACCCGGAACCCGGTGATCACCTCGTCGAACATGAGCAGCGCACCGCTGGCGCGGGTGCGGGCGCGCAGCTGCTCCAGGAAGCCCGGCGCGGGCGGCACGATGCCGTCGTTGCCCAGCACCGGCTCGCACAGCACCGCCGCCAGTTCGGGGCCGTGCTCGGCGAACACCCGGTCGAGGGCCGCAGTGTCGTTCCACGGCACCTGGAGCGTGTGCGCGGCCGCTTCCGGGATCATCCCGGCCGCCCCCGGCGACGGGCGGTCGCCTTCGGTCGCGGCGGTCCGCAGCAGCGTCTCGCTCCACCCGTGGTAGTGGCCGGTGAAGGTGAGCAGCAGGGTGCGGCCGGTGCTCATCCGGGCCAGCCGGACCGCCGACATCAGCGCTTCGGTGCCGGAGTTGGCGAACCGCAGCTGCTCCACTCCGGGCACCAGCTGGGTGACGAGTTCGGCGGCCTCCCGGTCCAGCCGGTGCGGCAGCCCGGTGGTGTGGCCGCGGCGGAACCGGTCGGCGATCTGCTCGGTCACGTCGGCGTCGGCGTAGCCGAACAGGTGCGGGCCGTAGCCCATGTTGGCGTCGATCAGCTCGTTGCCCTCGATGTCGCGGACGCGGCAGCCCGCGGCCGACTCCACCATGATCGGCGCAGCGATGCCCTTGGCGCGCATGTTGCTGCTCACGCCGCCGGCGACGAACCGGTGCAGGTCGGCATAGGCGGCGGCGTTGCCCGCAGGCGCTCCGGATCCGTCGGTCGGGTCGGTCCGGCCAGTGCGGGTGGTGTCGAGCATGGGTCCTCCTCGGCTGTTCGGGCGGTGTTCGGGCGGTGCATGGGTGGGTCAGTGCGGAGCCGGGGCGGCCGCGGCCCGGCCGCCTCCGGTTCCGGGGCGCGCTGCAGGCCCCTCGGGGCGGGGCCGGCCGGGGGAGAACGGCGCGAGCAGCGCGGAGCGGCGGCCGTGGATGATCTCCTCGGCGGCCAGCCGTCCCAGCAGCGGTGCCAGGCCGGCGCCGCTGTGCGTCACGGCCTCGTAATAGCCCGGTGCCGCATAGCCGACGCTGGAGACGCCGTCGGCGGGGAAGGCGCGCACACCGGCGCGGACGGCGGCGGGGCGCACGCCGGCGAGCTCCGGCAGCAGCTCCGCCGCGCGCGCCGCGAGGTCGAGGGCGAGCTCCGGCTGAGCACCGGGGGACGCATCGGGAGCGGCGCCGTCCGCAACGGCGGGGAGGCGGGCGTCGATGGCGCCGGAGCGGACTCGGACGCGGCCGGGGCCGGCGGGCCGGATGCTGACCCGCGGAGTGAGCAGCTGGGCTTGGGGCGGGTCCGGCAGCAGCAGGTCCGCGAGGAGGCCCCGCGTCGGCGCGAGCCGCAGGCGGCCGCCTGCCAGCGCTGCGACCGCGTCCGCCCCGGCGCCGGCGGCGTTGACGACGACGTCGGCCGGCGCGGTGCGGCCGTCCGCACCGACCGTGCCGTGCACCGCGCCGCCCGGCCCGGTGGCGATCCCGGTCACCTCGGCACCGGTGCGCACGGCCGCGCCGGACTCCGCTGCGCGGGCCAGCATCAGGCCGGTCAGCGCGGGCAGGTCGACCCAGCCTTCGCCGGGCAGGAGGACACCCCGGGGCGGGAGCACGGACCGGTCCGCTCCGGAGGGCACCGCCGGATGGTCCGGCGCGACCGGCTCGGCTGCGTAGCCGTGCGCGCGGGCGGCGGCGAGGTCGTCCTCGAGCGCCTCTTCGGAGCGCGGCCAGACCAGGGACGGGCAGGGGTGGAAGCCCGGCGTTCCGCTGTCCCGGAGGCGGTGGAGCTCCGCCAGCCCGGCGGCGTTGAGGTCGAAGTAGGCGCCGGGCCGCTTGCCGAACGCGGTCACCCGGCTGAACGAGGCTCCGCTGGCCCCCGGCACCGCGGAGGTGCCGCGCTCGCACACCGTGACGCGCGCGCCGGCGCGGGCCAGGTGCCAGGCCAGCGACGCTCCGACCGCGCCGGCGCCCACAACGGTCACGGCGATCACCCCGCCACCTCCGCCCCGGTGCCGGCGAAGGCGTCCTCCCACTGCACGGGGCCGTCCGGCCAGTCGGCCGCGACCTGGCGCACCCGTGTCGGGGAGGCCGCGCCGGACCGGTCGGCGCCGGTGAGGTTGACCAGCACGGACGCGTCCGCAGGCAGGGCGCCTTCGCGGCGCATGCGGACGGCCCCGGCGAGGGCCGTCGCCGCCGCACTGCAGACCGTGAGCCCTTCGGCCTCCGCGAGCAGTTCCCGCGCCGCGCGGATCTCCTCGTGGCTGACCGCGGTGATCGCGCCGCCGCTGCTGTCGCACAGCGCGCGGATGTAGGGGTAGGTCGCGCTCGGGTCGCCGCGCAGGATGGCCTCGGCGGGGCCGCGCGGGTCGGCCACCACGTGCCGCCGTGCGATCTCTGCCGCTCCCTCCCGGTAGGCGCGGGCCATCGGCGCGCACCCCTCCTGCTGGACGGCGACGAACCGCGGGACCCGCGGCAGCCGGCCGAGCCGGTGGTACTCGACCGCCCCCTTGTAGCCGCCGAGCAGTCCCATCCCGCTGCTCACCGCCTGGAAGACGTAGTCGGGGGAGGGGTCCATGGCGTCGAACGCCTCCAGGTAGGCGAGCTTCAGCCCTTCGCGCCGGGCGAGGTTGAAGAACCCGCCCTCGGCGTAGGCGCCGGTGCGCGCGGCGAACCGGCGGGCCGCCCCGCCCGCCGCGACGAAGTCGCCGTCCACCAGCAGCGTCGCGACCGAAGGGTGGTCCGGGTAGTGCAGCCGGTGGCGGAACCGGCGGCCGCAGAACAGCGCGAGCTCGATGCCCTCGACGGCCTGCACGCCGCGCGCGTAGGCCGTGGAGCTGTTGCCGGTGGAGGCCATGGCGAAGCGCTTCACGCCGAGCTCCGCCATCCGCGCCAGCCCGACCGACGCGATCCGGTCCTTCGTGCTGCGGGTCGGATTGGCACTCTCGTCCTTGACGACCAGGCCGGGCAGGCCGGTCCGCGCCCCGAGCTCCGGTGCCGGGCGGCACGGGGTGTCGCCGTCGCCGAGCAGGCACAGCCCGCCCCGGTTGCGCAGCGGAAGCAGGTCGAAGTAGCGCTGCACCGCCGCGCCGTCGCTACCGACCTCCGCGGCCCCCAGGTCGTGGACGGCGTCGACGGCTCCGCCGCACTCGGCGCACCGGCCGTCCGACTCGCGCCGCGGGGGCCGCTCGCAGAGCACGCAGGCCAGCTCAAATCCGCCGCCGGGCCGGGATCGGGCGGCCCGGTCCAGCAGGGGACCGTAGCGCAGTTCGAGGCTCACGATTTCCTTTCTCTGCGACTTTTCCGCGAGGCGTAAGAATGGTCCGATTTGCGGTTCCGGTGAATCGGTTTCCGCGGCGGTGGGAGATGTTATCAGGGGATGGAGGGACGAATGCTCTGATACGTTCACGGTCATTCGGGAGCCGTTGCCCGGCAGTGCTGATTGCGGCGCGCGATCGGTATCTCTAGCCGCGGACCAGCGGATTCAAACCCGGATCGGGAAGCTTTTCTCGGCGGAATCCGGCAGGATCGACGGTGGCGGCGGCGGTCGGAAAGGGGTGCGGATGTGCTGCCCCGGATTCGCCCCGGAGGTGCCCGGAATGGCGGAATAGTTTTTGTCCGAAGTGGTGGAATAGGTGTCGCTCTGGGTGGTGTCCAGAAGACGCTGTGCCGGCGATAAGCGTCGATAGGAGATTCATGTCGGATTTTCCGGGCGTCGGTTCCTGGGTGGATTTCGAGGGGTTGCGCGCCCTGTGGAAGGAGCGGCTTGCCGACGCCGTCGGGCGCGCCCGGCGCAGCGCCTTCTACCGGGACCGGCTCGGCGGTGCCCCGCCGGACAGTCCGGAGGCGCTCGCCGGGCTGCCGCTGACCGCGAAGGACGACCTGCGCGCCGCGCACCCCTTCGGCATGCTCGCCGTGCCGCGCCGCGACGTGGTCGCCTACCACCAGTCCAGCGGAACCTCGGCCGGCCAGGCCACCGGCTCCTTCCACACCGAGGCCGACTGGGCCGAGATGCTCGACCGCTTCGGCCGCGGACGCACCCCCCTCACCGCCGACGACACCGTGCTCGTCCGCGTCCCGTACGCGATGGTCACCATCGGCCACCAGGTGCACGCGGCGGCGCGGGCGGCCGGAGCGATGGTGGTCCCGGCTGACGCGCGCTCGACCGCGATGACCTACCCGCGGGTCCTGGGCCTGCTGCGCGACCTCGACGTGACCGTCGCTGCGGCCCTGCCCACCGAGCCGCTGCTGTGGGCTGCGAGCGCGCGCCTCCTCGGGGCCGACCCGCGTGCGACCGCACCCGCGCTGCACACGCTCATCGCGACCGGCGAGCCGCTGAGCGCCGCCCGGAAGCGGCGGATCGAGGAACTGTGGGGCTGCACCGCCGCGGTCAGCTACGGAAACTCCGAGTGCGGCTCCAACCTGGCCGGGGAGTGCCCCGAAGGCCGGCTGCACCTGTGGGCCGACCGCTACCTGCCGGAGATCCTCGACCCCGGCACCGGCCGCACCGCGCCCGAGGGCCGCGGCCGGCTCGTGCTCACCACACTGTTCCGCCAGGCGATGCCGCTGGTCAGGTACGACACCGGAGACGCCGTCGAGCTCTCCTACGGCGACTGCGCGTGCGGCTGGGCGCTGCCGGTGATCCGGGTGCTGGGCCGCTGGGACCAGGGCGCCGAGGCCGGCGGCCGCCGCGTCTTCGCGTCCGAGATCGAGGAGGCGGTGTATGCGCTGCCCGCCCGGCTGGGGGTGCTCTTCTGGCGGGCGGTGGCCGACGGCGGCGCTCTGCAGGTGCGGTTCGAGGCCGACCCGGCGCTGGCCGGCGAGGCGTCGGCCGCGCTCGACGCGGCACTCGCCGAGCGGTTCGGTCCCGCCGCCCGCGCCGCGGCGGTGGCTCCGGGCACGCTCGTCGCCACCGACGAGCTGACCCGCACCGCGCACATCGCCAAACCGCGCTACCTCTCCGCGGCCTCGGACGCCGGAGGGCTCGCGTACCCGCCGCCCTCCGGCCGCTGACCCGCCGCGCGATGCTCCGGCACCGGCCGGCGGCTGCGGATCCGCCCCGCGGGCAGGGCCGCCGGGCACCCGTTCCCCCGGCCCGGCGCGCGCCGCCCCCGCTGCGCGGCCAGCGCCGGCCGGGGCGCCATCCGCTGCCTTCCGCACTGACCTGGAGACCGCCCGCGCACCGCGCGGGCCACGAACGAGGAGGACCCCCGTGCAGACGGCCGCAGACCCGATCCTGGACGCGCTGTCCACCGACCCCGCCCGGCTCGCACTGCGCGATCCCCGGGACGCGTTCACCGCCGGCGAGGCCGCCGACGCGGTGCACCGGCTGGTCCGCGCCCTGGCCGACTGGGGCGCGGGCCCCGGTTCCGTGGTCGCCCTGGCTGGGCCGGTCAGCGCCCGCATGTACCTGCTGAGCCTGGCTGTGGGGCGGACCGGCGCTGCCCAGGTCGAGATCCCGGTCCAGATGGCGGCAGCGGACCAGGCGGCGCTCGCCGCCGAGTGCCGCGCCACGCACGCCGTGCTCGACACGGTGTCCACCGCCGAGGGCACCGCCGGCGCTCTGGCCGCCGCCGTGCCCCGGACGGCGGTGCTGGGCCCCGAGCCGGCGGAGAGCTCGCTGTTCACCGCAGCGGCGGGGTTCTCCGCCGAACCGCTCCCTTCCCGTGCGCGGCAGGGCGACCCGGACCGGATCGTGCTGACCGGCGGCACGACCGGCCGGGCCAAACCCGCACTGCGCCGGCACCGTGCCCGCCGGCCGGGCGGCGGATGGATCGGACCGCTGCTCGCCGGCGGGCCGGTCCGGCTGCTGAAGACCGACCGGTTCACCGGCCTCGGCCGCCATCTCGGCGACGCGGCCCTCCGGCACGGCGGTGCCTTCCACGCTCTTCCCGAGTTCACGCCGCAGGCGTTCGTCGACCTGGCCGGGGAGCAGCGCATCACGCACGCGGTGATCGCCCCGCACCAGCTGGCCGCCCTTCTGGACCACGGGGCGGACCGCTCCGTTGTGCCCGACCTGCGCTGCCTGCTCGTCGCCACGGCTGCCACCGGACCCGGTCTGCTCCGCCGGGCGGTCGATGCCTTCGGGCCGGTCGTGCTGCCCAGCTACGGCCAGACCGAGGCGGGGCATATCGCCGTGCTGGGGCCGGACGACTACGCCTCCGGCGGCTCCGCGGTGCTGCGGAGCTGCGGCCGGCCGGTCAGCGGCGCCGAGGTGGAGGTGCGCGATGCGGAAGGCTGCTGCGTCCCCGCGGGGGAGCGCGGCCGGATCTGGGTGCGCACGTCCATCCTGATGGACGAATACCTCGGCCGCCCCGCGGACACCGCCCGGGTGCTGCGCGGCGGATGGCTGGACACCGGCGACGTCGGAGTCCTCGACGAGCGCGGCCTGCTGACCGTGCTCGGCCGGTCCGGCGACGCGATCGCGCTCGGCGGCCGCACCGTCTACCCGGCCGAGGTCGACGCGGTGCTGCTCGACCACCCAGACGTCCGGGAGGCCGCGACGTTCGGCGCCCCGGGCCCGGCCGCACCCGGAGCGCCGCGCACCGTCCTGCACACCGCCGCCGCCCTGCACCGCGAGTCCTCGGCCACCGCCGACGGGCTGCGGGAGTTCCTCGCCGGCCGGCTGGACCCGGACCTCGTCCCCCGCAGCGTGCTCCTGCTGCCGGAGCTGCCGCTGACCTACGCCCACGAGCCGTGCCGCGCAACGCTGCGCCGGCGGGCCGGCGCCGGGCCGGGCGCCCTCCCGGCGGGGGCGCAGCCGGAGGCCGCGCCGCAGAGCTGAGCAGGCCGCCGGCCCGTCCGCGGCGGAGCCCGGGCGGCGGCACCGCCGGTGCGCCGGCCGGGCTGCGGGCGCGGTCCCGCCGGACGCCCTCGGCGGAGCGCGCGTTGCGCCAAGTTCTGGCGGGGACAAAATCTCGGCCAGGATCGCCCGGACACGGGGGCGGCACCGGGCTCCGCAAAGGCCGCGCAGTGCCCGCGAGCGGGCCGCTCAAAGTGGTCTTTGCGCAGTTCGTGGCGGACTTGCCCGGGGTTGGCGGCGCTGGGTAGAAAGGCGCATCGGCCGCCGTCCGGCGGTCACCTGCGGGCCGGTTCCGGCCCGGTTCCCGACCGTTGAGCAAGAGAGCGGGACACCCATGCGCCGTGTCGAACGCCACCCGGTCCGCCGCGAGGGCGGAGTGCCGTCGATCGCCCTGCCGAGCACGGTGGACGCGGACAGCCGCACCTCCATCCTCGAGCAGTGCCTGGGACTCCTCTGCGCGCGGCCGCGCCGGCTCGTCGTCGACATGAGCGGCACCGTCTCCTGCGACGCGGTCGGCGTCGACCTGCTGGTGCGCCTCCAGCGCCGGGCCCGGCTCCTCGGCTGCGACCTGCACGTGGTGATCGGCCACCCCCGGGTGCGCGAACTGTTCTCTGCGGCCCGCCTGCACCGCCTGGTCACCGTGCACGACCGCGCCGCCGCGCCGGCAGCGGTCCGGGTGCCCGGACAGGCCGCGGCCAGCCGTGCCGCAGTGCCGCTGCGGCCCTGACCCCCGGCGCAGCACCGCTGCGCCCGGAAACCGCGCGGGCGGTGACCCGGCCGCCCGCGGCCGCCGCCGGCAGACTGGCGGCGGCCCGACCGGCCCGGTGAGCTCCAGGGCTGCAGGAGGGCGCCATCGCCGAGAGGCCGGCGCCGCCGATGCGCCCTGCCGATGGCGGCCGTCCAGCAGCCGCAGAGCAGGGACGCGGGCCCCGCGCTCGAACGCTGGTGCGTGCGGCGGCGGTGCCCGGCCGAGGGGGCCGCGCCTGCGCCGTCCGCCGAGACGGCCGGCCGGGGCCGGGCGCGGGCGGGGCGGG